>NZ_JAMYSB010000018.1:0-118503 GCF_040321695.1 Mesorhizobium sp. M0292
GCTGGAATGCCGAGACCAGTGCTGAGGTGAAGCGCAAGGACAAGCCCTGGTGGAAAGGCGACTTCCATCTCGATGGCATCAAATGGGTCGATTACGGCTCCGACCCCAACGCCATGCTGTCGGCGTTCGAATCCGGTGAGATCGACACCGACCACGAAACCGCGTCCGACGCCGTGTCGCAGACCGAGCAGATGGGCTTGCTGAATTCCGAGATCGCCACCGGATCGACCATCGTTGCCCGTTTCAATGTCGGCAACGCACCCTATGACGACGTCAAGGTGCGCCGCGCCGCCCAGCTTGCCGTCGACAATTCCGCCGTGCTGGCGCTCGGCCTCGGCGGCCGCGGCAAGCCGGCCGACAACCACCATGTCGGCCCGATGCACCCGGAATTTGCCGATATCGGCCCGGCCAAGCGCGACATGGATCAGGCCAAGAAACTGCTCACTGAAGCCGGCAAGGCCGACCACGAATTCGAGCTGATCTCGGTCGACATCGAATGGCAAAAGAGCACCGGCGACGCGATCGCCGCGCAGATGCGCGAGGCCGGCCTGAAGATGAAGCGCACCGTGCTGCCGGCCGCGACCTTCTGGAACGACTGGAGCAAATACCCTTTCTCCACAACCGAATGGCTGGGCCGCCCGCTCGGCGTCCAGGTGCTGGCGCTCGCCTACAAATCGGGCGCCGCCTGGAACGAAAGTGCTTACGCCAGCAAAGAGTTCGACGAACTCCTCGACAAGGCGCTGGCAACGCCGGACGCCGCCCAGCGCAAGGAGATCATGGCCAGGATCGAGCAGAATTTGCGCGATTCCGGCATCATCATCCAGCCCTACTGGCGCTCGGTCTACCGCACCTACCGCAAGGGCGTGCAAGGCTGCGAACAGCACCAGTCGCTGGAACAGCATTTTGAGAAGGTGTGGCTGGAGGGGTGATCGTTCTAGGATTAAGGTGGCCGGCGCTGCGTTTAAAGCCGCGCCGGCTTGATCGCGCCACTACCTGCGCCAAAAGCTAGTTAGACAGCAAGCCCCTCGCGCTTTTCGTCAATCGCTCTAACTCGAGCCTCATAAGGCTCCCACGGGTTACGATAGAACGACATCATGTGGTCTATCGCGTAGGAACTTTTTTCTAGTGCCGTCTCCCTTAGCAGTACTGACATGGCGGAATGCGAGCGCTCGATCCGGCTTTCGGGCGAAGCCGGCACGGCGCCGCATCCGGCGATCCTGCACCTGCATATCCATCTGCTCGAGATGTCGACGCAGCCGGAACGCGGCATGCGCTCGGCGGACCGGCTCGGCACCATGTGCCCCGATGCCGGCCACATGAACCATATGCCGGGCCATATCCATGTGCTGTGCGGCGAGTACGAGAAGGCAAAGCTGGCCGGCGAAAAGGCGGTGCGCGCCAACGACCTCTACCTCGCCTATGCCGGTGAGACGACCTACTATCTGCTCGGCTGCTGCCACGATTTGCATCTGATGATGTTCACCTGCATGTTCCTTGGCCAGTACCAGCCGGCACTGTGGGCGGCTGACAAGGTGCGCAGCCTGGTCACGCGCGACGTGGTCGCCATCCAGGACCGGCCAAAGCTGACGCAAACAGTGGAGGGCTATCATGCGATAAAATCGCATGTGCAGGTGCGCTTCGGCCGCTGGCAGGAGATCATCGATGAGCCGATGGTGGACGAGCCGGCACTTTATGTGCTGGCCGCCTCCATGCAGCACTACGCCAAGGGCGTCGCCCATGCGACGCTCAAGCAATTCGCGGCAGCCGAGCGTGAGCGCGAAAATTTCCGCAGGCATGTCGAGAGCATTGCGCCCGAGCGGCGCTTCCTCAGCAACCCGGCACGGGCCTCGCTAGCCGTCGGCGCCGCCTTGCTCGATGGCGAGTTGGCCTACCACCAGGGGCAGCATGACGACTCTTACGCCCATCTGCGCCAATCCGTCGAACTCGACGACAATCTGTCCTACACCGAGCCCTGGGCCTGGATGCACCGCCGCGCCATGCGCTGGCGGCACTGGTCCTCGACCAGGGCCACACTGACGAGGCCGAGCAGGTCTATCGCGACGACCTCGGCCTGAGCGGCAAGGTCCAGCTCTGCGCCCAGCACCCCGACAATGTCTGGTCGCTGCACGGGTTGGTGGAATGTCTGAAGCGGCGCGGCGAGAGCGTGGAACTGCCGGGGGTGCAGGAGAAGCTCGACGTAGCACTGGCCAAGGCTAATGTGGCGATCACGTCGTCATGCCTGTGCCGGACGAGACCGCAGGCGGACCGTAGCTGCTGTCGTTGAGAGGGCAGCCAACCGACCGAAATCGGCGACTTTCGCTCACGAGAAAATCTCAGCCAGATCGTCGATGCTGGTGCCTTCCTTGAGCTGTCGCAACTCCACATACATGACGACGATGGCGATCGATACCACCAAGCCTTGGGCTGTATCGACCAGGGCGTTGAGCAAAAAGCCCAGTGTCAGACCAAATGAGAAAAAGAAGGCGTTCGCCCAAATATCCACGGTGATTGAAGGCACGAGCACGACAAGCCAGATGCACAGCAACGGCCAGCGGCTGCCTTTGGTCAGGTCGCGGCTGCGTTGCATGCTGGCGAACACGCCACGCCCTTCACCGACAATTACCGGCGTCGTGACCGACCAGCGCGCCAGCAGCAACAGTCCGGGAACGATGATGAGTACCAGGCCCAGCCAGAAGGCGAATGTGATCAGGATCGAGGCGGCGCTTGCCGGTAGCAGAAGCGCACAGGCTGTTCTGATGCAATCGCGTGCCGACGGCCGTTCGCCGCGCAGATCCATCAGGGCCGCTCGCGTCAATGCCGCCTGCATGAAAGCCCCCAGCACAAAAAAGCCCAACGTGAAGATTGCCGTGATCGTCAACCGTCGCATCGAGTATTCGGGCTCTACCGACCCAACGGATACCCAGAACCAGTAGGAAAATCCAAACTCCGGCAAGGCGTATACGAACAACGCCACTCCCAAGCACAGCACCGGATTGCGCCGGATAATCGCGAACGTATCTCGGAGAACCCTGCCGATGCGAAATTTGCCTGGCTGCTCCGGCGTCATCGACGTCACGATTGCCCTACCCCGGTCGATGTGCCGTTACGAAAAAATCTGCGCCAGTTCGTCGACGCTGGTGCCTTCCTTGACCTGGCGCAGTTCGACATAGGTGACGGCAATGGTCACCGACAGCATCGTCGAAAAGATCGTCGACACCAGAGTGCTGCCAATCGCTCCGACCAGGACACCGACACCGGTGACGCCGCCGGCGGTGGCGAGCGCCAGTCCGAAAAACAACGAGAACACCGCCTGGATGAGCATCGCCGCCACGCCAATGATCAGCAGCAGCCAGAATATCGACCAGCGGCTGCCTTTGGTCAGGGCACGGCTGCGCGATATCGAGCCGAACACGCCAAGCCGCTCCTGAACCGCAATGGGCACGGAAACCGATACGGAAATCAGCCACATGAAAGCGGGAATAAACGCCAGGGCAAGCCCGATCAGCCACCCGATAGGGGGAATGACCCAGGCGATGAAAACCATCACAAAAACAGCCACCACCAGAGTGACAATGATCAGAATGCCTATGCCCAGCGTGGGCAAGAAGCTGCGCAATGCTATCTGGATGCAGTCGCCGATGACCGGCCGCTTGCCGTTCAAATCCTCGATTGCCGCCCTGACAAGCGCCGCTTGCACCAGCAAGGCCAGAACGAAAATGATCAAGGAAGCGACTATCGATAAGCCCGAGTAGTCTCCCATGGCCGACGTTTCGAAAGCGGCGGCGTTCCCGGCGCTGTCGACGTTCACCAATGTAGCGACCCGGGACAGGTTCCAGAGGTTGTACAGCAGTGCGGGCAGGGTTGAGAAAAGTCCGACGACCACAGCAAGGAAACCCAGATTGCGGCCGATGACCGCGAAGCTGTTGCTGAAAACCCTGCCGATGCGGAATTTTTCCGGTCGGTCCTGCGCCAGTGACGTCACGATGCCTCCTGCCCTGGCACCCGCCTTGACCTGACCGGGTCAAGGCGGTGCAAACCCGTCGGCTTACGAGAAGATCTCGGCCAGTTCGTCGACGCTGGTGCCTTCCTTGACCTGGCGCAGCTCGACATAGCTGACCGCGGCGGCGACCGACAGCAACATCGACATCACGCTCTGCACCAGTGCCGCCACGACAGTAGCGACAATGTCGTGAAACAGGTAGACAAACACGCCCACCGCGCCCTGGATGACCATGCCGATGATGATCAGGACAAGGAACAAGCCGAAGAGCGACCAGCGGCTGCCCTTGGTCAGGGCGCGGCTGCGCGACATCGAGCCGAACACGCCGAGCCGCTCCTGGATCTGAACCGGTATCGCAACCGACCAGCCCAGCCACAAGATGATGCCGGGCACCAGCAACGCAAGCGCGGCTAGGCCTGCGCCCAGGCCGACGAGCAGGCCGATCGCCAATGTCGGCAGAAAATATCGGATGGCTATCTGCAGGCAATCGCCCAAGGTCGGCCGCTTGCCGTTCAAATCCTCGATTGTGGCTCGCACGAGCGCCGACTGCAGCACCAGTACGAAAAGGGAGGCAATGAAACTGGCCGGGAGCGTCACCCAAATGTTGCTAAACACCAGGGCGGGGTCGGCCGCAGCGCCGGGATTGGCCGTCAGGAGCGCCTGCATGCGCGATTCGGTCCATAGCCGAAGAATAACTGCCGGCACCCCCGCAAACAGCACCGAAAGCCCCACGAAAAGTATGACGTTGCGGCCGATGACGGAGAAGCTGTTGTTGAAGACCCTGCCGATCTGAAATTTCTCAGGCCGTGCAAATGTTGCCGAAGTCATGATGCGCCCCCTGTTCCACCGCCGAATATTGTCCGGCAGCCGCAGTAGTAAATTTGCCAAGATTAACGACTGGCGTCTAGCCCACTTGCAAAAGTTACGCTGCATTGCCAGTGTCGGCTCGCGAACCGCAGGTTGCAGGGGGGCGAGAAGGTGACTGCTGCACAGCCGGACGCTGCGCAAGCCGAATGGCTGGCCAAACTGCACAAGCAGTTGCTGTCGGACGATTCGATCCAGTTCGACCTGCCGGCCTACAGACCACCCGAGACACCCGAGTGGCTGAGACCGCTGGGCGAGTTCCTGAAATCGCTCGGCCCGTACATGATCTACCTGTTCTGGGGCGCGGTGATGACAGGTGCCGCGATCATTCTGCTGCTGATTGTCCTTGAAGTGAAAGGCGTCGCCTGGCGCCTGCCCTGGTGGCGCAAAAAGAGCGTGACCGAGGCGGAAGCGATATGGCACCCCGACGTTGGCGCCGCGCAGATCCTGTTGTCGGAAGCCGATGCGCTGGCCGCCCGGGGCGAGTATGACGAGGCGGTGCATCTCCTGCTGCGCCGCAGCGTTGCCGACATTGCCGGCCGCCTGCCCGACTTCCTGCGCCCGTCGCTGACCGCGCGCGATATCGCGGGAGCGGCGTCGCTGCCAACGCGGGCGCGTGGCGCCTTTACCCAGATCGCGCGCATCGTCGAGGCGGCGTTGTTCGCGCGCCGGCCGGTCGGGCCCGAGGGCTGGCAGGAGGCGCGCAGCGCCTATGAGCGATTCGTCTTCAGGGATGCCTGGACGTGAGTGACGCGACAGCCGACATCGCCCAGCAGGAACCGTTCAGCCGCAGGACGGTGTTCTGGGGCATTTTCGCCAGCCTGCTCGCGGCGGCGGGCTTCTTCCTTTTGTCCACCTATGCCCCCGATTTTCGCCAGCCGAGCGTCGGTGGCGCAACGCCGCTCTCGAAGAGCGGCATCGGCTATGCCGGCTTGGCGGAATGGCTGGAGCTGACCGGCGAAGCGCCCGACATGGCGCGGTCCGACAGCGATCTCCAGATCGACACGAACCTCCTGATCGTCACGATTTCGCCCGACAGCGACCCGGATGCGCTTGCCAACATCGTCAAGCTTCGCAAGGGCCTGGATACGCTGTTCGTGCTGCCCAAATGGGCGACCTTGCCGCTGTTCGAGCACGAGGGGTGGGAGATGAAGATCCAGCGGCTGCCGGACGTCGTGGTCAACGATTGGCTCGCCCGGATCGCCAAGGCCAAGCTCGGCGAAGGTGAGACCACGGTCAAGCAACTCGACGTCTCAGGGCAAATGGTCAGCGTTCCCGACCAGCTGCAATGGGTGGCCGACGAACACCCGCTGATTGCCGCCGGCAACGGTAAGGCCGTGCTGACCGAGGTCGAAGACGAGCGGTTCTACATTCTGACGGACCCCGATCTCATCAATAACGCCGGCTTGAAAGATCCCGACAAGGCGGCGGCGGCGCTCAAGCTGATCGAGCTCCTGCAGCCCGAAGAGGGTGCCGTCATGTTCGACCTGACGCTGCATGGCGTCGGGCGAAAATACGATCTCGCCAAGCTTCTGGTCGAGCCGCCCTTCCTGGCGCTGACGCTGACCATCCTGGCGGCGGCGGCACTTGCCTTCCTGCATGGCCTTGGCCGGTTCGGGCCGCCACGGGCCGATCAGCGCGCCATCGCCTTCGGCAAACGCGCGCTGGTCGACACCACGGCGATGCTGTTGCGCCGCGCCGGCCGGCTGGAGGAACTGGGCGACCGCTATGGAGCACTGGCACGCGTGCGCGCCGGCGCGCTGCTCGGCGCGCCGCACGGTTTGCAGGGCGAAGCGCTCGACCGCTGGCTCGATTCCCGCGACAAGGACGAAGCCGGCGGTTTCACGACCCGCCTGCAAGCTGCGAACGCGGCAAAGACCCTGACACAAATGCATGATGCAGCCGAAAAGCTGCACGACTGGACGGCAAGGAGGCTCGGTGAACGTCGATGATGTGAAGGCCCTGGCGACACAGATCAGGGAAGAGGTGGCCAAGGCCATCACCGGGCAACACGATACGGTCGATCTGATGCTCACGGCATTGTTCGCCGGCGGGCATATATTGCTCGAAGGACCGCCGGGCACGGCCAAGACGATGACGGCGCGCTGCTTTGCCCAGGCGCTGGGCGTCGCCTATGGCCGGATCCAGTTCACGCCCGACCTGATGCCCGGCGATATCGTCGGTTCCAACATCTACAATTTCCAGACCGGGCAGTTCACGCTGACGCGCGGCCCGATCTTCTGCGATCTGCTGCTCGCCGACGAAATCAACCGAACGCCGCCGAAGACCCAGGCAGCCCTGCTGGAGGCGATGCAGGAGCATGCCGTCACCTTCGACGGCACCACCCATGCGCTCGGCCCGAACTTCATGGTGGTCGCGACGCAGAACCCAATCGAGCACCAGGGCGTCTATCCCCTGCCCGAAGCCCAGCTCGACCGTTTCCTGTTCAAGCACCGGGTGAGCTACCCCGGCCCGGAAGAGGAAAAGGCGATCATCATCCACCATGGCGGCGGCACCGCCTCGCACGACATCAAGCAGTACGGCATCAAGGCCCAGGCCGACCGCAAGACGCTGGAAAAGGCGTTGGCGACCGTCGGCGAGGTTACGCTGGTCGATGATGTCGTCGACTATATCGCCAGGCTGGTGCGGGCCACGCGCGAAAGCCCCGACCTCGAGGTCGGCGCCAGCCCGCGCGCGGGCGCCATGCTGGCGAGAGCCGCACGGGCTCGGGCAGCGCTCGACGGGCGTGCCTATGTCATCCCCGACGACGTCAAGGCGCTTGCCGTGCCGGCGCTGCGCCATCGCGTTATCCTGTCGCCGGCGGCGCAGATCGACGGCCGCCTGGTCGAACAGATCGTGACCGACCTTGTAGACCAGACGGAAGCGCCACGTTGATTTATCCGAGCGGCCGGGCAGTCTGGGCAGGTGCGGCCGGTGCAATACCGGCCTTCCTGATCGCGCTCGCGCTGCCGTCGATGTGGTATCTCGGCCTGTTGTGGATCTGCGCGCTGCTTGCTTTCCTGGCCGTGGACGCGGCCGCCGGGCGCGGACGGGCTTCTCTGAACGCCAGCATCCACGCCCCGCCGCAGGTCAGCGTCGGCGGCCAGCTCACCGTCAATGTCACCGCCAGGCTCGGCGGACGGCCGCGCGCCGTGCAGGCGCGTCTTGGCCATGACGAGCGGCTGCAACCGCTGGGCGGCACCGGCGGCGCATCGACCGCCGAGGCCGGCAGCGCATCGCTCGATCTCAGATTTCAGGCGCTGCGGCGCGGCATTGCCAGGTTCGATCGCCTGTGGGTGCGCTGGCGCGGGCCGTTCGGGCTGGTCTGGAACCAGGTGGTGCTGCCGATGGACGGCAAGGTGGCGGTGCTGCCCAACGTCAGCAGCGCCCGCGACGAGGCGATCACGCTTCTGCAGCGCCAGGCGCTGCCCGACGGACATGCGCAGCGCCGCGCCGGCCAGGGCCGCGAATTCGAGGCGCTCAAGGACTACCAGCCCGGCATGGGCCGGCGCATGATCGACTGGAAGCGCAGCGCCCGCCACGGCAGGCTTCTGGCGCGCGAATTCCGTATCGAGGAGAACAACAACATCGTGCTGGCCATCGATAGCGGCCGGCTGATGTGCGAGCCCGTCGACGGCGTGCCGAAGGTCGACCGCGCGGTCACCGCCGCCTTGCTGTCGGCGTTCATTGCGCTGAAGGGCGGCGACATGGTCTCCCTGTTCGGCTTCGATGCGCGGCCGCGCGTCTCCAGCGGCGCCGTGCGCGGCTCCGCCAGCTTCGCCATGATCCAGAAGCGGGCGGCGGAGATCGACTATTCCACCGAAGAGACCAATTTCACCCTGGCGCTGACGACCCTTGCAGCAAAGCTCGACCGGCGTTCGCTGGTGATCATCTTCACCGACTTCGTCGATCCGATCAGCGCCGAACTGATGCTGCGCACCGTCGGTCGGCTCACCGAACGGCATCTGGTGCTGTTCATGATGATGAAGGATGTCGAACTGGAGACACTGGCCGACATGCCGCCGGACGCACCGGAGGATGTGGCGCGCTCGGTCGTCGCCGGCGGGCTGCTGCGCGAAAGGCAGGTCGTCATCGGCAGGCTCAGGCTGCTCGGCGCGCATGTCATCGAAGCCGACCATCAGAGGCTCGGACCGGCGCTGGTCGAACGCTATCTCGAGCTAAAGCGGGAGGATCTGTTGTGAACGCGCTGGTCGGCAAGGATGCGGTGCGCCAGTCGCTGGCGAGCTTCCGTTCGGAGCGCGAGGCCGACTGGAAGGCGTTCGAGGCGCTGCTTGCCCGGGTCGAGAAACGTGCGCCACGCACGCTATCGGAAGACGAACTGCTGTCGCTGCCATTGCTCTACCGCTCGGCGCTGTCCTCGCTTTCGGTGGCGCGGGCGACCTCGCTCGACAATGCGCTGGTCAGCTATCTCGAAGCGCTTTGCCTGCGCGGCTACTTCTACCTCTATGGCGCGCGTCGCGGCTTGCGGCAGCGCATCGGCGATTTCTTTCTGCATGACTGGCCGCATGCAATTCGCGATTTGTGGCGCGAGACCTTGCTGTCGGTCGTCCTGACCTTTGTCGGCGCCGGCGCCGGCTACTGGCTGGTGGCCAAAGACAAGGGCTGGTTCGACGCCATCATTCCGCCGAGCCTGGCCGGCGGGCGCAACCCGGATGCCTCAGTCGAAGTCCTGCGACAGGTGCTTTATGACGGCGCCGACAGCAATTTCCTGTCGGGCTTCGCCGCCTATCTGTTCACGCACAATGTCCAGGTGGCGATCCTGGCCTTCGCGCTGGGCTTTGCCTTCGCGGTGCCGAGCGTGCTCTTGATCCTGATGAATGGCTGCCTGCTTGGCGCGATGTTCCAGATCTACATCGCCAAGGGGCTCGGGCTGGAGCTGGGCGGCTGGCTGTCCATCCACGGCACCACCGAGATGTTCGCGATCGCCTTGGCGGGCGCCGCCGGCATGCGCATCGGCACGCGCATCGCCTTCCCCGGCGAACTGACGCGGATGACGGCGGCAGCCGATGCCGGGCGCGTGGCCGCAACCACCATGGTCGGGGTGACGATCATGCTTTTGTTTGCCGGCCTGCTCGAAGGCATCGGCAGGCAGGTGATCACCAGCGACGCTACACGCTACGCCATTGGCGGCGGCATGCTGACGCTGTGGCTCTGTTATTTCTATTTGTTCAGGGTGGTGCGGCATGGCGACCGCTAGGCGTGCTACCGTCTCGACGATACGGCCGCTGATCACGCCGGAAGGGGTCGATCTCCGGATCAAGCTCGTCGATGCCGGCACTCGCGCCGCCGCCTTCCTGCTCGACTTTGTCATCATCATCGTCACGGCGATCGTGATCTCGATCGTTGCACTGTTCGGGCTGGCCGGCCTCAAAGGCGAAGGCGCGCAGCCGCTGTTCATCGTCTGGATCATCCTGATCTTCTTCCTGCGCAACGCCTACTTCATCGTCTTCGAAGCCGGCCGCCGCGCCGCCACGCCCGGCAAGCGGATGCTCGGCATCCGGGTGGCATCGCGCAGCGGCGCCGGCCTATCGGTCGATCAGGTCATCGCCCGCAATCTGATGCGCGAGATCGAGATCTTCCTGCCGCTGTCGATCATCCTCGGCCGCAGCGAGATGGGGCTCGCCGACACGTTGTCGACGATCTTCGGGCTGGTCTGGACGCTGCTGTTTGCGCTCTTCCCGCTGTTCAACCGCGACCGCATGCGCATCGGCGACCTTTTGGCCGGAACGTGGGTTGTCGAGGCGCCGAAACTGGCGCTGGTCGAAGACCTGTCGCAACGCCAGGACACCACCACCCGCGCATTCCGCTTCACCCAGGCGCAGCTCGATGCCTATGGCATCGCCGAACTGCACAAGCTGGAGGAAGTGCTGCGCCGCGACGACTATTTCGCGCTGAAAGCCGTGGCCGAAACGATCGGACGCAAGATCGGCATGACGATCGAGCCGGTCGATTCCAGGGCCTTCCTCACCGCCTATTATGGCGAGCTGCGGGCACAGCTCGAACGCAAGCTGCTGTTGGGCAACCGCAAGGCGGATAAGTATCAGCGGTGAGCTGTGCCTCAGATGGGAGTCGATACATGAGACATTGCTTCCTGAACATAGTTGATAAAAGTGTGTTTGCAATTCCGATGGCTACCACCCGCGACGGCTGGGAGAAGTTCGCAGGTCCCGTCATTTTGATTGGCGAGCTACCTTCGGTCTCCGACAAAGAGATCGGTCTAGCAACACTCAACGCGCTTGGTGCTTATGCCAGCGATGTGCCCGACGACATCGTACACACGGTTCTTCTTGACAGCTCGGCTTCGCGGTTCGGCTTCAAGTCGTACAACTCCCTCCTTCGGAAATCCCGTCAGATGTCGGTCGACCAGGGAAGGGACGACAAATTCACACTTACCCCCTATGCCAAAGTCAACAGAGAGAGTGCCGTGCCGCTGGACACGATCTTGTCTTCAACAGATACGCCAGAGGATCTCGGGCGTGCTGTTCGAGAGTGCATTTCGCTTTGTCGTTAACAGCGTCGAGTAATCGGTCACCATGAACACCTCTCCATCCGAGCTCGAACTCCAGGAAATGGAGGCGCGCGTGCTGCCGCAGCTCAGCCCGGCCCATGGAAATCATGGGTCGAGGGTCGGGATTTGCTGAGCAGATCGAATTTCATTCAAACCGACGAAGGCGCGGATCGCGGCGACGATATCGAAATGGCCAGCGCCACGGCCGAAGACCAGGATTTCATGGCTGCGGCGCGGCAGGACATGCCTCGCCTGATCGCCGAAGTGCGCAGGCTGGGCGCACTTCTCAATCAAACGAAGTAAAAGCGGCGAGGCCGCCTACCCCACCCACTTTTCATAGTCGGACACCAGCAGGTGCACCGGCGCAATGTCCTCGTGGATGTTGGAGAAGCGGCCGATCGGTTCGCGGAAGACGTTGTCGGTAAGGTCGTCATTGACGGTCGAGACCTCGCCGATCAGCACATCCTTGCCCTCGGCCCAGAAGGCGTGCCAGACGCCGGGCAGCAGCGTCACGCTCTGGCCCGGGTCGAGCTTCAGGAGCCCGCCTGCCGGCAGCCTGTGGATGGTGCCGTCGACCGGCACCGTCACTTCGGCCTTCGGATCGATGCCGCCGTCGCGATCGTGCATGAACAGTTCCAGCACGAGCTTACCGCCGCCGCGGTTGATGATGTCCTCGGCCTTGATGTTGTGGCGGTGCATCGGCGACAGCTGATCCTTGCGCGAGATCATGATCTTCTCGGCATAAAGCATGCCCATGCCCTTCTTCATGTCGGCATAGACGCCGTTGCGAACGGTGAACAGGAACAGGCCGAGTTCGTCGAATTTTTCCTGGCCGTAATCGGTGATGTCCCAACCGAGCCGCGAGGTGAAAATGGCGGCGGAGTCGGCCTTGCGCGCCTTCATCTCTTCCGGGCTCCAGTAGGCGAAGGGCGGCATGATGTAGCCGAACGAGCGGATGAAGGCGTCTGCATCGCGGATGATGTCGTTGACGGTGGAGCGTTTCATGATCGTGATCCCTTCGCGTCGCGTTCCCTGGAGTTATCTGAAGCGCATAGCCGAACAGCGCTGCGGTGTCGACGCAAACTGCGTGCTGGCCCCATGACATCCGTGCGGATCGGGGCCATAAGTCAGCCAGATTTCCCAGGGTGATATTTCATGCAAGGCATAGACGACCTCGACACGCCGGCGATCCTCATCGACGCAGCCCGCGCCGAAGCCAACATCACACGAGCGCAGGCGCATGCCGACCGCCACGGGCTGAAACTCAGGCCGCACATCAAGACGCACAAGCTGCCTTATTGGGCGAAGAAGCAGGTGGCGGCCGGCGCGGTCGGCATCACCTGCCAGAAGATCGGCGAAGCCGAGGTGATGGCCGATGCCGGGCTGACCGATATTTTTCTGCCCTACAACATCCTTGGCCGCGCCAAGCTGGAGCGCCTCAAGGCGCTGCATGGCCTTGTGACACTGTCAGTGACGGTGGACAGCCTCGAAACGCTGGATGGGCTCGCCGCCACCTTCACCGATACCTGGCACCCCCTGCCCGTCCTGGTCGAATGCGACACCGGCATGGGCCGTTGCGGCGTGCAGAGCGCCGCCGAGGCGCTGGCACTGGCGAAGTTGATCGACCAAGCCAAGGGGCTCACCTTCGGCGGGCTGATGACCTACCCCGCGGCCGGCCGCGCCGCCGAGGCTGAATCCTGGCTGGCCGGCGCCAAACAAACGCTCGCGGCCTCGGGTCTCGCCTGTGATCGCATTTCAAGCGGCGGCACGCCTGATATGTGGCGCTCCGGCGAGGACAGCGTCGTTACCGAATACCGCCCCGGCACCTACATCTACCTCGACCGCTACCAGGTCGCCAAAGGCGTCGGCACGCTCGACGATTGTGCGCTGACGGTGCTCGCCACCGTGGTCAGCCATCCGACGCCGGCCCGCGCCATCCTCGACAGCGGCAGCAAGGCGCTGTCCAGCGACACGCTGGGGCTCGCCGATTTTGGCGAGCTGCTCGGCATGCCCGGCGCCCGCGTCACCAGCTTGAGCGAGGAACATGGCACGGTCACGCTTGGAAATGGTGCGAAGCTTCGCATTGGCGAGCGCGTGCGCGTGGTGCCTGATCATTGCTGCGTCGTGACCAACCTGTTCGACCAGGTGCATCTGATCGACGGTGACAAGGTGCTGGAAACGCTGAAGGTGGAAGCGCGTGGGCGGATGGGGTGAGGCTTTTCGTTTTGGAGGCTCGCCCTATTTCGACATTGACGAATTGTAATTTATAACTTACTAGTCACCATGGCAATCCTGAAGCAGACAGCCACCTTTCGGAGGTGGCACCAAAAGCTGAAAGACGGAAGAGCCAAGGCGGCAATTGCCGTTCGGCTGCAACGTTTGATTGTAGGAAATCCCGGCGACGTGGCCCCAGTGGGTGAAGGCATCAGTGAATTGCGCATTCACTATGGGCCCGGCTATCGCGTTTATTTCACAAGCGCGGTGAAACGGTCATCCTGCTCCTGTGCGGCGGGGATAAAAGTTCACAAGAAACCGACATACGGACAGCAAAGCGCCTGGCCGTAGAATGGAGTGACGACAATGGTTGAAAAAATCTATGATTTCGATCCCGCCGAAATGCTCGATTCCGATACGGCAATCGAGGCGTTTCTGGCAGAGGCAATGGAAACCGGAGACGCCAAATTCGTCGCGTCCGCCCTCGGTGTCGTTGCCCGCGCCAAGGGGATGAGCAACATTGCCAGAAAGACCGGCTTGGCTCGCGAGCATCTTTATACCTCGCTCAGCGAAAACGGTAATCCTACGCTGGAAACCACACTGGCGGTCATGAAAGCATTCGGCTTTCATTTGGCCCCAAAGCACGATGCAACTCAGGTCTAATCTACGCCAGCGCGCGTCGAGCGCGAGGTCGTTCGGGCCAACTGAAATCAGGACTGATAAACCGGACCCAGCGCCGCCTTCAGCGGATCCAGCGCGTCGCCATACAGCTTCCAGCGCTCGACCGAGGATGAATAGATCGGCTGGCGCACCTGCCAGCGGCTCGGCGTCCGCACGGTGCGCTCGGTCTCGTTGAAACGCAGGCAGGCATCGTCCCACTCGATCCCGAGGAATCCGATCAATCCGCGGGCGCGATTTTCGAAATCGGCGACCGTTTCTTCGTAGGGCATGTCGTGGATATCCAGCGGGATGACCTTGGCCCAATGGCGCATCAGGCGGTCATACTGCCGGTAATACTGCCCAAGCTTGGTCAGATCGGCATTATAGCCGTGCGCCTCGGAAAAATTATGCATGAAACAGGACGCGCAATTGTCCATCGGGTCACGCCGGCAATGGATGATGCGGGCGTTCGGCAAGATCAGGCTGATGAAGGCCAGCAGCTCGAAATTATGCGGCATCTTGTCGACGACAAGCCGCGCCTTGCTGTTGCGTCTGCTGAGATCGTCGAGATACTTCGATCCAAGCTCCTTGGCCTTGGCCGCAGTGAGCGCCGCCATGCCCTTGGTGAAAATGGCTGGGTCGAGCTTGTCGAACCCAAGTTCGCCGGCAAGTGAACGAATGGTCGACAACTCGCCGGCGCCATAGATATCGCGATGGCTGGCGCATATCTGCTCGGTCAGCGTCGTTCCCGACCGGGGCATGCCGACGATGAAGACCGGGCGCCTGGATGGATTTCCCAAACTGGCTCGCGTCTTGAAGAAGCCAGCGTCGAAAGTGTCGATGAAGCTGTCGTAAAGCTGGGTGTGCCGGTCGATGTCGAAATCATTGCCGGAAATCGCCTTGGCCCTCGCGAAATGGCGGATGGCCGGGCCATACTCGCGCTGATCGTTGAGCATCTTGCCGGCGGCGTGGTGCAGCACTACCCGCTCGCGATCGGTGGTTGTCGGCAATTCCAGGCGTTTCAGCACCAAAGGCAACGTCGGATCGTCCTTGACCGCCCGGCGCGCAAGCGCCATTCCAGCCAGCGCCTCGACATGGCCCGGGTCGATGGCAAGGGCCTTGCTGAAGCATTCGACCGCCTCGGCCGGCCGGCCAATGTCGGTGAGCAAATCGCCCATATCGGCAAGTGCCATCACCGACTGGCCGTCGATAGCCAGCGCCTGGCGATAGAACCCTTCGGCAATGTCGCCCTCGAGCTGGCTACGATAGGAGCGGCCGAGATTGCACAGCGCTTCGATGAGCCCTCCGTCGAGCTCGATCGCCTTTCTCAGATGTCTGCGCGCCTTGTCGACGTTGCCGGTGACATTGTAGGCATTGCCGAGATTGTTGCGGAAGATGGCGTTGTCCGGTTCGAGCTTGACCGCCCTTTCCATATAGGCAATGGCGGCGTCATGATGCTCGGCCTCGATGGCGAGCGTGCCCATCAGGTTCAGCGCCATGGCATTTTTGGGCTGCGTGCGAAGCACCGTCTGGTAGCAGAACTCGGCCTCGCGAAAACGCTTGCGCCGTTGCAGGTCGATGCCGCGCTGCAATGTCTTTTCCGCCGGCTCACCGGCGGTCGGCAGCGAGGCTGAGATCATTGCCGGCAGACCCAGGGGTTGCCGGCGTGGCAAGAGCGGCATCCGTCAGATCCCGGTCGCGACCTGCGACGAACCAATCAGAACTTCAGGGTAACGCCAAGCTGGAGATTGTGGGAGTACAATTTGGCGTTCTCGTATGTGCCGCCGCCATCATTGTCGTCTAGATCCACGCTTGTCACGGCCTTGAAGCGGTAACCGAAATCGAGGTCGACATTCTGCGTTACCGCGTAGGTAACACCGGCGCCCACCTGGCCGGCGAAACCCCAGCCGCCAGGCCCGTATCCATAGGCGTGGCCATCAAAATGAGTATCGGCGGTAACATAGGCCGCGCCGAGACCGCCGCCGACATAGAGTTTGGCATCACCAAAATGCGCAACATCGGCCCAGACGTTGGCGAGAAGATAGGTGGCCGACAGATTGCCGGAAGCTGGGCCGGAACCTTGGTCGGCAGGAGGGAAGCTGAAGCTGTACTCGCTTGCCTTGTAGCGCGCGTAGGACAGTTCGCCTTCCACGCGGAACGTGTCGTTGATCCGCCGACCGACAGCGCCGCCGATCACGAACCCACTGTCAAGATCCACGGAATACCGACCACTATCGTAGTCCGTCTTCACATTGTTGGCAAAGCTGGCGCCGCCGAAGAGCGTGACGTACCAGAGATCCTCCGCCCTCGGCACGTCGACAAGCGCGTCTGCGGCGTAGGCCGAACTCCAGCCAAGCGCCAATGCAAATGTCGAAACGCCAGCCAGCAGGCACAGTTTCATCGTCGAATCCCCTCGCAACAACTAGTGACTAATATCACTCTTGCTTGGCGGCCGAGCTGTCAAGAACGCAAACGAGATCAAGGAGCAAAGCGAGGTCGGGAACGATCTTTTGAGAATTCTTGTTGCCGCACCGCAACATAGCAGCACATGCTAATGTTTCTGGCGGCAGGCGCATGGCTGTCCCTTCCGTTTGAAATCGCGCTAGTCGGCCTGCCTTGCCGCCACCCTGCGCATGGAGATCACCCGCCGGCGGCGGATCTCGGTGCGCATCACCGTCAGGTGCAGCGCGAAGAACAGCACGGTGAAGCCGAGCGCCATCACCAGCAGCGGCCATAGCAGGCTGGGATCGATCGTCGGTCCGCCGAGCCGGAACACCGAGGCCGGCTGGTGCAGCGTGTTCCACCAGTCGACCGAGAATTTGATGATCGGGATGTTGATGAAGCCGACCAGCGTGATGATGGCGGCGGCCCAGGCGGCACGGCTGGCGTCATCCAGCGCGCGCGTCAGCGCGATGATGCCGAGATACATCAGGAAGAGGATGAAGACTGAGGTCAGGCGGGCATCCCACACCCACCAGGTGCCCCACATCGGCTTGCCCCAGATGGAGCCGGTGACCAGCGCAAGCGCGGTGAAGGTGGCGCCGATCGGGGCTGCAGATTTCAGCGCGACGTCGGCCAGCGGATGGCGCCAGACCAGCGTACCGAGCGCGGCGACCGCCATCACCGTGTAGCACATCATGGCGAGCCAGGCGAAAGGCACGTGGATGTACATGATGCGCACCGTGATGCCCTGCTGGAAATCCTCAGGCGCGGCAAAGCTCATATAGAGACCGATGGCTAGCAGGATCGCGGCGATCGACGCCAGCCACGGCACCAGCCTGTCGGCCAGCCCGACAAAGCGCGTCGGGTTGGCGAGGTCGGTCCAGCCGGCGAGGCGTGAGGAGGTGTCGCTCATAAGGTCTAGATAGACCGGCGGCGCGTTCGGGGCAATCGAGCGGTTGTCGCAGTGCTTACCCTCTCCCTTGTGGGGAGGTCGCTGCAAAGCAGCGGGGTGGGGGTGGTGGGGCACTACCTCCACCCGGACCCTACGGGTCCGACCTCCCCACATGGGGGAGGTAAAAAAGCCTACGCCGCTTCGATATTCACCGTGCGGCTGAGACGGCGGACTTCCTCGTCGTTGAGCAGGCCGCCGGCGCGCAACAGGCTGGCGAAACGGCCATTGCGCAGCGACAGTTCGGCGAAGCCGCCCATCTCGACCACCTTGCCCTTGTCCATGAACACGACCAGGTCGGCGTCGCGAACGGTGGTCAGGCGGTGGGCGATGATGAAGGTGGTGCGGTTGCGCCTCAGTTCGTCGATGGCTTCCTTGACGCGGTCCTCGGTCTCGACGTCGAGCGCGCTCGTCGCCTCGTCGAGCACCAGGATCGGTGCGTCCTTGAGCACGGCGCGGGCAATGGCGATGCGCTGACGCTCGCCGCCCGAAAGCTGGCCGCCGCGCTCGCCAACGACGGTGTCGTAACCGGCGCTCTTGGCAAGGATGAAATCCTGCGCGGCAGCCGCGTTGGCGGCGGCGTGAACCTCGTCATAAGTCGCCTCGGCACGACCGACGCGGATGTTGTCCTCGATCGAGCGGTTGAGCAGGCCGGCATCCTGGAAGACGGTGGCGATCGAATGACGCAGCGACTTGCGGGTCACCGTGCGGGTGTCGATGCCGTCGATCAGGATACGGCCATGAGACGGCGAGAAGACGCGCTGCAAGAGGTTGATCAGCGTCGTCTTGCCGGCGCCGGTCGGGCCGACGATGGCAACCGTCTGCCCGGCCTGGACCTCGAAGGAGACGTCGTCGACGCCCTGCCGCGAATTGGCAAACTCGAAGCCGACATTCTCGAAGCGGACATGGCCGGTGACGTTGGTGAGGTCGCGCAAGCCGTCCGGCTCGGCGGAGTCGGCGGCCGAATCCTCGAGGTGATAGAAGTCCTCGAGCTTGGCGCGGGCTTCGGAAATCTGGTTGGCGAAAGCCGACATCTGGTCGAGGCGGGCAATCAGCAGCGTGGCAAAGCCGGTGAAGGCGATGACGTCGCCGATCTTGAGCTGGCCATGGGTGACCAGATAGGCGCCGATCAAAAGCACAACCATCATCGAAATGGTCGACGACAGGCGGTGCAGCGCATTGGCCATCGCCCACCAGTCGAGCACCGGGTTCTGCGCGTCGAGCAGGTTCTTGACATAGCGGCGCAGCGTATCGGCCTCGTGGCCGAGACGGTTGTAGCTCTGCAGCACGGCGACATTGCTGACCGAGTCGGTCACATGCGCGAACACCTGATGGTAGTGGCGCTCGACCGCGGCCTGGCCCGCCTTGGTGCGCTTCATCACAAGCCGGCCGATGCCGACATAGAGAACGCCCAGCGCCATCAGCACCAGCGACATGCGAAGATCCATGCTTATAGCTGTCGGAATCAGCAGAGCCAGCGCAACAGCCGTCGACAGATGCTGGCGCATGAATTCAAGCCACAGGCTGAACAGCGTCTCGACGGCGCGCAGCAGCGTGTGCAGCGCGTTGGAGGTGCCGCGCTGGTGGTGCCAGGCGAGCGGCATGGTGATCACGCGCTCGAACGACTGGCACAGCACCTCGCTGCGCCGCTTGTGGGCAAAACGGTCGGCGCCGCGCGCCACCAGCACGAAGGCGACGATGTTAAAGGCGCCGAGACCGGCCCACAGCGCCAGCGTCGAAAACACCGAACCCTTATCGGAGATGGCGTCGATTACCCGGCCGAACATGATCGGCTCGAGGATGGCGATAATGGCGAGCGCGACATTCGCACCGCAGATAAACGCAACGCGCTTCCTGTCGGCTGCGAGATAACCCAGCGCTCTCCAGTAGATTTGCAGAAGTGACACTTCAGCTACTCCGCCCAAAACATTATTGTGCACCGCACCATTTCTTGACACGTACCGGTTAACGGGTCGCAAAACAATGCCCGTCTACCTCTTCCGTTCCCATTCTGCGAACAAAAGATGACGACGTTGCGAAATCTGCCGTGATCACCTAACGGTTTGAGATAAAAGGTGAAATGTCAGTCTTGCGGCAAAATCATGGCAGCAGCTGGCGCTGCCACATTTTTAATCACTGCACGCTTGGCCCGCCGGTATCCGGGAAGGCACGCCGTACTGCGCCAGGAGCATGCCCAAGTAGAAAACGCGCGCCTCGAAAGGCGCGCGTCAACAATCTGAAGCCCTTGATTTTACGCGGGTATCTTGACGACCACCTCGGTCTTGTCGCCGGCCTTCGGCTGAAAACCGGAAGACTTTGTCTTGGTTCCATTGACTTCGAGCGAGATGGATTTGGCCTTTTTGTCGCGGATGACGCGAACCTTGACCTCCGCCCCCAGCATCTTCAGCGTTGCAGAATAGCCGTCCCAATGGCTGGGCAGTTTCGGCCGGAACGTGATCTGCTTGCCCCGCCGCTCAATGCCCAGAATTCCTTCGACCGCAGCACGGTAGAGCCATCCCGCTGAGCCCGTATACCAGGTCCAGCCGCCGCGACCGCCCTTGTCCTCACCGGAATAGATGTCGGCGGCGACGACGTACGGCTCGACGCGATAATGCTCGGCCGATGCATCGTCGAGCGCATGGTTGACCGGGTTCAGCATCGAGAAGCAGCGATAGGCATCGTCGGTGCGGCCCATTTCGGCGAGCGCGATCACGAACCAGGTCGCCGCATGGGTGTACTGGCCGCCGTTCTCGCGCACGCCCGGCGGATAACTCTTGATGTAACCAGGGTCCTTTCTCGTGTTCTGGAAGGCCGGGGTAAACAGTTTGACGATCTTGAGCTTGTCGTCGACCAGCAGGTTCGTCGCCTGCTGCATCGCCGTGGTCGAGCGCGCGGGGTCGCCCTCGCCGGAGAGCACGCTCCACGACTGCGCGATGGAGTCGATCTTGCACTCGTCCGAATTGTGCGAGCCAAGCGGCGTGCCGTCGTCGTAGCTGCCGCGGCGATACCACTGGCCGTCCCAGGCGGTGCTTTCCAGCGCCCGCTTCAGCACATCGGCGTGTTTTGTCCAGGCCTGCGCCCGCTTGGTGTCGCCCTGCCCCTTGGCCACGGTGGTAAAGTCGCCCAGCGTCTTCAAAAGGAACCAGCCGAGCCAGACACTCTCCCCCTTGCCGGCTTCGCCGACGCGGTTCATGCCGTCGTTCCAGTCGCCGCCGAGGATCAGCGGCAGCCCGGCCGGGCTGCTGCGCTTGATCGCAAGGTCGAGCGCACGCGCGCAATGGTCGTAGAGCGAAGCGTTCGTCTTGGAGATTTCCGGCGTGAAGAAGGCGTCGTGCTCGCCCTCGCCCAGCACCTGCCCGTCGATGAAAGGCAGCTGCTCCTTCAGGATCCCTGTATCGCCGGTCACCTCGATGTAGCGATTGGTGGCATGCGCCAGCCAGACCACATCGTCGGAGATCATGGTGCGCACGCCGGCGTCGGTGCGCGGCAACCACCAATGCTGGACATCGCCTTCGGGGAACTGCCGGCGCGCCGCATTGAGGATCTGGTCGCGCGCCAGTTTCGGATCATGCGCAAGCAGGGCCAGCGTGTCCTGCAGCTGGTCGCGGAAGCCGAAGGCGCCGCTTGCCTGATAAAAGGCCGAGCGGGCGCGGATGCGGCAGGCCAGGCTCTGATAGGGCAGCCAGTGATTGACCATGGCGTCGAGCGCCTTGTCGGGCGTCTCGACCTGGATGGTGTCGAGGAAGCCGCGCCAGACGCGTTCATTGTCGGCCAGCCGCTGGTCGAAATCCTTGCCCGAATGAGTCTGCACCAACGCGCTCGCCTCGGCTGATGTGGCGGCGTCGCCAAGCAGCCAGACCAGCGTGACGTCGCCGCCGGCAGGGATATCGATTTCGCTGGCGACAGCTGCGCACGGATCGTCGCCGGCCTCGACGCGGCCCGACAGGCCGGCGCCGCTGACGACGGCGTGCGGGAAGGCGCTGGTGCCGTGCCTGCCGATGAACTCGCCGCGATCGGCTGTCACCGAATGCACCGGACCAGTGGCGGCCAGGAAGGCCACCCGGTCGCCGAAATCGAGACCGTAGGGGTTTTGCGCCAGAAGCGCGCCAGTCGCTGGATCCCTGGACGGGATGATGGTCGCAGCCGTGCTCGAGCGATGGCTGCCGAGGACCCATTCGGCATAGGCATAGACGCGCAGCCGCGCCGGCGCCGGGCCTGAGTTCTGGATGCGCAGCCGCGTGATCTTCACTGGATCAACGGGATCGACGACGTGCGTCAGATCCATCGACAGCGGGCCGCGTTTGGACCGGAAGGTCGAGAAGCCCTGGCCGTGCCATGTCTCATAGGTCATCAAGGGATCGCGGACCACGGCAGCCAGTGGCGAGAATGCCTTGCCGCTGGTCTGGTCGTAGATGTAGATGCCCTCGCCCGGCCGGTTGGTGACCGGATCGTTCGACCATGGCGTCAGCTGGTAATCGCGGCTGTTGCGGCTCCAGGTGAAGGCAGCGCCTTCGGCCGAGACATGGAATCCGAACGAGGCGTTCGAGACGACGTTGATCCAGGGCTGCGGCGTCGAGCGCCGGCCTGCAAGGCGGGTGACATAGTGGCGGCCGTCGCCCTCGAAACCGCCAAAGCCGTTCCACTGGCTGAGGCCGCTGCCGTCGGCGCTGCTGTCGGACGCGGCATGGTATGCAGGCGCCGCCGGCACCGGCAGAGACGGCTCGCGCAGTGACGCGGGGGGCGCCGGCTGCAGGGCATCGCGTGCTTGCAAGGCTGCCGCCTCGGCGCGTTCGATCTGGTCGAAGATGGTGCCGTTGCGCGTGTGCAGAACCACGCGGGCAACCGCCAGCAGCGTCTTGTACGTCGCCTCGTCCATGAGGTCGCGGCGCACGGCGAAGATGTGCTGGCGCGGCCCGAGTTCCTTGCCGCGCAGGCGGCTGTTTTCGCACAGCGTCTCGACCGCGCGCTGCAGATCCTGGACATAGGACGATGCCTGCTCGTTGACGACCACGAAGTCGATCATCATGCCGCGGGCGCGCATATACTCCTGGAAGCGCAGCGCCTGGGCGACAATTTCGAGGTCGGCCACGTCGCCGATGCGGACCAGGAAGATCGGGAAATCGCCCGAAATGCTGGTCGGCCACAGGCTGGACTGCTTGCCCAGCCCCGAAGCGATGGATTCGCCGGGCAGGCGCAGGAACGGATCGGGATAGATCAGGAAGCGCGCCAGCTTCTGCACGTTGGCGGCGTCGGTCAGGCTGAGACCAAGATGGCGGGTCTGCACCTGCGAACGCGTCCAGGCAAGCATCGCCTGGCGGGCAAAACTTTCGGGATGGTCGAGCCTGGCGATGGCCTCGTCCAGTTCGGCGCGGTTGGCGCCGACGGCGGTCCAGAAGGTCAGCGATATCTTCTTGTTGGCCGGCACCCGCACCTGGCGGCGCAGGGCCGCTACCGGATCGAGGGTGAAGCCGTGGTGACCGCCAAGCTTGGCGCCGGGATCGAAGGCCGCCGCTTCCGCGATGGTACGGCCACGGCCGATGAAGGCACGGCGGTCGGTTTCGGCCTCGGCATCGCGCGCCGACCCGGACGGATCGGTGACGAAATGCACCATGGTGACGTCAGGCTCGTTCTTCTCGCGCTTGCGCCTGGTGGCAAAGATGGCGCCGTTGTTGGCAGCGATCTCGGTCTCGATAAACATTTTCGAGAACGCAGGATGGGCATTGTCGGAGGCTTCGTTGCCCAGCACCAGCTCGGCAAAGGAGGTCACCTCGATATGCCGGTCAGTGGCGCCGTCGTTGTAGAGCGTGACGCGCCGTCCCTCGCCATTGCCTTCCGAGATGACGATGCATTCGACCTCCGAACGCAGCGAGGCCACTGTTTTGACGAAGCTCGCCTTGTCGTCGGAAAACAGCGTCTGCACTCTCTCGCCGGTCGCCTGCTTCGGCTCCGCGGTGGCCGACCACCAGTCGCCGCTGCCGGCGTCGCGCAGGAAGATGTAGGAGCCGAGCCGGTCTTCGGTCGGGTCGGGCTGCCAACGGGTGACGGCGAGTTCGCCCCAGCGGCTGTAACCGGAACCGGTGGCCGAGACCATGACGGAGTAGCGGCCATTGGACATGACGCTGGTGGCGCGCAACGCCCTCAGCGGGTCGAGGACGATGCGCGAATCCGGGCTCTCGACCTCGGTCTCGTCCTTCGAGCGCTCGTCGGCTTCGGTCCTGACCGTGGCGGTCGGGATGTCGCGCGGCGCCCTCTCCTGAAGCAGGAGTTCGGCAGACTCGATCACCGGATCGCTGTGGAAGCGGTCGCGCAGCCTGCCCTCGAAGATGGCGTCGGCAACGGCGGCGATCGACATGCCGGAGTGATGCGCCATGTAGTTCAGGACAACGGCATGGTCGGTGCCTTCCGGCACGCGCTGCGGCGTGAAGTCGACGGCGTCATAAAAGCCATGCCGGCCGAGCGCGCCGATGGAGCGCAGCCTGGCCAGATTCTGGACGGATTCGCGCGGTGTGAACTGCGCCGCGAGGATCGTGGCGTAAGGCGCGATCACCGTGTTCTGGCCAAGGCCGCGCTTGAGACCAAGTCCGGGCACGCCGAAATTGGTATACTGGTAGGTCAGTTCGCGGTCGCGGGCATTGTAGGCCGCTTCCGAAATACCCCAGGGCACGTTCTTCGAACGCGCGTACTGGATCTGGCGCTTGATGATCAGCTTGCTGGTCTGGTTGAGGATCGATCCCTGCGGCTCCTTCATCACCAAAGGCGGCATCAGATACTCGAACATCGAGCCCGACCAGGACATCAGCGCACCCTGGAAGCCGATCTCGACGATCGGCCTTCCAAGCCGGAACCAATGCTCCGTGGGCAGGTCACCCTTGGCGATGGCGAACAGGCTGGTCAGCCGCGCCTCGGAGGCGAGCAGATCGTAGCAGCTCTCATCGAGCTGATGCTCCTCGACCCGGTAGCCGATTGACAGCAGTTTGCGCTCCTGACGCATCAGGAAAGAGAAATCCATCTCGAAGGCATAGCGGCGGCAGCGTTCGCGCAGCGCCAGCAGCTTGGCGCGCAAGGCTTCGACGGCGTTTTCGTCGCTGTGCGAGTCATGCACATGCGCCTCGCAGGTCGCTTCCAGCCGTGCCGCCCAGTCGGCGATAATGTCGCTCCGCTGCGATCCGGCCTCGGTGTGGATGGCGGTGGCGAGCTTGCGGATCTCGCCGGCAAGCACGGCCAGGTTAATCGTGCGGATCGAGGCCATCTCCGGCTGCGCCTTGATGGTCATGACGGCGCGCCGCATGCCATCGAGGCGATCGGCCAGACGCTGGCGCAACGGCCGCAGTTGCCGGCGGTCGTCAGGCAATTCCTCGAGGCTCTCGTCGAGGATACTCACCGTGTCGAGGACGCCTTCGAAATCGCCCTGCAGGTGAACGGACGGGGCTTCCGCCCACTCGGCACAGGCCGCCGCCACCGCGACCAGATGTCCGGCCAGATTGCCGCTGTCGACGGCCGAGATGTAGAGCGGATAGAGCGGCTTGAGCGTCGTGGTGTCGTACCAGTTGAAGAGGTGGCCGCGGTTGCGCGGCATGCTCTCGATGGTCGTCATCGTGGCGTCGATGCGAGTGATGGCGTCGGAGAGCGCAATCCAGCCGAAATCGCGTGCCGACACCACCGACAGCAGGTAGACGCCGATATTGGTCGGCGACGTCCGCGGCGCCACAACCGGCGCCGGGCTTTCCTGGAAATTGTCGGGCGGCAGATTGTGGTGCTCGGCCGTGACGAAGGTTTCGAAATAATGCCAGGTGCGGCGCGCCACGGTGCGCAGCGCGTGGATGTCGGCTTGCGATATGCGCAGGCGGTCCTCGGTCTCGGCCGAGCGGCTGATCCAGCAGGCAACCGCCGGCGAACCGATCCAGAACAGAGCGAAGAAGAAGGCGACGAAGGCACCGGTGGAATCGGCCAGCACGGGGATAGCGAGACCGACGACGCCGATGATCACGGCGCCATACATCATGCTGTAATAGGAGCCGATATCGTTGTCGCCGCCCTTGTGCGCCTGCGACGCGGTGCGCCATTCCAGCAGGTTCTGGCGGCTGACGAACAGGCGGTAGAGCGTGCGCACGATGGCGTCGCCCATCATCCAGGCATTGTGCGCCATCAACAGCACTTTCAGCGCCACAAGGGCCGTGCCGAAGACGGTGTCGTGCGCCAGTGCGGAGAAATGGCCGCGCGGCGTCTGGTCGCCGCTCTTGGGCAGGATGGCGTTGACGACATCGAAGGTCGGCGCCATGAACAGCGACAGGATCAGCAGCGCCTGCCACTGCGCGGCCTGCGTGAAGGGCAGCAGCGTCCAGCCGGCGATCGCCGCCATCACCCAGAAGATCGGGGTCAGCGAGCGGCGCAGATTGTCGACCATCTTCCAGCGCGACAGCGCCGGCACGCCGGAACGCGGCGAGAAGATGAAGCGCAGCAGCTGCCAGTCGCCGCGCGCCCAGCGGTGGTGGCGCGAGGCGTCGACCGAGTAGCGGGTAGGATAGTCCTCGACCAGTTCGACGTCGGTGACAAGTGCTGCGCGCGCCAGCGCACCTTCGAGCAGATCGTGGCTGAGGACGGTGTTTTCCTCGATGCGGCCCTGCAGCGCCGCCTCGAAAGCGTCGACGTGATAAAGGCCCTTGCCGGTGAAGGAGCCGTCGCTGAAGACGTCCTGGTAGAGATCCGAGACGGCAAAGACGTAAGGATCGAGACCGCTGTTGGACGAGAAGACGCGCTGGAAGAAAGAAGCGTCGTCGCCGCTGGTGAGCGAGGCTGTGATGCGCGGCTGCAGAATGGTGTAGCCGGCGGTAACGACGCGCTTTGTCGCGTCAAAATGCGGGCGGTTGAGCGGATGGGCGAGCTTGCCGACCAGTGACGACACGGCGTCGCGCGTGGTGCGCGTGTCGGCGTCGAGCGTCATGACATAGACGACCTTTTCCGGCAGCGGCACGTCGAGCGGCAGGAAGGTGGTGTCGCTGTCGCCGCGCAAGAGAAGGTTCAGCTCATGCAGCTTGCCGCGCTTGCGCTCCCAGCCCATCCAGGCGCCCTGCGCCTGGTTGTAGAGCCGGCGGCGATGCAGGATATAGAAACGCGGCGCGCCTTCCGAGGGATAACGGGCATTGAGCCTGGCGATCTCGTCGCGCGCATATTGCAGGATCTCGATGTCGGCGGCGTCGATCTCGGTCTTGGAATCCGGCCAGTCGGACAGCAGCGCGAAATGGATTTCTTCGGCCGTGTTGGCGAGGTGATGCACCTCGATGTTGCGGATGTTTTCCTCGACATCATCGCGCGAGCCGATCAGCGACGGCACCACGACCAAGGTGCGTGATGCCGCCGGAATGCCGTGCTTGTAATCATAGCCGACGAGCCGCGTCGGCTTCAGGAACAGTGAAACAACGGTGTTGAAGAAGGCGAGCGCGCCTTCGCTGGCAGGCACCGCAAACAGCGCCAGCATCAGCGTGATGGATTCCACCGACAGTCCGAGATGGGCAAGCGCATTGCCGGAGACAACCAGCAGCAGCACCGTCAGCAGGAAGACCGGCACAACGATGCCGAGCCAGCCCGTGGCGGTGAAGGCGCGCTTGAAAGTCACATGGAAGGGCGGCCGATAGCCGATCGCCTTTTCCAGATCCGGCCGGCGCGGGCCGACCAGGAAGAAGCCGACATCGGTATGCATGGCCGGATCGGCTGATGCATCCGGCACGCCGGAGGCATCGGTGACCCCGGGAACATGGCTGGCCAGCTCGATGGCCTTTTCGGCGACACGGAATTCGGACAGGTCGGAGCGGCGCGCCAGTTGCTCGATCGACGTGCGGTACTGGTCGCGCGAAAAGAAATCGAGCGCGGCGAAATCGGTGCGCTCGCGCAACAGCGTGTCGATGCGGCTGACGCCCTCGAACCACACCGTCCAGTCGACGTCGTTGATGAGGCGCAGGCCGCGGATGATATTGCCGGTGGTGACATTGCCGCTGGACAGCGTGCGATGCTCGGAAATGATGATTTCCTCGGCGTCGGAGCCGGTTTTCTCGAGCTCGACCTCCAGCCATTCCAGCGCCCTGCCGGCATTCTGCGAGCCGTCGCGCAGGCGGTAGAGCAACTGGGTGGCGAAGGTGGTGTCCTGCGCATGCGCGCCGTAGCCCGACAGGATCTTCCGGCGGTCTGCATTGTCGTCGGTCGCCAGCACGCGGTCGGCGACCTCGTTGGCGATATGGCGCATCTGCCTGGTGCGGTCGACGCGCACGGCGATGCGGCGCAGATTCTCGATCAAAACGAAGCGCAGCAGCGACGGCAGCGCCCAGAGCTCGCCGATCTTGAGCGGCTCGACCGACTGAAAACCCTCGACGATGGATTTGAACATGGTCGCCGAAACCGAACTGTCGGAATGGGCGACATAGCTCCAGGCCAGAGCCAGCGCGCGCGGCACCGCGGCGCGATCGGCCACTTTCAGGGTCGGCAACTGCCGGTAGAAACGGCGCGGCAGGTCGCGCTTCACCTGAAAAATGGTCTCCTCGACGAGATAATTGTTGTCGAGCAGCCATTGGGCGGCAGGCGTGATGGTTTCGCCCTTGGCCTGGGCGGCATTGGTCGAGCGGTAGACTTCGAGGATTTTCTTGGCGCTGTCGCGGATGCGGGCCTGGAAATCGAACGGCGTCAGGCCGAACAGGTCCTTGATGTCGCCCTTGGCAAGGCTTTCGCCCAGCGCGCGCAGCCGCTCTTCGGGCAGGAAATTGGAGCGTATCGGCTCTTCGGTGATGACCGGGAAGCCGGCGCTGGACTTTTCGATATGGGCAGGATTTGTCTGGATATTCATTGAAAATTCCGCATGGGGGACGCGATGCGGCGCCACCGCCACGGCAATGTCCCTAAAACCGATTCAAATGCAATTGGTTGCATGATTACACTGGCCGAAAGTTTTGCTTCGCACCACGCCAGAGGCGTTATCCCTTCGACATTTTAAGTGGGGCTTTCGACAACTCAAGGACGAGCACCCCTGCCCTCCCGTCCGCCTTGGAACGACGGAAGGATTCGGGCTTTTTCGTGATCCAGACAACAGCTTACGCCAGATTTCTCCGGCGTGCGATCATGTTTGGCAACAGGCGTTAATCGTTGTGCTGGCGGTGCGGCTGGCCCAGCCTGGCTATCCGGACGACGAACACGGTCGTCGGCCGTACCGGTTCAACCCGTAGTTTCGCCTGCGGACCGAGCAACAGCGTGTCGAGGGGTCCAAGACGAGACGATGTCGGGCCGCTGAGGCCGACCTCGCCGTCGAACGGCAGGATCAGGGTCATAGCGCTGGTCGGCCGGATATCGGTCGGAACCGAGACCACCAGGCGCTCGACCGTGTGCATGGCCCGCCCGCGGCGGGTCATAACGTTGAGGTCGGTGATCGGACCGGAGATCAGCGCCGCCGAGGTCGGCACATCGGCCGGGAAGGACAGCGGGGCGGAAGCCGCCGTCACTTCGGCCGGCCGCCGGCCAGCAATGTCGAGGACGATGCCCTCGCCTTCCAGCACGGCCAGCGTGCGGTCGACGCCGGCAAAGCCCGAGAACGGCCCGCTATCCTCGACTCGCGCCATCGAAACGCGCCAGTCGAAATCGTCCAGGCCGGCGCCGTCCGGCGAGACGGCGATCTCGGTGGTCGTGCCGCCGCCATTCTTCCACGGCATGACCCGGTAGTCGGCGGCCCGTAGGATGCGCATCATTTAAGCCAATCAGCCTAAAATACCGGGCAGATTGAGCTGGTGCTCCTTCGCGCACTCGATGGCGATGTCGTAGCCGGCATCGGCGTGGCGCATGACGCCTGTCGCCGGATCGTTCCACAACACGCGCTGCAGGCGCCTTGCGGCGTCCGGCGTGCCGTCGGCGACGATGACCATGCCGGCATGCTGCGAGAAGCCCATGCCGACGCCACCGCCATGATGCAGCGACACCCAGGTTGCGCCCGACGCGGTGTTGAGCAACGCATTGAGCAGCGGCCAGTCGGAGACGGCGTCGGAGCCGTCCTTCATCGCTTCCGTCTCGCGGTTGGGCGAAGCCACCGAGCCGGAATCGAGGTGGTCGCGGCCGATGACGACGGGCGCCTTGAGTTCGCCCCTGGCCACCATCTCGTTGAAGGCGAGCCCCAGCCTGTGGCGGTCGCCGAGGCCGACCCAGCAGATGCGCGCCGGCAGGCCCTGGAAGGCGATGCGCTCACGTGCCATGTCCAGCCAGTTGTGCAGATGGGTGTTGCCGGGGGTGAGTTCGCGCACCTTGGCGTCCGTCTTGTAGATATCCTCGGGATCGCCCGAAAGAGCAGCCCAGCGGAACGGGCCGATGCCGCGGCAGAACAGCGGCCTTATATAGGCCGGCACGAAGCCCGGGAAGGCAAAGGCGTTCTCGAAGCCTTCGTCCTTGGCGACCTGGCGGATGTTGTTGCCATAGTCGAGCGTCGGCACGCCGGCATTCCAGAACGCGACCATCGCCTCGACATGCTCGCGCATCGAGGCGCGGGCGGCCTTCTCGACAGCCTTGGGATCGGAGACGCGCTTCTCGCGCCACTCAGCCATCGTCCAGCCCTTGGGCAGATAGCCGTTAATCGGGTCATGCGCCGAGGTCTGGTCGGTGACCATGTCGGGGCGGATGCCCCGCTTGAACATTTCCGGCACGATGTCGGCCGCATTGCCGAGCAGGCCGACCGACTTCGCCTCGCCGGCCTTGGTCCAGCGCTCGATCATTTCCATCGCTTCGTCGAGCGTCTCGGCCTTCTCGTCGACATAGCGGGTGCGCAGCCGGAAATCGATCGAGTCCGGATTGCATTCGATGGCGAGGCAGCAGGCGCCGGCCATGACGGCGGCAAGCGGCTGGGCGCCGCCCATGCCGCCGAGGCCGCCGGTCAGGATCCATTTGCCCGTAAGGTTGCCATTGTAGTGCTGGCGGCCGGCCTCGACGAAGGTCTCGTAGGTGCCCTGCACGATGCCTTGCGTGCCGATATAGATCCAGGAGCCGGCCGTCATCTGGCCGTACATCATCAGGCCTTTTTTATCGAGCTCGTTGAATTTATCCCAGGTCGCCCAATGCGGCACGATGTTGGAGTTGGCGATCAGCACGCGCGGCGCATCGGTGTGCGTCCGGAAGACGCCGACCGGCTTGCCGGACTGGACCAGCAGCGTCTCGTCTTCATTGAGGGTCTTCAACGAGGCGACGATGCTGTCGAAATCGTTCCAGGTGCGCGCGGCCCGGCCGATGCCGCCATAGACGACGAGCTCATTGGGGTTTTCGGCGACATCGGGATCGAGGTTGTTCATCAGCATGCGCAGCGGCGCTTCGGTCGTCCAGTATTTGGCGTTGAGCTTGTCGCCGCGGGGCGCGCGCACTTCGCGGATGTTGTGGCGAGGATTGTTCATCATTGTCCCTTTGGAGTAAGGCGGCGTCTCAGCGCCCGGCCCAGTCAATGGCGGATTGGAGGATTTTCGTCAGTGTGGCGCGCATCGGCGCGGCGAACTCGGCATCATAAGGCACCGGCCAATTGTCCGGTTCGCCCTTGCCCTCGGGCTCGCGCAAATAGCCGCGATCGGCAAGTTCCATCTGCAGCGCATGGTAGCCGCCTTGCGGATTGCCGAAATAGCGGGTGATCCAGCCACCCTTGAAACGGCCGTTGATGACATTGCTTTCACCGCTCTCGGCCATGATCTGGCCAACCAGCGCCTGCAGCGTAGGATCCGCGGTCTGGCCGTCATTGGTGCCGAGATTGAACACCGGCAGCGTGCCGTAGAACAGGCGCGGCAGCACCGACCGGATCGAGTGGCAATCGTAAATGACGACCTTCTCATGCAGGCCGCGCAGCCTGACGGACTGAGCCGCCAGCATTTCATGGTAGGGCACGAAATACGCTATGCGGCGCTGGTCTATCTCCGATGGCGTCGGTTCCGCGCCGGGCAGATACAGCGGATCGCCGTCGAAGGTCTCGGTCGGGCATAGCGTCGTTGTCGTCTGCCCGGGATAGAGCGAGGCGCCGGAAGGATCGCGGTTGACATCGATGACGGTGCGCGAGATCGACGTGTGCACGACAGTCGCGCCAAGGCCGGCGGCAAAATCGTAGAGATTGTCGATCCACCAGTCGCAATCGCGGCGGCCGAGCCAGGGCGAGACCAGCCGATTGTCGATGCCGGCGAGATCGATACCCGTGTGCGGGATGGACACCAACAGGGGTGCCGTGCCTTCCGTCACTGTCAGCCAGTCGGTCATGTCAGACTCCCGAGATCGAAGGCAATGTCACCGCGCTCGCAGCCTTGATGGCAGCGCCGCTGCGCACCATGGCGATGGCTTTTTCCATGTCAGGGTGGAAATGCCGGTCATTGTCGAGATGCGGCACCTCGGCGCGGACCAGCTTGCGAACCGCTTCCAGAGCTGCACTCGACGCCAGCGGCGCATGGAAATCGCAGCCTTGCGCGGCGGCCAGGAGTTCGATGCCGATGACGGCCGTGGCGTTTTCGATCATGCCGATCAGCCGGCGAGCGCCGTGTGCGGCCATCGAGACATGGTCTTCCTGGTTGGCCGAGGTCGGGATGGAATCGACACTTGCCGGATAGGCCTTCTGCTTGTTCTCAGAGACGAGCGCCGCCGCCGTCACCTGCGGGATCATGAAGCCGGAGTTCAGGCCGGGCTTCGGCGTCAGGAAGGCCGGCATGCCGGACAGCGCGGGGTCTACCAGCATGGCGATGCGGCGCTCCGACAGCGAGCCGATCTCGCAGACGGCAAGCGCGATCATGTCGGCAGCGAAAGCCACCGGCTCGGCGTGGAAATTGCCGCCGGACAGCGCAGTATCGTCCTCGGCGAAGATCAGCGGATTGTCGGTGACGCCATTGGCCTCGGTGCCGAGCGTATCGGCGACCTGGCGCAGCACGTTGAGCGCCGCACCCATCACCTGCGGCTGGCAGCGCAGGCAGTACGGATCCTGCACGCGCTCATCGCCGACGCGGTGCGATTCACGAATGGCGCTGCCGGCCATCAGGTTGCGCAGCGCTTCCGCCGTCTCGATCTGGCCGGGATGTTTGCGCAGGAGATGGATGCGCCGATCGAAGGGCGCGTCCGAGCCCTTGGCAGCGTCGGTCGACAGCGCCCCGGCGACCAGCGCCGACTGATACAGCACTTCGGCCTCGAACAGAGCGGCCAGCGCGTAGGCGGTGGAAAACTGCGTGCCGTTGAGCAGCGCCAGACCTTCCTTGGCGCCGAGCGTCACGGGCTCCAGGCCGTGCGAGACGAAAGCGACCTTGGCCGGGAAGCGGCCATGCGGTGTAAAGCATTCGCCGACGCCGATCATCACCGCCGTCATGTGCGACAGCGGCGCGAGATCGCCGGAGGCGCCGACCGAGCCCTGCGCCGGCACCATGGGGATGACGTCGTTGGCCAGCATCGCTTCCAGCAACTCGATGGTTTGCGGCCGTACGCCCGACGCGCCCTGCGCAAGGCTGGCGAGCTTCAGCGCCATCATCAGCCGAACCACCGAAACCGGCATCGGCTCGCCGACACCGGCGGCATGCGACAAAACGATGTTGCGTTGCAGGGTCTCTAGATCCTCGGCCGGAATGCGGACGCTGGCCAGTTTGCCGAAGCCGGTGTTGATGCCGTAGACCGGCTCACCCTTGGCGACGATGCGGGCGACTGCCTCGGCGCTGGCCTTGATTTTTGGCCGGCAGGAGGCGTCGAGCTTCGGCATGGCGCCACGATAGATAGCGCGCCAGTCGGCCAGCGTCGCATTGCCGGGCTTCAGGTTAAGTTCGGTCATTGTCCTCTCCAGATGCGGGCATGGAGCGGGTTGAAGCCCATGCGGTAGACGAGTTCGGCCGGACGCTCGATGTCCCAGATCGCCAGGTCGGCGGATTTTCCTGCCTCAAGCGTGCCGGTCTTGCCAAGCAGCCCAAGCGCGCGGGCAGCCTCGCGAGTGGTGCCGGCCAGGCATTCCTCGACGGTCAGGCCGAAAAGTGTCGCTGCCATGTTCATGGTCAGCAACAGCGAGGTCAGCGGCGACGTCCCGGGATTGTTGTCGGTGGCGACCGCCATCTTGACGCCGTGCTGGCGGAACAGGCCGACCGGCGGCTTCTTGGTTTCGCGGATGAAATAGTAGGCGCCGGGCAGGATGGTCGCCACGGTGCCGGCCTTGGCCATCGCTGCGGCGCCGGCCTCGTCGGTGTATTCGAGATGGTCGGCCGACAGCGCGCCATAGCGGGCGGCGAGTTCGGCGCCATGCAGGTTGGACAACTGGTCGGCATGGAGTTTGACCGGCAGGCCAAGCGCCTTGGCCTTGTCGAAGACGCGGGCAATCTGTTCCGGCGAAAAGGCAATGCCCTCGCAAAAGCCGTCGACGGCGTCAGCCAGGCCCTCGGCGGCGATTCCGGGGAGGATGGTGTTGGCGACGAGATCGACAAAAGCGTCCTTGTCGCCTTTTGCTTCCGGCGGCAGCGCATGCGCGCCGAGGAAGGTGGTGCGGACCGTGACCGGGCGTTGCTTGTCCAGCTGCCGCGCGGCGCGAAGCGACTTCTGTTCATGTTCGAGATCGAGCCCGTAACCCGACTTTACCTCTACCGTGGTGACGCCCTCGGCCATCAGCGCATCGAGGCGTGGCAGCGTCTGCGCAACCAGTGCGTCTTCGCTCGCGGCACGCAGGGATTTGACCGAGGAGACGATGCCGCCGCCGGCACGGGCGACTTCTTCATAGGTGGCGCCGGCCAGCCGCATCTCGAACTCGTTGGCACGGTTGCCGGCATGGACGAGATGGGTGTGGCAGTCGATCAGGCCGGGCGTGATCCAGCGGCCTTCGCAATCGGTAGTCTCGCCGCCCTGAGCCAACGCTGACGGCATGTCGGCTTCCGGGCCGGCATAGACGATGATGCCGTCACGGGAGACGATCGCGCCCTTTTCGACGATGCCAAGTCCGGCAACGCCTTCGGCCATGGTTGCCAGGCGCGCATCACGCCAAAGCTGAAGGCCCCCTGCCCGGCTTTTGTCTTGTGCCGCCATCATCTTTTTCCGTTGCTTGGATGGCGATTATGTATATACATATTGAAACGCGCTGCAAGTGCATTGTTTATGGAATTCGGAGAAAAACGTGACGGCGATCTTTGCGGAACAGGCGCTGCTGACCGATGGCTGGCATGACAAGGTGCGGATCGTCGTCACGGACGGTCGCATCGCAACCGTCGAAGTCGACACGTCGCCGCGGAGCGGTGACGAACGCCACGCCATTCTGGTCCCCGGCATGCCGAACCTGCACAGCCACGCCTTCCAGCGCGGCATGGCCGGGCTTGCCGAACTGCGCGGTCCCTCCGCCGACAGCTTCTGGAGCTGGCGCGAGGTGATGTACCGCTTCGCGCTGTCGATGACGCCGGACCAGGTCGAGGCGGTCGCCGCACAGCTTTACGTCGAGATGCTGGAGGCCGGGTTCTCGCGCGTCGGCGAGTTTCATTATCTCCACCACGATCGCGACGGAACACCCTATTCCAACCTGGCCGAGATGGCGGAGCGGATCGCCGCCGCTGCCAACGAAACAGGGATCAGCCTGACGCTGCTGCCGGTATTTTATGCCCATTCCTCCTTCGGCGGCGCTGCGCCCAACGAAGGCCAGCGGCGATTCATCAACGATGTGAATCGGTTCGAACGCTTGCTTGAGAAAAGCCGCGAATCGGTTCGTGCGTTGAATCAGGCTGTCGTCGGCGTCGCCCCGCACAGCCTGCGCGCCGCGGCGCCGGAGGAACTCAGCGCTGTTGCCGCCATTGCGCCGGACGGACCGATCCACATCCATGTCGCCGAGCAGGTGAAGGAGGTCGAGGATTGCCTGGCGTGGTCGGGTGCGCGACCGGTCGAATGGCTGCTCGCCAATGCCGGGATCGACAAGCGTTGGTGCCTGATTCACGCCACCCACATGACCGAGGCTGAGACATCCGGCATGGCCAGAAGCGGCGCCATTGCCGGGCTTTGCCCGATCACCGAGGCCAATCTCGGCGACGGCACCTTTTCAGCACCTCTGTTCATCGAACATGGCGGCCGCTTCGGCGTCGGCTCGGATTCCAACGTGCTGATCGGCCTGCCGGATGAATTGCGCCAGCTCGAATATTCGCAGCGCCTCGCACACCGCGCCCGCAATGTGCTGGCGGTGGCCGGCGGCTCGACCGGGCGGGCTCTGTTCGACGCCGCCCTCGATGGCGGCAGCACCGCACTCGGCGCCGGCCCGTCGCGGATCGCCGCCGGCGCCGCGGCTGATTTCGTCTCCCTCGACGAAAACCATCCTTCGCTGGCCGGAAAAAGTGGCGATGCGATCCTCGACGCCTGGATCTTTGCCAATGGCGGCAAGGTCGATTGCGTCTGGGTGCACGGAAAAAAACAAGTCAGCGGCGGCCGGCATGCAGCGCGTGAGACGATCGCCGAGCGCTTTCGCCATGTGATGACGGCGCTTTCGGCATGAGCATATCAGAGACAGCGGCGGTGGAAGGCGGCGGTTCGCTGCACCAGCGCATCCTGTCCGACATCAGCGAGAAAATAATGTCCGGCGCCTGGGCGCCGGGTCACCGCATCCCGTTCGAGCACGAGTTGACGGCCGAATACAATTGCTCGCGCATGACGGTGAACAAGGCGCTGTCGCAGCTGGCCAAGGCCGGGCTGATAGAGCGCCGCCGCCGTTCGGGCAGCTTTGTCCGCCAGCCGCAGTCGCAGGCCGCGGTGCTGGAAATCCACGACATCAGGATCGAGGTTGAGTCGCTTGGCCTGGCTTATCGTTACGAGCGCTTGGCGCGGCAGAAAAGGCGCAGCAGCGCCGAGGATCGCGCCTTGCTGGAACTGGACGCAGCCGGACAAGTGCTGGCGCTCGAATGCCGGCATTTTGCCGGCAAGCGGCCGTTCGCGCACGAACAGCGGCTGATCAATCTCGCCGCCGTCGCGGAAGCCGCCGAGGAGGAGTTTCTCGACATCGCCCCCGGCCCTTGGCTGATCGGCCGCGTGCCATGGAGCGAGGCAGAGCACCGTATCCGCGCGGTCGCGGCCGACAGACATATTGCCGAAGCGCTCGACATCGCAACCGGCGCGCCCTGCCTGGTGGTCGAGCGCCGAACCTGGAGCGCCGAGCACCCGGTGACGCAGGTGAGGTTCACCTACGCCGCGGAGAGCCACACGCTGGTGGCGCGGTTCAGGCCTTCGCAGGGGTAGCTCCTTTACCCTCCCCCTTGTGGGGAGGGTCGCTGCGAAGCAGCGGGGTGGGGGTCGGCGCCAGCCCCCCGCCCGGACCTTCGGTCCGACCTCCCCACAAGGGGGAGGTAGAAGGCTGCACTTTAAATCGCCGCCGTAACGATAATCTCGACAGTGTATTCCGGCCCTGCAAGCTTGGCCTCACCCGTGGCGCGGGCGGGCGTGTTGCCTTGCGGGACCCACTTGTCCCATTCCTTGTTCATCTCGGCGAAGGTGCCCATATCGGCCAGCCAGATGATCGCCTGCAGGATCTTGGTCTTGTCGGTGCCGGCCTTGGCCAGCAGTTCGTCGATAGATGCGAGGATCGACCTGGTCTGCTCGCCAACGCTGGCGCCGGGCGTTCCGACCTGGCCGGCGAGATAGACGGTGTTGCCGTGGATGACGATCTGGCTCATGCGCGGGCCAACATCGATGCGACGAATGCTCATGGGATGGTTCCTTCGTTTGTCGGTGCGCCTGTTTAGAGTCGCTGCCGCCTCCGGGCAAGGCCAACAGCGCGAAACCTCTTGAGCCTGGGTTGGATCTGGGGCCGCAAATGTCTATCTGCGCCGAGGGATTTCTTTCCGGCGCGGATTGCCGACCTCGTGTGAGAGTGGCAAGACTTCGCGCCAAACCAGATTGCGAGGATGAGAGCCATGGAATATCGCGAAATCAGCGAGGACTATTCGGTCTCGGGCCAGATCCAGCCCGAAGATGCCGCCGCCATCAAGGAAGCCGGTTTCAAGAGCGTGATCTGCAACCGGCCGGATGACGAGCAGCCCGACCAGCCTACGGCCGACAGCGTCAAGGCGGCGGTCGAAGCCGCGGGGCTGGCCTTCCGCTACATCCCGGTGACCAGCGGCCAGATCACAGCCGAGAATGTCGAAGATCAGGCCGAAGCGCTCGACGCGCTCGAAGGCCCGGTGTTTGCCTATTGCCGCTCCGGCGCGCGCTGCACCAATCTCTACGGGCTGATTCAGCAGTCCAAGGGGTGAGCATCCTGAGGCGCTGGCGATCCCTCACACCCCCCTCTGTCCTGCCGGACATCTCCCCCGCAAGGGGGGAGATCGGATGTCGCCTTCGCTCTTCGCCAATCGCCGACGTTGCAGGATGAGCGCTGGACAAAGCTGCTGATCTCCTCCTTGCGGGGGAGATGGCCGGCAGGCCAGAGAGGGGTGCTGTCCCGCCGACGTATCAACTGAAACTCTCTCAAACTAGATCGGTAGCGCGCCGGTCTCCTTCAGCGTCTCCAACACGATCGCCGTCTTCACATGCTGCACGGATTCGTGCGGCAGGAGCACACCGTTGACGAATTCCGACAATGATTTCAGATCGGGCGTCACCACCTTCAAGATATAATCCATCTCGCCGGTCAGCGCGTGCGCCTCCTGCACCTCCGGCAGCCGCGCCAGCAGCTCGCCGAAGCGCCTGGCATTGTCGCGGTTATGGGTGGCGAGCGTCACCGAGATGACATTGACCAGCGAGAATCCAAGCTTGTCGCGGTCGAGCACGGCCCGATAGCCCTTGATGAAGCCGTCTTCCTCCAGCCGCTGGCGGCGGCGCGAGCATTGCGATGCCGACAGGTTCACGCGTTCCGAGAGGTCGTTGTTGGTAAGCCGCGCGTCGCCCTGCAAGAGAGCCATTATCTTGCGGTCGAATTGGTCTATGCGCGCGTCATCCATGGATTTATCCCCAATCATGCATGAATTACGCACGAGATGATCATTTCAAGCGTTTGAATGCAAGCACCGTGCGGCCGCTCCGCGCTATCATGCGTCATCTTGTGGTCCGATGCGGCCACCATCCGTTTGGAGGAATGCCATGGGTCCCTTCCCGCACGACGCACCGCCCGCCAAGATCAGCAAGGAAAACCCCGCCGGCACCGACGGTTTCGAGTTCGTCGAGTTCGCCCATGCGGAGCCGCAGAAGCTCGCCGAGCTGTTCACCCGCATGGGCTATGTCGCGGTGGCCAAGCATCGCACGAAGGACATCACCGTCTGGCGCCAAGGCGACATCAACTATGTGGTCAATGCCGAGCCCGGCTCGCATGCGATGAAATTCGTCGACAAGCACGGCCCCTGCGCCGCCTCGATGGCCTGGCGCGTGGTCGATGCAAAGCATGCGTTCGAGCATGCGGTATCGAAAGGCGCCACGCCCTACGACGGCAACGACAAGGCGCTCGACGTGCCGGCCATTGTCGGCATTGGCGGCTCGCTGCTCTATTTCATCGAAGCCTATGGCAAGAAGGGCTCGGCCTGTGATGCCGAGTTCGAGTGGCTGGGCGAGCGCGACCCGCGGCCGCAAGGCGTCGGCTTCTATTTCCTCGACCACCTCACCCACAATGTCTATCGCGGCCAGATGGACAAATGGTGGGACTTTTATCGCGAACTGTTCGGCTTCAAGCAGATCCATTTCTTCGACATCGACGGCAAGATCACCGGCCTGGTCAGCCGCGCCATCACCTCGCCCTGCGGCAAGATCCGTATCCCGCTGAACGAGTCCAAGGACAACACCAGCCAGATCGCCGAGTATCTGAAGAAATACAATGGCGAGGGCATCCAGCACATCGCCGTCGGCACCGACGACATCTACGCCGCCACCGACAAGCTTGCCGACAACGGGCTGAAGTTCATGCCCGGTCCGCCGGGGACCTATTACGACATGTCGTACAACAGGGTGAACGGGCATGACGAGCCGATCGAGCGGATGAAGAAGCACGGCATCCTGATCGACGGCGAAGGCGTGGTCGACGGCGGCATGACCAAGATCCTGCTGCAGATATTCTCCAAGACGGTGATCGGCCCGATCTTCTTCGAATTCATCCAGCGCAAGGGCGACGAAGGCTTTGGCGAAGGCAATTTCCGCGCGCTGTTCGAATCGATCGAACAGGACCAGATCAAGCGCGGCGTGATCAAGGTGGACGGGAAAGCGGCCTGAAACCGTAAGCTTGTTTGCGGCTCGATCGGCTTTGATCTAAATTTCGATCACAAGGGTCAAGCCGTGAACGTCTCCATAACCGAAGCAAAGGCCAAACTATCGGAACTCGTCGGCCGCGCGGAGGCCGGCGAGGAGATAGTCATCACTCATCACGGCAAGATCGCGGCGCGGCTCGTGCCACCAGTTCGAGAAGACTTGTTGTCGCGCATAGGTGCCCTGAAGGGCAAGATTTGGATTTCTGACGATTTCGACAAACTCGGCCCTGAATGGAACGAGTACACCAGATAAAGGTCAGAGGCCCAGCCGCACGACCTCTTCCCTCCTCACCTTCAAATCATAATCGAGCAAGAACTCGTCCAGTTGCGGCGGCGCGACTGACGTGCCGGAGAGCATCGCGTGCACCTGGCCGCGATGGTGGATGTCGTGCAGGAAGACATGGGCGAGAATGTCGCCGATTTTTTCGGGGATCATGCCATCCTCGCGCCGGTCGGTGATGACCTGACGGTCGAGATCCGCCTCCGACAGCTTCTCGCAAAAGGCGATCAGGCGTCGATCTGCTGCGACCTGGGCGGCAAACAGCGCCTGCGGCACATCGAACGGCACGTAGTCGTCATAGGCGGCCGCACCGACGCCGCCTTCTTCGAGAAAATCGAGATAGAGATGATCGACCGCAAGGATGTGGTTGAGCGTTGCCTTGATCGACGGGAAGAAGTTGGTGCGTTCGGCTTCGAATTCGCCGGGGTTTAGCTGCAGCACGGCGCGATAGAGCCGGTCGTTCGACCAGAGATTGTTGCCGGCCATGCGGCTGAAATGCTCGAGCAGGGTCACGCGTTCATTCGTCTGATCAGGCCAATGCCTGCCGCCATCACCGCGAAGCCGGCGACGACGATCAGCAGCAGCCGGTTCATGCGCCGGCGCATGGCCTGTGTCTCCTCGTCGCGCGCCACGTTGGTGTTGGTGATGGTGTGAAACATCATCGCCTTGCGCGGGTAGCCACTGTGATTGGTCAGATCGGGCGAGCGCGCCTCGATGCGGTAGCTCAGCCGGATCGCCTGGATGAAGACCACCAGAATGGCCAACGCCCAGACGACGGCCAGCAGGTAGAACGCCTCGCCCGTCATTGCATTGCCCCTCTTATGCCTGGGACTTCTCGACCTTCTGCTCGATGGCGCCGAAGATCGAGTTTCCGCTTTTATTCTTCATCTCGATACGCACTGTATCGCCAAAGCGCAGGAACGGCGTCTTGGGCTCGCCAGACTCAATGGTCTCGATCATGCGCAGTTCAGCGATGCAGGAATAGCCGGCGCCGCCGGCCGCCACCGGTTTGCCCGGCCCGCCATCCAGCTTGTTGGAGACGGTGCCGGAGCCGATGATGGTGCCGGCAACCAGCGGCCGTGTCTTTGCGGCATGGGCAATCAGCGCCGGGAAGTCGAAGGTCATGTCGACGCCGGCATTGGCACGGCCGAACGGCTTGCCGTTGACGTCGGCGAGCAGAGGCAGGTTGACCTTGCCGCCATCCCAGGCGTCGCCGAGTTCGTCCGGCGTCACCGCCACCGGCGAAAAAGCCGAGGACGGCTTCGACTGGAAGAAGCCAAACCCCTTGGCGAGCTCGGGTCCGGTGAGCGCGCGCAACGTCACATCATTGACCAGCATGACCAGCCGGATGGCGGCGCGCGCCTGGTCGAGGCTGGCGCCCATCGGCACATCGTCGACGATGACGGAGACTTCCGCCTCCATGTCGATGCCGAAGGCTTCGTCCGCCGTGCGGATCGGCTCGCGCGGCGCGATGAAGGAATCCGAGCCACCCTGGTAGATCAGCGGATCGGTCCAGAAGCTTGCCGGCATCTCGGCGCCGCGGGCTTTGCGCACCAGCTCGACGTGGTTCACATAGGCAGAACCATCGGCCCATTGATAGGCGCGCGGCAGCGGCGAATGGGCGTCATGCTCATGGAAGCGTGCCGACGGCACCGCATTGTTCTCCAGCGATTCGGCGATCGTCGCCAGGTGCGGCAAAATCCGCTGCCAGTCGTCGAGTGCCGCCTGCAGCGTGCGCGCCAGGAACGAGGCGTCGGTGAAGCGCGTCAGGTCGCGCGAGACGACGACAAGCTTTCCGTCGCGCGTCCCGTCCCTCAATGTGGCAAGCTTCATGCGGTTTCCTCTCCTGATGCGGCTTTGGCGCCGTCTAAGTTCACAACAAGGCCGTCGCGGGCAATCGTCAAGTCACCCGCCCACGATTTCCTGACGGCCGCCTCCCAGTCGGCCTCGCCGATCGCGGCATCATCGGCCGGAATGAGGTGGTTGAGCACCAGCCTCTTCACCCCGGCATCGCTGGCGATGCGACCTGCCTGCTCGGCAAATGAGTGGCTGGCAAGCAGATGCTCTTTCAGCCGCGCCCCGTTGCCGGTCCTGGCGACCAGCCGCTCGATGCCTTCTTCCAGCATGGCCTCATGGACGAGAATGTCGGCATTTCGGGCAAAGCCTGCGAGCGGCGGAAAGAAGGCTGTGTCGGCCGAGAAGACGATGCTTTTGCCAGCGTGGTCGAAACGCAGCGCGAAACAGTCCGTGACCGGCGGATGGTCGACGCGCAGTGCCGAGACCTTCAGGCCGCGCTGCGCAAAAATCTCGCCCTCGCCGAATTCCACGATCGAAGCCATTTCGCGAATGTCCGGCCTGCCCTCATCGACGATGCGAATTTCAATGTCGAACTCCATCGCCTGGCAGAAGCGGCGCCAGTACTGGCCGGTGCCGGGCGGTCCGAACAGCGTCACCGGGCTGGCGAGGCCGGCGGTCCAGGCGGTGTGGAGCAACGGACCCAGTTCCAGCACATGGTCGGAATGCAGATGGGTGATGAAGACCAGGTCGAGCGCCTTCAGGCTGACGGCGGAATCGACCAGGCCGCGCGTGACGCCGAGCCCGCAATCGACGACGATGGTTCGCCCGCCCAGTTCCAGCAGCGACGAACTCGGCCACGGCCCGCCCGGCCGCAGCGCCGGGCCGCCCTTGGAGCCGAGAAGCACCAGCCGGTCGTTCATCGGGCTGATCTCAAGACCAGTCGCCCTCCGGCGTGCCGTTGAAACGCTTCTTCAGATCGGTCCAGCAATCGATGTAATTGTCCTGCCTTGTTTCAAGCTCGGCGCCGTAGCGGGTGAGCATTTGCGGGAATCGGGTCTCGAACATGAAGGCCATGGTGTTGTCGAGCTTGACCGGTTTCAGCTCGGAGCGCGAGGCCTTTTCGAAGCCAGGCGCGTCTGGGCCGTGGGCCAGCATCAGATTGTGCAGGCTGATGCCGCCGGGCACGAAACCTTCCTCCTTGGCGTCATACTGGCCGTGGATCAGGCCCATGAACTCGCTCATGATGTTGCGGTGGTACCAGGGCGGCCGGAACGTATCCTCCGCCACCAGCCAGCGCGGCGGAAAGATGACGAAGTCGATGTTGGCAGTGCCTTCCTCGCCGCTCGGCGCCGTCAGCACGGTGAAGATCGACGGATCGGGATGGTCGAACAGGATGGCGCCGACCGGAGAAAACGTCGCCAGATCATACTTGTAGGGCGCGTAGTTGCCGTGCCAGGCGACGACGTCGAGCGGCGAATGGCCAATCTCGGTGACATGGAAATTGCCGCACCATTTCACCGTCAGCCGGCACGGCGTCTCCTTCTCCTCAAACCAGGCGCAGGGCGTCTTGAAGTCGCGCGGATTGGCGAGGCAATTGGCGCCGATCGGACCGCGGTCGGGCAGCGTCAGCTTGGCACCATAGTTTTCGCAGACATAGCCGCGCACTTCCTTGTCGATGAGCTCGACCTTGAACACCAGCCCGCGCGGCAAAACGGCGATCTCGCCGGGCCGCAGCTCGATGACGCCCATCTCGGTGACGAAGCGCAAGGCGCCGACCTGGGGGACGACCAGCAACTCGCCGTCGGCGTTGAAGAAATGATCGTCGACCATCGAGCGGTTGGCGACATAGACATGCGCCGCCATGCCGCTTTGGCCCAGCACGTCGCCGGCGGTGGTGATGGTGCGCATCCCTTGAATGAAATCGGTCGGCTCCTTCGGCATCGGCACCGGGTTCCAGCGGTACTGGCCGAGCGCCAGCTCGTGGTCGCCGACATTGGGAGCGGTCTTCCACAGGGGATAGCTCGCCGCCTTGAAGCGGCCGGTGTGTTTTACGCTCGGCCGGATGCGGTAGAGCCAGGAGCGCTCATTGGTGCCGCGCGGGGCGGTGAAGGGCGAGCCCGAGAGCTGCTCGGCATAAAGTCCGTAAGCCGGCCGCTGCGGGGAATTGCGCCCTTGCGGCAGCGAGCCGGGCAGCGTTTCGGTCTCAAAATCATTGCCGAAGCCCGGCATGTAGGAAAATTCCATCCGATCCTCCCTGATCCCGACCGCCGCGAAGCGCGGCCTGCCGGCGATGTTGACCAAACTGGTTTCATTTGTAACCATCGAAAATGTAACTATCAACGGGCGAATGCCGCATCCATGGTGCAGATGGAACCGGAGATTCTGGAACTCGAAAGCTTCCTGCCTTACCGGCTGTACCGGCTGGCCGATGCCGTCAGCCGAGAATTTTCAAAAATCTACCGCGACCGTCACGGTCTGACGCGGCCGGAATGGCGCACACTCTCTGGGCTCGGACAGCGCGGCACGATGACCGCGACGGCGCTCGGCGAGCAGTCGGCCATGCACAAGACCAAGGTTTCGCGGGCGGTGGCGGAGCTTGAGCGGCGGCGCTGGCTGACGCGCACGCCGGACGAGAATGATCGGCGTGTGGAGCGTTTGGCGCTGACCAAGGCGGGACTGGCCGCCTATCGCGAGATGGTGCCGCTGGCGAAAGCCTTTGAACGGCAGTTGCTGGCGAGGCTTGGTACGGAAGAGCGGGCGGCGATTGTGAATGGGGTGGCGGCGCTGGAGGCAAAACTCACCTTGGGTTGAGATCTTCCCATAAGTTCGACCGTCGCTGAAATCAGATCGCGAATGCGGCAGGCAACGCCCCTAGACCGTAATAGGCGCGTTCGGCTTCAATGAAGCCTCTGACACGGCTTCGAAATGCCACCGGATCATCAATGTAGGCTAGAAGCGCCTGCGCTTGCGAAGCCGCGTGTCTTTGAGCGCTTTCAAACAGTCGCCTTGCCGTTTCAAAACCACCGGCCAAACCAGCCGCCACCCCGGCGTGGAAGGCCGCCCACTCGCCGTAGGCGCCCGGCTGCAATTCACTCACGAGGATTTTCGCTGTCGCCTGGACGGAAGGGAACATCGATCGGTGAACCTGATCGATTTCGACGACCTTCTTGGCCATTTGATCAACCGCGAGAAGAAACTGTGGCGGGCTCTCGAACGGAACGAACTGTCCAATGCGCTCAACGCGATCGAAGGTAATCGTTTCCGGAAGCGAACCCCAGAGCCAGTGGACTGCTACGTTAAGGTAAGTGCCCTTGGACCAGGAACTGGGCTGGAACTCGACTACACTTAGCCAGAAGCCGCGATCGGCGATCCAGATTCGGGACTGCCCTTTGCGTCGAAATCCGGCCGGCTTCAGTACGAGCTTTGCCTGCGAGGCAATGATACGACCGTGCTCATTGTCCGCCATCTTGCACCCACACGTGCCTCACCAATCCATCACCACCTTGCCCGAACTGCCGCTCCGCATCGCGTCAAACCCCGTCTGGAAATCGTCGATCCCAATGCGGTGCGTAATCAGACCCGACACATCCAGCGGCCCCTGCACCAGGGCGATCATCTTGTACCAAGTCTCGAACATTTCGCGGCCGTAGATGCCCTTCAAGTGCAGCATCTTGAAGATGACCTTGTTCCAGTCGATTTCGAAGCCGGTCGGCGCGATGCCCAGAATGGCGATCTTGCCGCCATTGTTCATGGTGTCGATCATGTCGCGAAAGGCGGGCGCGGCGCCCGACATTTCGAGGCCGACGTCAAAACCCTCGGTCATGCCCAGCGCCGGCATAACGTCGCGCAGTTTTTCCTTCGAGGCATCGACGACATGCTGGACGCCGAGCTTTTTGGCCAGCGCCAGCCGCACCGGGTTGATGTCGGTGATGACGACTTTTCGCGCCCCCACACATTGGGCAACGAGCGCGCCCATGATGCCGATCGGCCCGGCGCCGGTGACCAGAACGTCTTCACCGACCAGGTCGAAGGACAGAGCGGTGTGGACGGCATTGCCCAGGGGATCGAAGATCGCGGCGATCTCGTCGGGCACATCGTCGGGGATCGGCACGACATTGTGCTGCGGGATCGCCAGATATTCGCCGAAGGCGCCGGGGCGGTTGACGCCGACGCCGAGCGTGTTACGGCAGAGATGCCCCCTGCCGGCGCGGCAATTGCGGCAATGGCCGCAGACGATGTGACCTTCGCCGGAGACACGCTGGCCGACCTTGTATTCGGTGACCGCAGCGCCGAAATCGGCCACCGTGCCGACGAATTCATGGCCGGTCACCATCGGCACCGGCACGGTCTTCTGCGCCCACTGGTCCCAATTGTAGATGTGGACGTCGGTGCCGCAGATCGCCGTCTTCTTGACCTTGATCAGCACGTCGTTGGGGCCGATCTCCGGCACCGGCACCTCTTCCATCCAGATGCCCGGTTCAGCCTTGGCCTTCACCAGCGCCTTCATCATGTTCGACATGCTACAACTCCTTACCCTCCCCCTTGTGGGGAGGGTGGCCCGAAGGGCCGGGTGGGGGTCAAAAACTGGCGGAGGTCGTGACCCTGCAGACCCCCACCCCGCCTCCCGCCCGCTTGCTTCGCAAGCGGTCGAAAGTCGACCCTCCCCATAAAGGGGGAGGGTAAAACTCTCAGCCAATCACGCCCAGTTCCTTGCCGACTGCGGCGAATGCCGCCACGGCGCGGTCGATGTCGGCGGCGGAATGCGCCGCCGACATCTGCGTGCGGATGCGCGCCTGGCCTTTCGGCACCACCGGGAACGAAAAACCGATGACATAGATGCCGCGCTTCAGCATGCGCGCCGCCATTTCCTGCGCCAGGCTGGCATCTGCCAGCATCACCGGGATGATCGGGTGATCGGCGCCGGCCAATGTGAAGCCGAGCTTGCCCATCTCGGACCTGAACCGCGCCGCATTGGCATAGAGGCGCTCGCGTAGCGCATCGCCATTTCGGATCAGCTCGAAAACCTTGATCGAGGCGCCGGCGATCGCCGGCATCAGCGTGTTGGAGAAGAGATAGGGCCGCGAGCGCTGGCGCAGCCAGTCGACTACCTGGCTTTTGCCCGAGGTATAGCCGCCCGACGCGCCGCCCAGCGCCTTGCCGAGCGTGCCGGTGATGATGTCCACCCTGCTCTCGACGCCGCAATGTTCGGCCGAGCCGCGGCCGTTTTTGCCGACGAAGCCGACGGCATGGCTGTCATCGACCATGACCATGGCGTCGTATTTTTCCGCGAGGTCGCAGACGCCTTTCAGATTGGCGATGATGCCGTCCATGGAGAACACGCCGTCGGTGGCGATCAGGCGGAAGCGGCAATCCTTCGCTTCCTTCAGCCGCGCTTCGAGATCAGCCATGTCGTTGTTGGCGTAGCGGAAGCGCTTGGCCTTCGACAGTCGCACGCCGTCGATGATCGAGGCGTGGTTCAGCGCATCGGAGATGATCGCATCCTCCTCACCGAGCAGTGTCTCGAACAGGCCGCCATTGGCGTCGAAGCAGGAGCCGTAGAGGATGGTGTCGTCCATGCCGAGGAAAGATGAAATCGTTGATTCAAGCTGCTTGTGCTCTTCCTGCGTGCCGCAGATGAAACGTACCGACGCCATGCCGTAGCCATAGCGGTCCAGCGCGCCTTTGGCTGCGTTACGCAATTCGGCGCTGTCGGCGAGGCCGAGATAGTTGTTGGCGCAGAAATTCAGCACCTTGTCGCCACCGACCTCGATCTCAGCCGACTGGGTCGAGGTGATCACCCGCTCGGATTTGTAGAGCCCGGCGGATTTCAGACCTTGCAGTGCATTGTCGATATGGGAGAGGAATGCCGCGCTCATGATCGGGTCCTGTTGAGATTGGCGCGACTGTCGCGCTACGCGCACTAAAAATCCATCGCAAAAGCGACCGTTTCGGTGGCACGGCGGGCTCAACCCTGGCGCGACCCGATCGCATGGCCAGCATGCTGGAGTAGCAGGCACGCGAATACGGCCGTGCCGCGAAAGAACATGATAACCATCTCAGCAGCTTTCGTTTACTGCGGAAGCAACAGTTCCGCCGGCTTCCAAACCTGTTAACCCTTTCAAGGCAATGGTGTTCTTGCCACGAATCGGTGGCAGAAATCCGTCGACCGAGGGGTCACCTAGAATATGTCGCAGCAGCCGGCGCAAACCGTCTCGGGCAAACTCATCCTGCTGATCAAGAGCGGCTATTGGCTGGCGCTGCTGATCATCGCGGCTATGGTGATGGCTTCCTTCATCCTGCTGCAGCAGATGATGGCGGCGCAACAGCACAACCACACTCTGCTCGACATCGTCAGCACCCAGAAGGCGCTGTCGCAGCGCATCGTCTTTTTGACCAGCGCAACCGGCTCCGCCGCGCGTGACAAGCAGCCGGCCCTGGTTGCCGCGCTAAAACAGGCGACCGCCGAGTTCGAGACGAACTACGACCTGCTGCTCAAACAGACGGGAGCCGACCCGCTGTCACCGGCATTGTCCGATCCAAAGTCGATCGAGAGCGTGCTTTACGGCAAGCCGTTCCACCTCGACTATTTCTCGGTCGGGCTGGTCGCCAATGGCGAAAGGCTGATCTCGTCCTTCGAATCCCAGCTCTCCGGCAATGCCGCCTACAAGGGCGGCGGCGAGCGCGTCAATCTCGATGCTTCCGTCGCCAATGCGACGCTGTCGGGTTATGCCGCGCTCGGCCAACGCATCGCCGCATTCGCAGACGAGCGGTCGGAAAAGCTCCTCGATCTCCATCGCACCTTGTTCTACGCCACCATCGGCGTCATCGTCCTGGTGGCGCTTTTCATCTTCCGGCCGATGTCGAAGGCGATCCTGCGCAAGACGCACGAGCTTGTCGATGCCCGCAATTCGATGGCCTTCATCGCCGTACATGACGGGCTGACCGGCCTGCACAACCGCACCTTCCTGACCGATCACTTCGAAACGCTGATCAAGGGCGCGCATCGCCGGCGTGAGAGGCTGGCGGTGATCCAGCTCGACCTCGACCGGTTCAAGCAGATCAACGACACACTCGGCCACGCCGCCGGCGACTATGTTCTGGTCGTCACCGCGCAGCGCATGCGCGATTCCTGCCGCGCGTCGGATCTCTGCGCGCGCCTTGGCGGCGACGAATTCGTGATGATCCTCAATGGCGCCGGCGGCCCCGAGGACATCAACATGCTGGCCCGGCGCATCCTGGAGGAGATCAACGAGCCGATTACCTTCCAGGGCACGACCATCCTTCCAGGGGCCAGCGCCGGCATTGCCGTCTATCCCATCGACGCCGACAATGCCGAGGATCTGCTCGTCCACGCCGACCTCGCGCTCTATTCCGCCAAAAAGCTCGGCGGCGGCAGCTTCTCGTTCTTCTCCGAGGAACTCAGGCGCGAGCTAGACTACCGCAAGCAGCTCGAGCACGACATCAAGGTCGCGATTTCGGAGAACGCCTTCCAGGTCTATTTCCAGCCGCAGGTGTCGCTGAGCAACGGCGCCATCAGCGGCATCGAGGCGCTGGTGCGCTGGAAGCATGCCGAGCGCGGCATGATTGCGCCGGGCGAGTTCATTCCGGTCGCCGAAAAATGCGGCTTCATGCCCGAGATCGGCCGCATCGTCTTTACCAAGGCGATCGAGCAAGCAGCCGAATGGGATCGCGCCGGCATCGCTTTCGGCCGGCTTGCCGTCAACGTGTCCGGCACCGAGCTGCGCGAACCCGACTTCGACCGCTTCCTGTTCGCGACGCTGGAAAAGGCCGGCCTTGCTCCGCAGAAACTGTCGCTGGAAATCGTCGAATCCGTCATTCTCGACGACGAGAAGACGGGCATCGCGGCGAAGCTGCGCCACATCCGCGCTGCCGGCGTCCATCTTGAGCTCGACGATTTCGGCACCGGCTATGCCTCGCTCAGCCACGTCAATCCCAACGAGATCGACCGGCTGAAGATCGACCGCCGCTTCGTCCAGAACATCAACGAGAATGGCGACAACACCAAGATCGTGCGCGCCATCACCGAGCTGGCGCGCGGTCTCGGCATTTCGATCGTCGCCGAGGGCGCGGAAACCGAAGCCGAGCTCGATTCGCTGATGGCAATCGGCTGCGATCAGGTGCAGGGCTATTCCATCGCCTTCCCGATGCCGCAGGACAAAGCGCGCGAATGGCTGCTGGCGCGCAGCCCGAAGAAAGCCAAGCTGAAGGTGCTTCAGGGCAATTTAGCCTAGACTATTGCCCACCGGTGCCGGTCATTTGGCCGGCGCGACATTCGCCCGCAATGCCGCCAGCACCTCGGCGAACTCCGCCAGCCTGTCGTCCGGCAATCCCGCGCGCAGCCGCTTGTCGAAGATGAGAGCCGCCGCCCGCAGCTTCAGGAACATCGTTTCGCCCGCCTGCGTCAGTTCGACCAGATGAACCCGGCGGTTGTCCGGATCGCGGCGGCGCGTCAGCAAGCCTTGCGCCTCCATGGCGTTGAGATGGTGGGTGAGCGTGGCGCCCTGGATGCCGATCATGCCGGCAAGTTCGCGTTGGTTGGCAAGCTCGCTCGACTTGACCGAAAGCAAGGTCAGCCACACCGGCAGCGTGCCGCCGGCCTCGACCAAAGCGGCGTCAAAGGCCTGCGCCACCAGCTTGGAGGTGCGCGCGAGATTCATGCCGATTGGCGGACGGTCAAAGGGAGTCATGCGCCGACAGTAGAACAAGGCGCCGAGCGATGGAACGCGGCATTATACATTGACATCGAATCATTTGATACCTAACTATCATGCGTGTCGATCTACCGAGTTCGTATCATCCTGCATTCGACAGGGATCCGAGGACGGGCGGCGGGCAAGGAGGAAGCGGTCATGCAATATGTCTACATCGTCGTTATCGGCCTTCACGTCATGGCCGGTGTGTTCTGGGCCGGCACCACCATCACGCTTGCCCGCGACCCCGAGATCAGGGCGGAGCGCTTTATCGGACCGCAAATGGGCTCGGCCGGCATGGTGTTCGTGACCGGCGCCCTGCTCTGGTATTTCTTCCACGGCGCCTATTTCGGCTCGATGGAAATGGTGCTGGCGCTAGGCATCCTGGCCGCCTTCGCCGCTGCCGGCGTTCTCAGCGTCGTCGTCCGCAAGACCAGCCGGCAGCTTGCCGGCGCGGACGCCGCAACGGAAGCGGCGCTGCGCACCAAAATGGCCCGCGGCGAGCGCATCGCCGCCTGGCTTCTGGTACTCACCGTACTTTGCATGGCGACGGCCAGGATGATTTGAGCCCTGCCGCGCGTTGCCTCCCGGTTGAAAAGCATTCCGCATCGTGCGTCGCCTGGCTCTCGGCTGGTGGCGTACGCGGCGCGCAGTTCGGACGGATGTGCAAGGTGGCTCTCCGCACAGAGGTTTGGCTGCGCGCCACCCATCACTTTGATCGATCGAGATGCGCCCGCCGGAAGGGTGAGATCGAGCTTTGGAACAAGCCGTAGGCCGGCTTGTAGGCTCAAACCCGCAAGCCGAACCTGATGCCATCATAGATGGCGGCGTGGATGTTGCGCGAGGCGACCGCATCGCCGATGCGCAACAGCACGAAGCCGCCTTCGGGGTTGCGTGAAGGAAAAATATCGCCGCCGCCGACCAGCCGCTCGTAATCGACCGCGCCACCATTCTTCGACAGCGGTTTCAGCTGGAGATAGAGATCGTCGAGCGGCGCCGTGCCGTGCTCGACCACCACCTGGTCGACCCGCCTTTCGCCACGCCAGCCATCGGCAAAGTCGGAGGCGAGTTCGGCGACCAGTTGGTTGCCCTCGCGCCGTACCGAGCGCAGCCTGGTGTTGATGGTGATGGTGACGCCCTTCTCCTGGAAGGCGCGCATATAGGGCACGTGGTTCATGCCGCCCATTTCGGGGGCGAAGAAGCGCTCCGGCGAAACCAGCTCCAGTTTTGACCCTGCATTGGCGATCAGCTCCGCCGCGCCCATGCCCTGGTGGCCACCATTGTCGTCGAAGAGCAGCACGTTCTCCGCCGGCTTGACGCTGCCGGCCATGATGTCCCAACTCGACGTGACGAGATTGTCGCCTGATGTCAGCGGCGGGTTCTGCGGCAGGCCGCCGGTGGCGATCACCACCACGTCGGGCGACAGCGCCAGCACATCGTCCTGCTCGGCCCATGTATCGTAGCGGATCCCGACGCCGAGCCGGTCGAGTTCCGCCAGCCGCCAGTCGATGATGCCGATCAACTCCTTGCGGCGCGGGTTCTGCGTCGCCAGCCGAACCTGGCCGCCGGCCTGACCGGAGGCTTCGAGCACCGTGACATGGTGGCCGCGTTCGGCCATGACGCGAGCTGCCTCCAGCCCGCCGGCGCCGGCGCCAACGACGACGACTTTCCGCCTGGGCCCTTCGGTCATGACGATGATGTGCGGAATCTCGGCCTCGCGGCCGGTCGCGGCATTGTGGACGCACAGCGCCTCGCCGCCTTCATAGATACGATCGAGGCAATAGGTGGCGCCGACGCAAGGCCGGATCTCGTGCTCGCGACCTTCCATGACCTTCTTGATGATGTGCGGGTCGGCGATATGGGCGCGGGTCATGCCGACCATATCGAGCTTACCGGTGGCGATGGCATGGCGCGCCGTGGCGACATCGGAAATCCGCGCCGCATGGAAGGTCGGGAATTTTGTTGCCGCCCTCACCTCGCCGGCGAAATCGAGATGCGGCGAAGAGCGCATGCCGGTCACCGGGATAACCTTGGTGAGCGCCGCGTCGCTTTCGATCGAGCCGCGGATGATGTTCAGGAAATCGACCTTGCCAGAATTGGCGAGCCGTCTGGCGATCTCGACGCCCTCGGCCTTCGACAGGCCTTTGTCAAAGTCCTCATCGGCGACCATGCGGATGCCGACGATGAACTTTTCACCGACGGCAGCCCGCACGGCATCCAGCACCATGTCGGTGAAGCGCAGCCGGTTGTCGAGCGAACCGCCGAACTCGTCGTCGCGATGGTTTGTGGCCGGCGACCAGAAGCCGTCCATCAGATGGCCGTAGGATTCGAACTCGATGCCGTCGAGGCCGGCCGCCTGGCAGCGCTGCGCAGCGGACGCATAGTCGGCGACGATGCGCTCGATGTCCCAGTCCTCGATAGTTTTCGGGAACGCGCGGTGCGCCGGCTCACGCACCGGCGAGGCCGACAGCACCGGCAGCCAGTCGGCCTTGTTCCAGCCGGTGCGGCGACCAAGATGGGTGATCTGGATCATCACCTTGCAGTCATACTCGTGGCAGGCGTCCGCCAGTTGGGCCAGCCACGGCACGATGCGGTCGTCATAGACATGCAGATTGCCAAAGGCCGCCGGGCTGTCGCGCGAGACGATCGCCGAGCCCGCCGTCATGGTCAGCGCCATGCCGCCCTTGGCCTTTTCGGCGTGGTAGAGCCGGTAGCGCTGTTTCGGCATGCCGTCCTCGGAATAGGCCGGCTCGTGGCTGGTCGACATCACCCTGTTCTTCAGCGTCAGGTGTTTGAGCTGGTAAGGCTGGAGAAGCGGGTCGTTGCTGGTCATCATCTTCCTGCCATTCCAATTTGTGTCGGAGCAGCGCGTGCTGCTCCAGTTCTTGTCTTAAGCATCGAATTTATTCGAAAATCGCTGCACACTTTTCGGTCCGGTGCTAATGAGCGCGGAAATCCCCAGGAAAACCGCGATGATCGATACCAAAACCCTCACCCAGCTCGGCGCCCACGTCGAGACGCCACAGAGCCCGGAGACTGCGGTCCTGGAGACCGTGCCGTTCCAGCGCGGCGACGGACCGCCGGCGATCGTGCGCTTCACCTGCCCGGAATTCACCTCGCTCTGCCCGGTAACCGGACAGCCGGATTTCGCTCATATCGTCATCGACTACGCACCCGATACCACGCTCGTGGAATCGAAGTCGCTCAAACTGTTCATGACCTCGTTTCGCAACCATGGCGCTTTCCATGAAGACTGCACGGTGATGATCGGCCGCCGCATTGTGGCGGCAACGAAGCCGCTGTGGTTGCGCATAGGCGGCTATTGGTATCCGCGCGGCGGCATTCCGATCGATGTCTTCTGGCAGACCGGCGCTCCGCCCGAAGGCGCCTGGTTGCCCGACACCGGCGTTGCCCCCTATCGCGGAAGGGGCTGAAGCTATTTTGCGGAACTTTAGCGGGACAGCGCCCCCCTCTGTCCTGCCGGACATCTCCCCCACACGGGGGAGATTGGCCGCTACGCCGGCTTTAGCTAATCTCAAATGATGCGGAGCGGGCGAGACGTTGGAACTGCTGATCTCCCCACCCGGGGGGGATGTCCGGCAGGACAGAGAGGGGCGCGAAGGATCGCAGGCGCTGATCCTCAATCAACATTATTCGCACTGGTACTGGCTGAGCGCCCATTCACCGGTCACCGAAAGCAGATCGGATATCTTCCAGTCGCCGTCGACTTTCCTGAATTTCCATTCAAGGCGATGCGGGTTGCCGGCGACGACGAAGGCGACAATGACCTTGGCCTGGTCGCCATTGATCGCTTCGAGTGTCTTCAGGCTCTTATCGATCTCGGCCTTGTCATAGTCGGCATTGTCGAGCGCCATGTTGGGGTCGAGGCATTCGCCCTGCCCGGATTTGCGCAACGCGTCGCTCTTGTCGAGAACGGTTTTTGCCGGGTCGATGAAGTGGCTGCGCTGCGCCGGATCGATCTCCAGCCCCACCTGATCGTAAAATGGCCGCACCACCGCCGTCGGGGATCCCGGCAGAATAGGTGCGGCCGGTGCGGCGTCGGCCGGCGACCACCCAACCGGCGGTGTCGCCGCTTCCACCGCTGTCCCGGGTGGATTTGCGGGCGGTGCTGCGCCGGCCGGTGCCGTCATGGCCGGGGCATTGGCTGGCGGCGGGCCCAACAGGCCTTGTGCCGCGGCTGCGCTCGTAGCCACGGCCAGCACGCACATGGGCGACAGCGCCAGGGCAAGACGGCGGAGCACAGGATCACTCCGGCGCTTTGTCGGGCATGCATTCCAGCGCGCTCAGCGTCCAGCTGCTGGTCTTGGAGGTAATGTCGGCGACCTTCCATTTGCCGTCGATTTTCTTCAGCGACCACAGCATTTCGCGTTTGGAATCATCGCCTTCCGCAAAAAGGCTGAAGGTGGCGGTGACTTCGGCCGTATCGCCATTGACGGTCTCGGCCAGCTTCAATGTCTTGGCAATCGACTTCTGGTCGAAATCCTGGGCGTCAAGGCCGGGATCGAAGTCGAGGCAGGCGACTTCGTCGGGCTTGTTCTTCGTTGCCTGGTCGTTGAGATCGAACAGCTTGGTCACCGGCTCGGTGAAGCGGTCGCGGTACTTTGCGTCTCCCTCGAATTTCACTTCAGGCACATAAAAGAACTTGACGGCGTTGGAAGCCGGCCCGGCCAGCACTGTCGCTGGCAAGGCAATCGAAAAGACAGCGGCAAGCACTATCGGTTTCATGCAGGATCTCCGGACGTTTGGCGGCAAGGTGCAATACCAGACATCCTGCATATCGGTTTTTTTGCGGCTCATGAAGCCCCGGCTGCACCGTCTCAGCCATCAAGCCAGACGTTCTGCAGGTCCATCTCGAAGGTCTGGTGGACGCCGTAGTTCTTCACCTTCTTGTTCATGTGGCTGTAGAGCTTCTGCCAGAAGGGTTGAATGATGACGCCGGAATCCTGCAGGATCTGCTCGACATCCTTCATCACCTCACGCCGCTTCTCCACATCGATCAGCGACAGCGCCTGCTTCAGCTTGGCGTCGAAGTCCGGGTTGGAATAGGCCGATTCATTCCAGGCCTCGCCGGTGCGATAACCAAGCGCCAGGACCTGGACGCCAAGCGGGCGCATGTACCAGATGGTCATCGAATAGGGATATTTCGTCCAGTCGTTCCAGAAGGTCGAGCCCGGCAGCACCGTGCGCTTGACCTTGATGCCGGCGTCGCGCAGTTGGCCGGCAATCGCGTCGCCGGTGTTCTTCTGCCAATCGTCCTCGACGGTGATCAGCTCGTGCTCGAAATCGGCCTGCCCAGCGTCGGCCATCAGTTTCTTGGCGCCGGCCGCGTCGCGCGTCTTCTTGGGCAGCGCGAAATATTCAGGATGGATAGGGCTGACATGGTGGTTTTCACCGACCGTCCCTCGCCCGGCATAGCCGAGTTCCAGCACCGCATTGTTGTCGACCGCCATCTGCAGCGCGTTGCGCACCCGCTGGTCGTCGTAGGGCTTGTGGGTAACGTTCGTGCGGGCAACCAGCGTGGTTGCCGTCGCAACCTCGGACTTCTCCAGCCCCATCTTATCCAGGATGTCGATGAAGTCGGCCGGCGTCTCGAAATTGAGGTCTATCTCGCCGGATTCGAAGGCGTTGATCGAAGCGTTGAAGTCGGTGCCGTAGTCGATGAACTCGACGCTGTCGAGCGGCGCTTCGCCGCCCCACCACTTGCCGTTTTCACGACGCTTGACCACCGCCTTCTGGCCGACATCGTAGGAGACCAGTTCGAACGGGCCCGTGCCGATCGGCTTCTTGACCGGGTCGGCGCCTTCGGCGTCGAAATTGCGGTGGACGACGAGCGCGGGATAATCGGTGAGGTTCGGGATCAGCGAAATGTCGGGCGCGCTGAGCGTCAGCTTGACCGTATTGTCGTCGACCTTGGCGATCGCGCCTTCCCTGGCCTTGCCCGACTTTTCGTCGATCAGCCCGCCGACGCGAGCGGCCATGGAGTTGCCGGCGACCTTCTTCTCGCACCAGCGGGTAACATTGAAGACCACGTCATCGGCGTTGAAAGCATCGCCATTGTTCCAGGTGATGCCCTTGCGCACATGCAACGTGTATTCAGTGGCGTCGTCATTGATGTCCCAGCTTTCGAGCAGCACTGGCTCGAAGGTGAATTCCCTGGTGTAGCGGACCAGCGGCTCCAGCCAGCAGCGCGAGATGTTGGCGAGTTCCACCCAGTCATAGGTGCGCGGATCTTTTTGGGCCTTGACCGACATCGATATGTGCAGCGTGCCGCCCTTCTTCGGCTCCTCGGCAAAAGCCTGTCCCGGCGCGGCAAGGCCGATCATGCCGTAGGCCAGCGCCGTCGATGCGCCGAACGCACTTGCCAATGCAAGAAACTCGCGCCGGTCCATACGGCCAGCACGCGTCTCTTGCGCCATCGCCTCGATGGCCGTTGGCACGCGATCGCCATTGCTTTTGAAAAGTGTCATGTCTTTCTCCCTTGCGGTTCCCATCGGGTCTTCGCCCTTTATCAACTCATTCGTCGTTCTCTTAGCTAACGCTGTCGGGCAGCCTCTCCTCGCGCTGCGCGATAAAGTCCCTGAGGCCCTCGGCAATGCCCTCATCGAGTTTCGGCTCTTCATAGTCGGCCAGCATGTTGCGGGCTTTCTCGCGGCCGCGCGTGTCGTGGTCCTTCGCCCCTCCAGCCTTCCATTGTTCGTAGGAGTTGAAATCCATGATGGTGGGCATGAAGAATGCCGACTCGTAGTGATCGAGCGTGTGCTGGGTGCCGAGGAAATGGCCCTGCGGCCCGACTTCGCGGATCGCCGCCATGGCCTCCTTGAAGTCGTCGAACGACAGGCCGCCGGCATATTTGTACCAGCCGACAAGCTGCTCGCAGTCGGTGGCGAATTTCGAATAGCCGCAGGTGAGCCCGGCCTCGAGCCAGCCGGCGGAGTGCCAGATGTAATTGGCGCCGGCGAGGATGGCGGCATGCATCAGCATGTTGGATTCATAGCCGGCCTGGGCGTCGTTGAGCTTGGAGCCGACATGGAAGCCGGAGGTTCGCCAGGGCAGTTTGTATTTCCGCGCCAACGCGCCCATCAGATACATCATCTGCGCAGCCTCCGGCGTGCCGCCCATCGGCGCGCCGGTCTTCATGTCAACCGTCACCATGAACTGGCCGTAGATCTGGGGCGAACCCGGGCGCAGCAGTTGGGTGAAAGCGACGCCGGCCAATGCTTCGGCATTGACCTGCGCCACCGCGCCGACGGCCGAGGCCGAAGTCGATGCGCCGCACAGCGCAAAGGGCGCCAGGATCAGCGGCTGATTGCTGCGGGCATAGACCTTCATCGCGTCCAGCATGGTGGCGTCCCACACCAGCGGCGAGTTGCAGTTGGTAATCGACACCAGCACCGGATTGTCGCGAACGAAATCTTCGCCAAAGACGATGCCCGCCATCGCCATCGTGTCTTCGGCGCGGTCTTTGGAAGTAACGATGCCCATGAACGGCTTGTCGGAATGCTTCAGCGCCGAATGGATGATGTGGAGATGCCGTTTCGGCACCGCGATCTCCATCGGCTCGCAGATGATCGAACTCGACGAATGCAGCGCCGGGGCAATGTAGGCGAGCTTGTGAAAATTGTTGAGGTCTTCAAGCGTGCCATAACGCCGGTTGTTGTCGAGGTCGCGCACGTAAGGCGCGCCATACATCGGCGCGAAGATGGAGTTCTTGCCGCCGACGCGCACGGTGCGCTCGGGATTACGCGCATTGAGGGTGAATTCGGACGGAACCTTCGCGACCAGTTCCATCAGCAGGCCGCGGTCGATGCGGACGCGTGTCTCGGACACGTCGGCGCCCGCCGCCTTCCACATGGCGATCGCCTCGTCGTCGCGGAACTCGCAACCGACCTCTTCGAGGATGGCGAGTGACTCCTGGTGGATCAGTTCCACCGCCTCGTCCGGGACCATCTGGTAGGTGGGAATCTCGCGGACCAGCGTTGGGAACGAGGTGACGGGGGCGCTCCTCAGCGCCTTGCGTCCGAGGCGACCGCCGCCGCGGCGGTGGGTTTGCTCGGTCAGTTCAGTGGCCGGTGCGTTCATGGAGCCTCCTCATTCCGTCCAACCAAGTTAGCGAGAGGAAATATGGATGTGATGCTGGAAAATCCTGATCTCTTGTATAAGCTCAGCTTATGCGAAGCCTACGCCACCTCCTGCCCTCGGCCGGCAGCCTGATCGTCTTCGAGGCGGCGGGCCGGCTGTCGAGCTTCACCGCTGCCGGGCGCGAGCTCGGCATGACGCAGGCCGCCGTCTCCTATGCGGTGCGCGGGTTGGAGGAACAGCTTGGCGCCCAGCTGTTCCAGCGCCGCCACCGCCAGGTCGTCCTGACAGAAGCGGGCGAACGCTTCCATGCCGACGTCTCACTCGGCCTGTCGCATATCCGCAAATCGGCGGAGGATCTGCGCCTGCAGGCGACCGGCGGTCATGTCACGCTGGCGGCGTCGACCGCCTTCGGCTCGTTCTGGATGATGCCGCGGCTGCAGCAGTTCCGCGACGAACTGCCGGGCATCGACTTGCGCATCCAGACCGCCGACCGCGATCTCGACATCATCGCCGAGGGCATCCCGCTCGCCGTGCGCGGCGGCGAGCCGCGCGACTGGGCCGACTATCATTCGCTGCCGCTGGCCGACGAGGAGATTTTTCCAGTCGTAGGCGCCAGCTATCTCGCGAAATTCGGCATGCCAAGGAGCGTCGCGGAGCTGGCGACGCATCGCCTGATCCACCTCGAGGAGCCCTACCGCGAGGCGGCTAGCTGGGACGAATGGTTCCAGTCGGCGGGCGGCAGCCTCGACAACACCGCGCGCGGCCTGCGCATCAACGATTACGGCCTCGTGATCCAGGGCGTCATGGAGGGCCAGGGCATCGCGCTCGGCTGGCGGCATCTGGCCGAACGGCTCCTGGCGTCGGGGCTGCTGGTGCCGGTGACCGACCATGTGCTGAGAACCGGCAAGGCGTTCTATGTGGTTTGGCCGAAGAACCGGGAGTTGAGCGAGAATGCGCGGAAAGTCAGGGACTGGCTGGCGGCGCAGGCTTGAAATCGGTTGCAGCGTAGTCACTATCGCGGAGTTCCTTCACACCCCCCTCTGTCCTGCCGGACATCTCCCCCGCAAGGGGGGAGATTGGCAGTTCATATGTCGCGTCACCCTTCAAGCATTGAAGATTGGCGAAAGCCGTCGTGACATCTGATCTCCCTCCTTGCGGGGGAGATGGCCGGCAGGCCAGAGGGGGGTGCTGTCCCGCTGGCGTCTCCAATGTCCGGCATTCATTGAAGCCTTCCGCACACCCTTCGAATCCGCCTATAATACCCCCATGCCCATTCGCCAGCTTTCCGAAACGATGATCAACCAGATCGCCGCCGGCGAAGTCATCGAGCGTCCGGCGAGCGTGGTGAAGGAACTGGTCGAAAACGCGCTCGACGCCGGCGCCTCCCGCGTCGAGGTCGTCACTGCCGGCGGCGGGCTGAACCTGATCCGCGTCACCGATGACGGCTCCGGTATCCCCGAACAGGAACTGGCGCTGGCCATTGCGCGCCACTGCACCTCGAAACTTGCCGACAACATTCACGATATCCGCTCGCTCGGGTTCCGTGGCGAGGCATTGCCGTCAATTGGTTCGGTGTCGCGACTGTCGGTTCGCTCGCGCACGGCCGCAGGCGACGCTGCAGCCGAGATCGCCATCGAAGGCGGCCGCGTTTCGGCGGTCAAACCGGCGGCGGCCAACCGCGGCACCACGGTCGAGGTGCGCGACCTGTTCTTCGCCACGCCGGCCCGGCTCAAGTTCATGAAGGGCGAGCGCGCCGAAAGCTCCGCCACCAGCGACGTGCTCAAGCGCATCGCCATCGCCTTCCCCGCCGTGCGCTTCACGCTGGCCGGCTCGGACCGCTCGACGCTGGAATTGCCGGCGACCGATGACAGTACCGAGGGCAGCCTGCGCCGCGTCGCCCAGGTGATGGGCGCCGAGTTTCCCGACAATTCCATCGCTATCGACGCCAGCCGGGACGGCGTGCACCTGACCGGCCACGTCTCGATCCCGTCCTTCACCCGCGCCAACGCGCTGCAGCAATATGCCTATGTCAACGGCCGGCCAGTGCGCGACAAGCTGATTGCTGGCGCCATTCGCGGCGCTTTCGCCGATGTGCTGCCGCGCGACCGGCACGCGGTGACCGTGCTGTTCCTGACGCTCGATCCGGCGACCGTCGACGTCAATGTCCACCCAGCCAAGGCCGATGTTCGCTTCCGCGATCCCGGCCTGGTACGCGGGCTGATCGTCGGCGCCATCCGCGAGGTGCTGGCCAATGCCGGCATCCGCGCCGCCACCAGCGGGGCCGCCGGGATGGTGGCGGCGTTCCGGCCGGGAGCCGCCTCCTACGCCCATGCGGGTCCTGCCAACGGTCATCGCAGTTATGACGCGGCCTACCGGGCCTCGGGCTTTTCGGGCTTTGACCGCTCGCCACAGCGGCCGCTGGATATGGGATTTGACGGCGCCGGCTTCCGCGAAAACGACCAGGCTGCATTCGACGCCGGTCCGCTCGCCAGCGCCGATGCGCGTGCCGGCTTAGCCGAGCCGGCCGAGACGCTGCTCGGCACCGCGCTGGGCGCCGCCCGCGCGCAGGTCCACGAGAACTACATCGTCGCCCAGACCAGGGATTCGCTTGTCATCGTCGACCAGCACGCGGCGCATGAGCGGCTGGTCTACGAGGCGCTGAAGAATGCGCTGCACTTACGCGCGGTGCCCTCGCAGATGCTGCTTTTGCCGGAGATCGTCGACCTGCCGGAAGAAGACGCCGAGCGGCTGGCCATGCATTCGGAGACACTTGCCCGGTTCGGTCTCGGCATCGAGCGCTTCGGCCCCGGTGCGGTGGCGGTGCGCGAGACGCCGTCCATGCTCGGCGAAACCAATGTCCAGCAATTGGTGCGCGACCTTGCCGATGAGATCGCCGACAATGATACAGTCGAGACGCTGAAAGAGCGCCTGGACAAGATTGCCGCCACCATGGCCTGCCACGGCTCGGTGCGTTCCGGCCGTCTGCTCAAGGCCGAGGAGATGAACGCGCTGCTGCGCCAGATGGAGGCGACGCCGGGATCCGGCACCTGCAACCACGGCCGCCCGACCTATATCGAGCTGAAGCTTGCCGATATCGAGCGGCTGTTCGGACGGCGGTGAGCACAAGCCAGGTCAGGGCACACGCTCAATTCACCAACAGGCGATAGTCCTTGAATCTATGAGAGAAAACGTAATCCCTTGAGTAGCCGGCGCTACCGCCGCGAAAATTCACGGAGATTGTCTCGAAGCTTCCCCCAACCTGCTTTTGAACATTCATGTAGATGGGAGTCATCAGCATGCCGGCATCGCAATCGTCGTCATCGAAAACGATCTCCTGAACGACCTTCTTTTTCTTCTTGTCGATGACCCGCAGCTTACTCATGCAGACGAGAAAGCCGGCTTTCTCGTAGACCCCGGCAAATCTGTGGGTGGCTGTCTGCGCCCAGAAGGGGATCTCGACGGTGCCGTCAACCTTCGCCTCACCGGTATCGTCGAGGCTTGCGACCTTCTTCAGCACGATCGGGAACTTGTCCAGGCCTCTGTTCCAGGTCCCCGTTGCGCCGCTTTCGCCAAGGTCGAGAGAAAACGGACATCGGGCGGTGTCGACCGGCGTTTTCGATCCAATGACCAGGACCCGGTCGAATTCCTTGTCGTCCGCAATCTCGCAAAGGGAGACGCTGGTACCGGTGATCTTGCCGTACACCGCTATCGGGCTTTGCTTCGCGTCGTAGAAATAGCTTCCTTCGACCGTAATCCCGCTGCCGAAACTGTCATATCTCTGCAGTGACAGATGGACTGGATTAGGCCCGATGGACCCTTCGTAGTTTTCGACCTGGTACCAGCCAGCGACGGCTTTCCCGGTCAGCAGCAAAACGCAAAAGATTGCCGATATGAACAGTTTTCCCATTCCATCCCCCAGCCAGGCAACTCACCATAACGGTCCTTCCTCCGGGTGTCTGCAGCTGGCGGATACGGCTCCCGGTTTGAGTCCGGAAACGGTTCCAACTTTTTGTTTTAACGCTTCAAATTCACCACGATGACGCCGCCGAGCGCCAGCGCGCCGCCGAGGAGACCGAGCAGTGTCGGCACTTCGCCCAGCCAGAAGAAGCCGATCAGGGCCGACATGGGCGAGACCAGATAGAGGAAGTTCGAGGCGCGCGCTGCCGGAAGACGCGACAGTGCGGTTGCCCAGGCGGCATAGGCGATCAGGCTGGGCACGATGCCAAGAAAGATCACGGCGCCGATACCGGCCGTGTTGGCGACCGCGGCCTGCGCAAAGCCGCTCGGCAGAAAGGGTGCCAGGCAAAGCGCGCCAAGGATCATGTTCGAGGCCGAAATGGTCAGCGGGTGATGGCGGGCAAAGAGCGGCTTCTGGACGATCGTGTTGACGGCCGAGCACAGCGCGGAGCCAAGAACCAGCAGCGCGCCGGTGTCGAAACTCAAGCCATTGCCGTCGGCCACGGCGATGATGCCGATGCCGGCGAAAGAAATCGCCGTGCCGAACCAGGCCCAGCTTGAGAAGCGCTCGCCGAGCAATGCCATTGCCATGATGGCGGTGAAGATCGGGCTGACATTGATGATGAAACCGGCGGCACCCGCCGACACGGTCAGTTCGCCGAAATTGAGCATGACAGTGTAGAGCGCGACGAAGATGGCGCCGCCAAAGACCAGGCGCCACACTTCGTCGAGCCTCGGCAGCGCCGGGCGCTTGACGGCAAGAAAGATCGCCGCCGGCACCGCGGCAATGGCAAAGCGCAGCGCACCGAGTTCCAGCGGCCCGAAAGCGGCGAGGCCGGCACGGATCGCCGGAAAGGCCGAGGCCCAGCCGACCACCGTCAACGCCACGGCGATGGCCGCCGTGGTGTCCATCCGCTGTGTCGGATTCGACGTGCTGGTCGTTGCGCTCATCTGCCTGTCCTCGGGTTCCCAGAGTTGAAAGGCAGAAAGCGCCTTTTCGGCGCCGTTGACAAACGATCAAATCGAGGATCACCTGTGACTATGGATCACAGCTCAGACACAATGGTGCCGCTCGAGACCCTGCGCGCCTTCGATGCGGCGGCGCGAACGGGGAGCTTTTCGGCCGCGGCCGAGAAGCTCAACATCACCCACGGCGCCGTCAGCCGGCAGATCGCCAAGCTGGAGGACTGGCTGGGCTTGAAAGTGTTCGACCGCGGCGCGCGCGGCGTCTCGCTGACCATCGAGGGCAACCGCCTGCATCTGCGCACGGCGGAAGCCTTTGCGCTGATCTCCAGCCATTCCGACCGCTGGGTCGAGCCGCGCGGCACCGCCGTGGTGCGGCTGACCTCGATACCCTCCGTCAGCGGGCTGTGGCTGATGCCACGCATGGCGGCGCTGGAGAACAATCCCACCAAGCTGCGCATCGTCCTCGACGTCGACATCCGCCAGGCCGACCTTGCCGATGAAGGCATCGACCTGTCGGTCCGCTGCGGCCGCGGCGGCATTCCGGGCCGCATCTCGGTGAAGCTGTTCGAGGAACATGTCTTTCCCGTCGCCGCGCCCGGCCTTGCCCGCGAGATCGGCCGCGGCGACCCGGCCCGGCTGCTGAGGTTTCCACTGATCAACGATTCCGACGCCTCCGGCTGGCGTGCCTGGTTTGCCGCGCAAGGGATGGACTACCGCCCGCGCCCGCAGGATCGCCGCTTCGAGGACTACAATCTCGTGCTCGACGCCGCAGCTTACGGGCTCGGCATCGCGCTGGCGCGGCCACCGCTGACCGGACACCAGTTGGAGGCAGGCCGCATCGTCGCCGTCGACGAGCGCAGGGCGCTGAACCCGGTGTCGTACTGGCTCGACCGGCCGCTGGGGCGGCCACGCACGGCTGCCGCCGAACTTTCACGCCGTATCGCTGTCGAGGCGGGGCTGGCGATGGACAAGATGGAAGCATTCCTCGAAGCCGAGCGATAGCGGCGATCGTTCGGTGCTCAGCCAAGCACCAGCAAGGCGAGCCCGACAATGGCAACGGCCAGAAACCCGGCAGCCAGCGCCATCAGGCCGACACGCATCTGCTGCCGGCCTTCGGGCTGGACCGTGTCATTCGACCCAGACATCGCCTGCCCCCGCTTCGCCGCCGCGTCGGTGGCGGAGGCGCGGCGCGGCGGCGAAACCCCCGGTGCGAGAAGCGCAAACCAGGGCAGTCCTGCCGGCTTTGCGGCAGCGCCATCATCGGCCCTGGCCGGCGGCACCGGCAGACCGCGCTGTGCATCGTCGTTGGCTGGCGTCGCCTTGCCTGTCGCAGCCGTTGTCGGCCCGAAATCGTCGGGCGCCGCGTCACCCGGTTCGGCAAGGGCCAGATAGGCCTGCAGGATCTCGGCTGAACCCGTCTGCTGCCCCTTTGCGGTGGCTGCGGACAACAGCGCCTGCAGCGCCGGCGCCGCTGCCGGCTGCAAAGGCGCACCGGATGGCGTCGGCGGCTGCACCAGCGCCTTTATAAGTGCTGCTTTCGCCGGATCGGCCTTCGCCGACGGCACCGCTGCCAATATCATGGCCTCGCGCAGCAGCGCAGTCAGGCGGGCGGATGAAATGTCCATGCCGGTCCCATAAGAATGGTTTGGAGCCGACAATAGCGCCTCAGCATTGCGTCAAGCTTGACCTTGCCGGCAATTTATGGCGATGAAATCAGCATGAACTCTGGCACCACCCCATGATGAACCGCTTCGAAGGCCCTGGCGGCAAGGAAGCCCGGATCCGCTATCTCGACGGCGACTTCCAGGTCACCAGCCCCGGCGCATTCGTGCGCTGCGCTGTGACCGGCGAGAGCATTCCGCTGGACGAGCTCAAATATTGGAGCGTCGCCAGGCAGGAGCCCTATGTCAGCGCCGCCGCCTCGCTGCGCCGCGAGATCGAGATGCATCCGGACCTGCGCAGCCGGGGTTAAAGGCGCGCACAGAGCCGTTGGTCGCGTTCCTTCACACCCCCCTCTGTCCTGCCGGACATCTCCCCCGCAACGGGGGAGATTGGATGATCATCTTTGCTTTCGCCAAATCACCAGCGTTGCAGAATGAGCGCCATTGGCAAAGCTGCTGATCTCCCTCCTTGCGGGGGAGATGGCCGGCAGGCCAGAGGGGGGTGCTGTCCGCCAGCATCTCCGCGTGACGCTGCACGCCCTACCCTCGCAGCTTGCGCTGTCTCCAGGCATCCAGCGTCTCGTCGATGATGCGCTCCGGCACAGTGTCGAGTTCGAACGTGGCGTCGATCTCCAGCACGGCGAGTTCAGCGAGGAAATCGGCCGGGGCAGCGCCATGGCGCAGCCGGGCGGCGTCCTTGGCGGTGGTGACGAGGCCTAGTCCATCGCGGCGCGCGGTTGCCGCCAGTTCCGCGAGTTCATCAGGGGCATAGAAGTGATGGTCCGGAAACGACCGGCTCAGCGCCACCTCAGCGCCTGTGCCGCGCAGCGTGTCGAAGAATTTTTCGGGATGGCCGATGCCGGCAAAGGCGAGGAACCGCCGGCCGGCAAACCGCTCCTTGGCCGCGGGCTCGGCATGCGCCTCGAAGACTGGCCGGCCGGCGCGCGCCGCCTGGCGCACGACCTGGTCGGCGGCAGCGCCCTCGCCCATCTTCAACAGCCCATCGGTGAACACCAGTTGGTCGACGATGTTGGCTCTCAGCGGTCCACCCGGAATGACGCGGCCGTTGCCGATGCCGTAGCGGGCGTCGACGACGACCAGCGCATAGTCGATATGGATGCGCGCGCTCTGAAAACCGTCATCCATGATCAGGAAATCGCAGCCATGGGCTTTCAGGAGCAGCTTGGCGCCGGCGGCGCGGTTGGGGCTCACCGCAACCGGCGCGTGCTCGGCCAAAAGCAGCGGCTCGTCGCCGACATGCTTTGCAGCGTCGTGACTGGCATCGACGACATGCGGCTGCGCGAACGAGCCGCCATGGCCGCGCGACAGGAATCCGGGATTGAGCTGCATGCGCCGGGCCTGCTTGGCCAGCGCGATGGCGATCGGCGTCTTGCCGCTGCCGCCGACGGTGAAGTTGCCGACGCAAAGCACTGGCGCGTCGATCTTTTCACGTACCGCCCGATGCATGCGGCGGCCGGCGACGATGCCATAGACGGCTGATAGCGGCGACAGCGCAAAGACCCGCCAGTCCGGCGCTTCCCACCAGAAAGGTGGTGCTTCCGACGCCACCTATCGCCCGTCGGCGCCCTTCAGGCGCGACTTGACGATCAATGGCTGGATATAAGGCTCGAGCGACTTCAGCGTGTGCGCCAGCGCACCGCGCATCTGGTCGACTGTGGCGGCACCGGCCGCCATCATCTCATGGCGCGCAACTTCATTGCTCAGCAGGAAATTGACGGCGCCGGCCAGCATGTCGCGGTCGCGCACCAGCTTGGCGCCGCCACTGTCGAGCAGGCGCTGATAGGCCTCGCGAAAATTCTGGACGTTGCGGCCGGCCAGCACAGCGGTGTCGAGCATGGCCGGCTCCAGCGGATTCTGGCCGCCTTCCGAGGTCAGCGAGCGGCCGACAAAGGCGATTTCCGTCAGCCGGAGATAAAGCCCCATCTCGCCGATCGTATCGCCGAGCAGGATATCGGTGTCGGCGGTGATCCGGTCGCCCTTGCTGCGCCGCGCCAGCTTCAGGCCCATGCCGGAAATCTGTGCGGCCAGCGCTTCGGCGCGGTCGGGATGACGCGGGACGATGATCGTCAGCAGGCCATGGTGGCGCTTGTAGAGCGTGGCGTGGACTTCCGCCGCGACCACCTCCTCGCCGTCATGGGTCGAAATTGCCGCCCAGGTCGGGCGGCCGGCGATCTGGCGCTTCAGCGTCGCCAGCGCCCGTTCGTCGACCGGCGGCGGCAAGGTGTCGACCTTGAGGTTGCCGGACACGGTGACCGGCCGGGCGCCAAGCGCGCGAAACCGTTCGCCGTCGACATCCGACTGGGCAACGACGTGTGCGAGGTTCTCGAACAGCGCCTCGGCGATGTTGGCGCGCTTCTTCCAGGATTTGAACGAACGGTCGGAGAGCCGGCCGTTGACCAGCACCTGCGGCACGTGGCGGGCGCCGAGCTCGAGGATGGTCATCGGCCATATCTCGGATTCGGCGATGATAGCCAGGTCCGGCCGCCAGTGATCGAGAAAGCGGCTGACGGCCGGCTTCAGGTCGAGCGGAACATATTGGTGGATGATGCGGTCGCCCAGCCGTTCGTCGGCAACCTGCGCCGAGGTCACTGTTCCCGTCGTCAGCACGATGTTGACACCGTAGTCGAGGATGCTTTGCACCAGCGGCACGACCGCAAGGGTCTCGCCGACGCTTGCCGCATGGATCCAGATCACCGGCCCTTCGGGGCGCGGCCGCCCGGCAACGCCGTAGCGCTCACGGCTGCGGCTGCGGTCTTCCTTGCCCTGCGATGTGCGCCAGGCGACATAGGGACCCATCAGCGGATAGGCGGCTGCACCGGCAAGGCGGTAGGCCGCCAGGAAGGCGCGCGCCCAGCCGACGCTCATGGCCTGCCGTCCACGAGCCGATAGGCCTCGGCGGTTGCGGCATTGAGCGCGGCCGTGACTTCCTGGCGCTTGCGCTCCATTTCGGCCTCGTCGGCATTGGCCGGCACGAAAACCGGCGTTCCGATGACGATCGAGGAGCGGCCGAACGGCAGGTTGATGGTGGTCTTGTCCCAGCTCCTTTCCAGCACCTTGCGGCGGCTGGTGGCGATGGCGGCAGGCATGATCGGCCGGCCGGAAAGGCGTGCCAGCAGAACGATACCAAGCCCCGCGTCGCGCGGCGTGCCGTGGGGAATGTCGGCGATCATGGCGACGTTCTTGCCGGCGACGAGTGACTTTTTCAGGGCGATGAGCGCCTTGGCGCCGCCCTTGTCGAGATGCTTCGTGCTTTCACGCCCGCCGGAGCCGCGCACCGCCTCGATGCCGAATTTTTCGATCATCAGCGCGTTGAGTTCGGCGTCGGCGCTGCGCGAGACCATGGCGACCAGCGGCCGTCCCTTGGGATAATAGGCTGGGGTCAGCAGATGCTGGCCATGCCAGAGCGCGATGATGCCGGGTTCGAATTCGGCGTAGTCGCCGCCTGAAAATTTAGCCGAGCCTTCGACCACGCGGTTGGTCAGGCGCACCAGGCGGACGAACTGGGCGAGCAGGCTGACGATCATGCTCTTGACGATTCGCGACTGCGCCAACGGCTCGCGGATCTTGCGCCAGAATGTCTTCGAACTGCCGCCGCGTCTTCTTCGGACCGCGGCGCCGGTGGGCTGCCCTTTCACCGCTTCATGCTCCATCGCTGTCAACCGGCGGCCTTGCTTTCAGGGTCGAGCAGCCGGTGCAGATGGACGACGAAATAGCGCATATGGGCATTGTCCACGCTGGCTTGCGCCTTGGCCTTCCACGCGGTGTGCGCGGTTTGATAGTCCGGATAAACGCCAACGATGTCGAGCGCGTCGAGATCGCGGAACTCGGTGCCTCCCAGCTTCTTCAGCTCGCCGCCGAACACCAGGTGCAAAAGCTGTTTCTTTCCGTCTTCCGCGGCCATTTCGGTCCTTCACATATTGTGAGTTTGCGACAGGTCTAGCCCAAAGCTGCCGACTTTGGAACCTTCGATCACGCTTCCGTATCGGCAATGACGCCGGCAAGCACGGTCAGCAACTGCCCGCTGCCGGCGACCAGCGCGCCGTGACGGATGATCTCCCCGGCATAAAGCGGCGCGCGGCCATGGCCGTCGAGCACGGCGCCGCCAGCCTCGCGCAAGATGAGATCGGCGGCGGCGATATCCCAGTCATGCGCGTTGGGCTTGACGAAGGTTGCGTCGAGCGTGCCGTTGGCGACCATCGCCAGCCGGTAGGCGAGCGAGGGGATGTGCGCCGCCCGCCGCACCCGGCCCTGCCATTGCGGCGGCATCAGGTCGATCAACTGCTTCAGCCCGCCGATCTCGACCGTCTTACCCAGGCCGCGCACGGCAATCGGCTTGCCGTTGCAGAAAGCTCCATGGCCAGGCAACGCCCAATAGGTTTCGCCCTTGGCCGGACATTCGAGCACACCGGTGAGCGTGCGGCCGTTCTCGACCACCGCGACGCTGACGCACCACGAGCGCAGACCTTCGAGGAAGCCGCGGGTGCCGTCTATGGGGTCGACGACAAAGGTGCGCCGCGCCAGAAGCCGCGCCGGATCGTCAGTCGTTTCCTCTGATAGCCAGCCATAGTCCGGCCGCGCCGCAAGCAGGGTCTCGCGCAGATAGGCGTCCGCCGCGTGGTCGGCTTCGCTGACCGGCGAGGTGCCGCCCTTCATCCACACTTGCGGGTTCTTGCCGAAATAGCGCATGGCGATCGCGCCCGCCTCGCGGGCGGCGTCGCGCAGCAGATCGAGGTCGTCCGAGGCCCCGGCCGATATGACCGGGTCACGCTCCGGCAAGGGTCATTCCTTCGATCAGCAGCGTCGGTGCGGCGGTGCCGAAATCGCGGTCAAGATCGCTCGCCGGCACCATGTTGAGGAACATCGTCTTCAAATTGGAGGCGATGGTCACCTCGGCCACCGGATAGGCAAGCTCACCATTGTCGATCCAGAAGCCGGATGCGCCACGGCTGTATTCGCCCGTCACCATGTCGACGCCCTGGCCGAACACTTCGGCGACATAAAAGCCGGATTTCAGCGACCTGATCAGGTCTTCCGGCGTCCTGTCGCCCGGCTCGATGGCGAGATTGGTCGAAGACGGCGATACCGACGAGCCGCTGCGCGCGCCGCGTCCGTTGGTGGTCAGCCCCAATTCCCGCGCGGCGGACGTCGACAGGAACCAGTGCTTCAGCACGCCGTTCTCGACCATCAACAGCTTTTCGCCCTCGACGCCTTCGCCGTCGAACGGGCGCGAGGCCTGGCCGCGACGCCGTAGCGGCTCGTCGGTGACGGTGATGGCAGCCGACGCAACCTGCTTGCCCATCATCTCGCGCAAGAAACTGGTCTTGCGCGCCACCGAAGCGCCGTTGATGGCGCCGGCGAGATGGCCGGCAATGCCGCGCGCGACGCGCGGATCGAACACAACGTTGACCGGACCGGTCGCCGCCTTGCGGGCGCCGAGGCGGCGCACGGCGCGCTCGCCGGCCTTGCGGCCGATCAGCTCCGGCGCGTCGAGATCGGAAAAATGCTGGTTCGAGGAGTATTCGTAGTCGCGCTCCATGCCGGTGCCTTCGCCCGCAATAACGCTGGCCGAACGCGAAAAGCGCGATGCGACATAGTGGCCGACGAAGCCGTTCGACGTGGCCAGCACCAGCCCGCCAAGACCGGCGCTGGCGCCGCTGCCGGCCGAATTGGTGACGCCCTTGACTGCAAGGGCCGCTTCCTCGGCGGCAAGGGCCGCTTCCTTCAACTGATCGGCCGAAACCTCGGTGGCGTCGAACAGATCGAGGTCGCGCACCTTGCCGACCAGCAAAGCCGGATCGGCGAGACCCTGATAGGGGTCCTCGGGCGAGACTTTGGCCATGGCCACGGCGCGCTCAGCCAGCGCCTTGGGGTCCGATGCCGCCGTCGCCGAGACGCTCGCCACCCGGTTGCCGACGAAGACGCGCAGCGAGACATCGTCGCCCTCGGACGCTTCGGTGTTCTCGACCTTTCCCAGCCGCACCGACACGCCGATCGAGCGGCCGCGCACGGCAACCGCGTCGGCGGCGTCGGCGCCGGCCCGCTTGGCAGCCTCGACCAGTGCCGCGACGCGGTCGGTCAATTTCGCTGCCTCTGATGTATCGGTCATGCGCATGGTCCTGGCTGAAGCCGCGCCGGGCGGTAGCGGCTGTTGCACCATCTATTGTCCCAATGCGGCTTGTGCAATGGCGCACGGGCAATTGTCCCGCTGCGGCATAGCGCCCAAGCGGCCCGCAAAGCCCATCCGCGGCGGCCGCCACAGACGCGCGGCTTGACCGGTTTGTGAGTTTAACCAAGGCCGATTTCCGTCAAGGAGTGGCGACCGGCGTCCAGATCACGTCATCGATCCTCGTCGCGCCCGTTGCCAGCATCACCAGCCGGTCGAAACCGAGCGCCGAGCCGCTGGCTTGCGGCATGATGGCGAGGGCGGCGAGAAAATCCTCATCCAGCGGATAGCGCTCGCCATAGACGCGCTCCTTCTCGTCCATCTCGGCGGCAAAGCGCCGGCGCTGCTCGGCCGGATCGGTCAGTTCGCCAAAAGCATTGGCGAGCTCGACGCCGCAGCAATAGAGCTCGAAGCGCTCGGCCACGCGCTGGTCCTCCGCGCTCGGCCGGGCGAGCGCCGCTTCCGAGATCGGATAGCCGTACAAGATGGTGGCCCGCCCCTGCCCCAGCACCGGTTCGACCTTCTCGACCATTACCCGGCTGAACAAATCGGCCCAGTTGTCATCGTCGGCCGTGCGCAGGCCGGCCTTGACCAGAGCATCATGGAGTGCGGCGCGGTCTGTGCCGCCATCGGCAGAAACGGTGGCAAGAAGATCGATGCCGGCGTAACGCGCAAAAGCTTCCGCCACGCTCACGCGTTCCGGCTCGGCAAACGGATCGGCCTCGCGGCCGCGAAAGCGGAAGGTTTTGGCGCCGGCCCGCTCAGCCGCGAGCTTCAGCAGTTCGGCGCAATCAGCCATCAGGCTCTCATAGGTTTCGCCGACCCGGTACCATTCGAGCATGGTGAACTCCGGGTGATGCAAAGGACCGCGCTCGCGGTTGCGCCAGACGGCGCCCAGGCTGAAGATGCGCCGTTCGCCGGCGGCAAGCAGCTTCTTGCAGGCGAATTCCGGTGAGGTGTGGAGGTAAAGCGGCCGGCGCGCACCGTCGGCGCCGATCGCCTCGGTGGCAAAGGCTGAGAGATGCGCCTCATTGCCCGGTGATATCTGCAGCGCCGCCGTCTCGACCTCGATGAAGTCGCGCTCGCCAAACCAGCTGCGCATTGCGGCAGCTATGGCGTTACGCGCCATCAGCCGCGGCCGGCGGTCGGCGTGAACATCCGGCGTCCACCAGGGCGAAGCGCCAGTCATGGGTTTGCCGGGCAACGGAATTGCTGACAGGGCTGGCGGTTCGGGCCAAGATGCGCTACGGCGACGGCTCTCGCAGCCGATTTGCGCCGAACGATCGTTTCAGGCCAACGAAGTCTAGGATTGAAAACCGTGGTGAAGGTCATCGCCAGTTCGCTCCGTAAAGGCAATGTCGTCGACAAGGACGGCAAGCTTTACGTGATCCTCTTTGCCGAAAACATCCACCCTGGCAAGGGTACGCCGGTCACCCAGCTCGACATGCGCCGCATCTCCGACGGGGTGAAGGTTTCGGAGCGCTACCGCACCACCGAGCAGGTCGAGCGCGCCTATGTCGAGGAGCGCGAGCACACCTTCCTCTACGCCGACGCCGAGGGGTATCACTTCATGAACCCGGAAAGCTACGACCAGGTCGCGGTGCCGGAAAGCGTGGTCGGCGACATGGCGCCCTACCTGCTCGAAGGCATGGCGGTGCAGATCTCGCAGTTCAACGGCATCGCCATAGCCCTGGTGCTGCCGCAGCGCGCTACTTTCGAAGTGGTCGAGACGGAGCCGACGACCAAAGGCCAGACGGCGTCCTCGTCCTACAAGCCGGCCGTGCTTTCCAACGGCGTGCGCACGCTGGTGCCGCCGCACATCGCGCCGGGCACCCGCGTGGTGGTGATGACGGCTGACGGTGCTTATGTGGAGCGGGCGAAGGACTGACGCGCGAGCGCTTCCGTCCGGGTTGATCCGTTGCATTGCCTTCTGCGGCCGCTGGCTCGATAGTCCTGCCGATGTGGCAGACCTTTGTGACCTACTGGCCTCTGATCCTTGTGATCATTCCGATGCTGATGGCCGCCATCGGCATCGTCCACGCAATCATGACCAAGGAAGACGTGCGCGCCGCCACCGGCTGGGTCGGCGTGATGATCTTGTCGCCGTTCCTTGGCGCGATCATCTATGCCATTGCCGGCATCAACCGCATCCGACGCGCCACGATCAGCGCCATGCGGCCCGTCGCCGGTGAAGCCGAGACAGCCAAACACGACCACGACATTGCGCTCGAAACACTCATCTCAGCCGAATTCGGCCAGCGCTTTGCCGGCCTGAAGACGCTAGGCGACAGGGTGGCGCGGCGCGCACTGACGTCGGCAAACGCGATCACGATCCTCAGGACCGGCGACGAAGCTTACGCAGCAATGTGCCGGGCGATAGACAGCGCACAGCGCAGCATTCTGCTCGAGACCTACATCTTCGACAATGACGAGATCGGACGACGTTTTGTCGAATCGCTGGCCGGAGCGGTCCGGCGCGGCGTGACGGTTCGCGTGCTGATCGATGCGGTCGGCGTGCGCTATTCCGTGCCCAGCATCCTTGGGACACTCCGGGAAGCCGGCGTCACCGTCGATCTGTTCAACGGCAACATCGTCATGGGCCTGAGACTTCCCTATGCGAATTTGAGGACGCACAGAAAAATCCTGATCGTCGACGGTGTGGTGGCGTTCACGGGAGGCATGAACATCCGCAAGGGATTTTCGGCCGAATTCGCCGGCAGCGCCAGTTCGGCGGATACGCATTTCCAGGTGACGGGGCCGGTCGTGGCCGACCTGTTCGCGGTTGCCGCCGAAGACTGGCGTTTTGCCGGCAACGAGGCCCTCAAGGACGAGGTTTGGCACGTAGAAAAGCCCTCGCCGCCACCCGGTCAGCCGATCCTGGTGCGGGCGGTGGCGTCGGGGCCGGACGCCAGCATCGAAACCAACCACAAATTGCTGACGGGGGCATTTTCCGTCGCCCGCAAATCGATCCGCATCATGTCGCCCTATTTCCTGCCGGACCGGGAATTTGTCAGCGCGCTGGTCACGGCTGCCCGGCGCGGCGTCGAGATCGACATCGTCGTGCCCGCGGTCAACAATCTCTTCCTGGTCGGCCGCGCCATGACGGCGCAGTACGACCAGGTGCTGAAGCACTATTGCCGCGTCTGGCGCCATGAAGGGTCGTTCGACCATTCGAAGCTGTTGTCGGTCGATGGCGTGTGGGCCTATGTAGGCTCCTCCAACCTCGACGCCCGGTCGCTGCGGCTGAATTTCGAAATCGACCTGGAGGTGCTGGATACCGGCTTTGCCGCCGAGATCGAGGGGCGCATCGGAGCGGCAATCGCTTCCGCCAAACCCGTCACACTCGCAACCCTAAGAGCGCGGCCATTTGTCATCCGGGTTTTTGACCGGTTGTTATGGCTGGGATCGCCCTATCTTTAGAATCAGGACAGATTGAACGCAGGCCTATGGACATAAACGGACGCAGCCTTCCTGAAACAGTGCTCCTGTCGATCCGCGGCAGGAAAGCGCGCAAGGCGAACGCGACGCCGCGCAAGCACATTGAAGGCGCCCAGATGGTGGTCGCCTCCTACAACGTCCACAAATGCATCGGCACCGACCGCAGGTTCGACCCCGAACGGACCGCTCGCGTCATCCGCGAGATCGGCCCCGACGTCATCGCGCTGCAGGAGGCCGACAACCGCTTCGGCGATCGCGCCGGGCTGCTCGACCTTGCCCGGATCGAACACGAAACAGGGCTTGTGCCGGTGCCGGTTTCCGGAAGCGGCAAGGGCCATGGCTGGCGCGGCAACGTGCTTTTGTTCAAGCGCGGCACGGTGCGCGACGTCCATCAGATCAAGCTTCCGGGACTGGAGCCCCGCGGCGCGCTGGTTGCCGAGATCGACCTCGACGAAACGCGCACTCTGCGCGTCATCGCCGCGCATCTCGGCCTGTTGCGCCGCTCGCGTTCGGAGCAGGCCCGCGTCGTGCTCGACATCATGAGCAACCAGGATGAAAGGCCGACCTTGCTGCTCGGCGACCTCAACGAATGGCGGCTGGGCAACCGCTCGGCGCTCAAGACGCTGCACGCCACCTTTGGTTTCACGCCGGCGGCGGTGCCGACTTTTCCCTCAGGCCTGCCGGTGCTGGCGCTCGACCGGATCATGGCCAACCGGCACGGCATGGTCTCGTCGGTGGAAGCTCATGATACGCCGCTGTCGCGGGTTGCGTCGGATCATTTGCCGCTGACGGCGTTCGTCAGCCTGTAACTCATCCGTCCCGCAGCCAGACCAGCATCTCACCGGGTTCACGGTTGTCCCAGGCAAAGTACGGGACGGCGGTGATTTTCGTTTCGCTCACCGTCGGCGGATCGGTGCGATAGAGCCCGGTTTCCCAGTTTTCCTGGGCTTCCTTGCTGGCAAGTGCCGAAAGCGTGACGATGCCGCCGAGCAGGTTCGGCTCGGCATGCGCCTCGATTTTTGCCGTTCGCGGCAGAGCGATCCGATGCAACTGGCCGGCATTGTCGGTCTCCTCGACGCAATAGATCAGCGGACCGCGCGCAAGTGCGACGCGGCCGATGTCCTGACGCACCTCCGGATTGGCGAACAGACGGGCGATCGACATTTCGAGATCGAGTTCGACCCGGTCGCCCTGGCGCCACTCGCGCCGGATCGCGGCATAGCCGTCGCTGGTGATGCCGTCCAGATCGACGGCGGCGCCGTTGATCTTGAGCGCCGCCTTGCCGCACCAGGACGGGACGCGCAGGTGCAAGGTGAATTCCACCGGAGCGTCGGCTTCGATCCGGATCGAGACCGCGCCATCCCAGGGATAATTGCTGGTCTGAATCAGACTGACCGCCCGGTTCGATATGTCGAAGCGCGCGGTGCTGTCGCCGTAGAGATGAACGGCCAGCGCGTCGTCCGACAGGCTGTAGAAATAGCTGCCGATGGAGGCGACCATGCGGCCGATATTCGGCGGGCAACAGGGGCAGCGATGCCATTTCCAGCGATTGTGCCTGCCCCGGCTCTCCAGCGGGTTCTCGTAGAAGAACAGCGAGCCGTCGAGCGACAGGCCGGAGATCGAGCCGTTGTAGAGTGCCCGCTCCATCATGTCGGCGTAGCGGGCGTTGGGACCCATGCCGAGCATGCGACTGGCCCAGAACACGAGGCCGACCGAGGCACAGGTCTCGGCATAGGCGGTTTCGTTGGGCAGGTCGTAGTCGCTGGTAAAGCCCTCATTGTGCGCCGACGGCCCGAGGCCGCCGGTGACATAGAGGTTCTTGGTGGTGAGATCGTTCCACAGACGGTCGAGCGCTACCCTGAGCGTATCGTCGCCATATTCGGTGGCGATGTCGGCCATGCCGGAATAGAGGTACATCGCCCTGACCGCATGTCCCACGACCTTGTCCTGCTCGCGCACCGGCTTGTGCGACTGGTTGTACTCATAAGTCTTGAAATGATAGGCCTTCGGGTCGGCGCCGCGCGCACGCGCCTCCTCGTCGAAATAATGCGGCTGCTGCCCCCGCTGGTCGATGAAATACCTGGCCAGGTCCATGTATTTCTGCTCGCCGGTCGCCCGCGCCAGCTTGACCAGCGCCAGCTCGATCTCCTCATGGCCGCAATAGCCCTTCTTCTTGCCCGGCTCCGGACCGAAGGTGTCGGCGATATGGTCGACGTAGCGGCACATGATATCCAGCAGCTTGCGCTTGCCGGTGGCCTGGTAGTAGGCGACCGCGCCTTCGATCAGATGGCCGGCGCAATAGAGCTCGTGGCAATCGCGCAGATTGGTCCAGCGCTTGCCGGGCTGGATGCGCTGGTACCAGCTGGAGAGATAACCGTCTTCCTGCTGCAGTCTGCCGTAGAGGTCGATGACGGCATCGATCTTCGTCTCGAGCGCCGCATTCTTGCGCCGGTAGAGCGAATAGGCCGCGGTCTCGATGGTCTTGCCCCAATCGGAGTCCCAGAACATCTGCGTCGTCACCGTCGAGCCGGTGAAGCCGGGGCTGGCAGCCTCGTCGGGCGACGGCGAATGGAACGGAATGACGACGCCCGGCGAGGGCCGGTCCGGGTCGATCTGCTCCAGCATGCGCGCCTCGACGCAGCGCTCGTAGAGGATGTCGGCGGTGCGCGACGCCACGGCATCGACACGGTTGCCCCAGAAGCCGCGGACATCGACCTGCGGCACCGGCAGTGGGCGGAAGGCGAGTTTGCCGGGCTTGGCGGATGGTTGAACGGTCATCGTGTCACTCCGTTGGATATTGGTCATTTCACGGCGGGTCATTTCACCGCGCCGGCCATCAGGCCGCGGATGTAGAAGCGCTGCAGCAACAGGAAGAGCACCAGGCACGGCACCATCATCACGGTGACGCCCGCCTGCACCGCGCCCCAGTCGATGGCGCCGAAGCGGCCCGACTGAAGTGCGGTCATCATGATCGGCAGCGTGAATTTGGACTGGTCGGTCATCAGCACGAGTGCGGCCAGGAATTCGTTCCAGGCGCCGAGGAAGGCGAACAGCGCGATGGTGACGATGCCCGGCCAGACCAGCGGCAGCATCACCTTCAACAGCATGGTGACGTTGTTGGCGCCATCCATGCGCGCGGCCTCCTCGATCTCGCGCGGCACCGCGTCGAAGGCGTTGCGCATCATGAAGATCGAGAACGGCAGTTGCAGCGTGACGTAGACCAGGACCAGCCCGGTCAGCGTGTTGTGCAGGCCGACCTTGGTCAGCACCAGGAAGATCGGCGTCAGGATCGACTGGAACGGGATCATGATCGTCGACAGGATGACGATGAAGAGCACATCCTTCATCGGAAAGCGGAAGCGCGAAAAGCCGTAGCCGGCGAGCACGCTGACGATCACCGACAGGATCACCGTCATCGAGGCGACATAGAGGCTGTTTTGCGCCGGCAGCCAGAGGCCGTCGCCAAAGGTGTCGAGCGTGCGGTAGTTCTCGACCGAGAAGCCGGTCGTCGGCCATGGCGGCAGCGGCGGCTGGCGCGCCTCCTGGGCCGGCTTGAAGGTCGACAGCACGGCCCAGACGATCGGCGCGATGAACAGCACTGAGGCGATCATGCCGGTCGAATGCTCGGCGATCCTGAGCCAGAGGCGGCTGCTGCGGCTTCTTGCCTGCGCCATCAGTCGATGCCCTCCGGCTTGCGCAGCAGCCAGAGCTGAACCAGGCTGAGCGCCACCAGTATGGCCAGCAGGATCATCGACAGCGCCGCACCATAGCCGAGCTTGAACGAGACGAAGGACTGGTTGAAAATCCAGTACACGGCGGTCAGCGTCTGGTTGCGCGGGCCGCCGCGCAGGATGATGTAGAACTGGTCGAAGGCGAGGATCGAGCCGGCGATCGACAGGATCAGCGCCAGCGCCAGCGTGCGGCGCATCAGCGGCAGGGTGATGGCGCGAAAGCGCGCGAACGGCCCTGCCCCGTCGATCATCGCCGCTTCCTGCAGATCGGTCGGGATCGACTGCAGGCCGGTCATCAGGATGATCATGGTGAAGCCCGCCACCTTCCACACGACCATGGCGATGATCGACCAGAAGGCCGGCTGGAACGTCGCCAGCAGGTTGAACTTTTTCGCGGTCAGGCCGAAATCGTAGGCGGCCGGGCTGAACAGGCCGGAATCGACATTGAGCAGCCACGACCACAGCAGGCTGGCCGAGGCGAAGCCGACGACCGCCGGCATGAAGAAGGATGTCCGGTAAAAGCCGGTCAGCCGCCTGGGCTTTTCGATGAACAGCGCCAGCGGAAAGGCGACGGCGAAGATCACGATGGTGACGATCACGGTGTAGTAGGCGGTGAAGCTCAGCGCGTTCCAAAAACGGTTGTCGCGCAGGATCGCCCGGTAATTGTCGAAACCGATGTAAAAATGCTCGCCCATCAGCGGCCAGTTGTGCAGCGACATCCAGGCCGTCATGCCGAGCGGGATGATGAAGAATACGACGACCAGCGCCACGGCCGGCGCGACATAGAGCAGGCCGATCCACTGCCGGCGGCCGGCACCGACCAGTTTTCTGGCGCGTGGCGGGGTGGTGGTGATTGCGGTCATACGTGGGCTCCGGGTGCGGTGATCCCCCTCCCCCTCGAGGGGAGGGTCCGGCCGCAGGCCGGGGGTGGGGTCCTCCGCGCAGTGCGCCGACGAAAAAGAACGTCGAGCACTGCCGGAACGACCCCACCCGGACCTGCGGTCCGACCTCCCCTCGAGGGGGAGGTAGGGGCGGCGCTTACTTTTGCGGCGCCTGGTCGATGATCGACTGCATGGTCTCTTGTGCATTGGCGATGGCGCCATCGACGTCGTCGCCGAAGACGACCTCGTTGATCATCTGCGTCCACGGACCGTTGGCCGAGTTGATCAGGTCGTTGAACACCACGGAATAGGGCGTGCGGCCCTTGGCCATGGCTTCGGCGGCGATCTGGTAGCGCGGATCGAGATCCTTCAGCGCCTCCTTGGCGATGTCGCCGCGCACCGGCAGGCTGCCGTATTTGGCCAGGATGGTCTGGCCTTCGAGCGAATAGGCGAAGTCGAGAAACTCCTTCACCACGGCGAGCTTCTTGGTGCCCTTGGTGACGACGAAATTGTCGCCGCCGGCAAACGAAGACCAGCCGCTGTCCTTGCCCGGCAGGAAGGTGACGCCATAGTCGATATCCGGATACTGCGTGTTGAGCGCGCCGATGGCGAAGGCGCCGGACGGCGAAATGCCGATATTGCCGGTGGCGAAGGCGGCAAAGAAGTTGGCGCCGGTGTCGGTCTGCGCGCCGGCCGGCACCAGGTCCTTCTTGACCATCGAGCGGTAGAGGTCGATGGCGCCGCGCAGCTGCGGGCTGTCCAGCGTCGCCTTCGACCCGTCCTCGGAGAGGATATCGCCGCCCGAGGCCCACACCAGCGGCGTGAAGGTGAAGATGTTGCAGCCGCCGCAATTGCCGGAGAAATAAAAGCCCTTGATGTCGCCGCCGAGCGCGTTGACCTTCTCGGCATCGGCCTCGATCTCGGCCCAGTTGGCCGGCCCCTTGTCGGGATCGAGCCCCGCCTGCTTGAACAGTTTCTTGTTCCAGATCAGCACCGAGGCGTCGGCCGAGAACGGCAGCCCGTAGATGTGGTCCTTGTAGGTGCCGGTCTTGACATGCGCCGGCGACAGGCTGGCGAAATAGGGCAGCGATTTCGCCCAGTCGGTGATGTCTTCGAGCTGGCCGGCGGCGGCAAAGGACGGCGTGTAGATCAGGTCGAGCGACAGCGCGTCTGGCGCCGTGCCGCCGGCGGCGGCGGCGCCATATTTCGGGATGATCTCGGCATTGGGAATGATGTCCAGCTTGACCTGGTTCTCATGGCCCTTGTTGAAGGCATCGACGATGCGCGGCATGAAGTTCGAGCCGTCGGCGCGCACCCAGATGTTGGCGGTGTCGGCGGCCATTGCAGGCAAGGCAATGATGCTCGCGGCGAGCGCGAACCCGGTAATCACGGTCTTCATGGTTTTCCTCCTCATGGTTCTGTTCTCCTCCCTGTTGCGGCGCTCCCTTAGATGGCGCCGCGCGTTCTCCTAGCCGTCCGGCGGACGGCCGCATGACTGACGCACCACCAGCCGGCACGGCAGTTTTCGAATGCCCGGCGCGGCGGGTTGGCCGCCGACGAGCGAAAGCAGTGTGAGGCCGGCCTCGCGGCCGAGCGCTGCCAGGTTCATGTCGACCGAGGTCAGCGGCGGGCGGGTTGCCTCCGCCACGATCTCCCAATTGTCGAAGCCGATGACGCCGACATCGCCAGGCACGCCTAAGCCGCGCTCGCGCAGCGCATCGATGACGCCGCGCGCGATCTGGTCGTTGCCGCAGAACACGGCGTCGGGTTTCTCTCCCTTCTTGTTGAAGAGCGTTGGGCCGTCGAACAGCTTTCCGACGGCTTCATGCCCCCAGGCTTCCGACCACGAGCCGAGCAAGGGCTCGGTCACCGGCAGGCCGTGTGCGGCCAGCACATCGCGAAAAGCCTGCGCCCGCTCATTCACCACGGCAAAACTGGCGGGACCGCTGACATGGGCGATGCGCCGCCGCCCGAGCCGGCAAAAATGCTCGACCGCCAGCCGTGCGCCGCCGGCATCGTCCGAGACGAAGGCGATGGCGCCGGGATCGGGCTGGCTGAAGGCGTAGATCACGGGCACGCCCAGATTGGCGAGGTCGACCGGCAGATGGCGGTCGATGCGCTTGCCGCTGGCGATGATGCCGTCGATGCGCTTGTCCAGCATCGCCTCGACATGCAGCTGCGCCAGCCGCGGATCGTCCTCGACATTGCACATGAACACCGAGACGCCGGCATCGACCAGCGCATCCGAAATGCCCGACATGACCGGCAGCGAGAAGCGGCCATAGGTGTCGTTGGTCAGCAGACCGACGGTAAAGGAGCGCCGCCGCAGCAGGCTCTGCGCCAGGCTGTTGGGGCGAAAGCCAAGCCGCTGCGCCGTCTCGCGAATGCGCTGGCGCGTCTCGGCCGTCATCCGCCCCTGCCCGTTCAGCGCTTTCGACGCCGTGGCCACGCTGACGCCAGCCATCGCCGCCACTTCACGGAGGGTGACGGGGGTCTTGGCGGGTGGTGGCGATGTGTCGGGGGCCATTTTGCGGGTGGTGATCCTCGTTTGAAAAAAGGTTTTCTCTTATTGCCCTGTGGAGTGATGACGGGTGAGGTCAGCGGCCGCAGGGCGATTGGGAAAAGGTTTTCTCAAAGGAGATTAGGGGAAGGATTTAGGGATGGCAAGGGGATGGATTCGTCGCGTCCTCCGTCAAAATGGCAGCGCCGCGCCTTCGTAGCCAGACCGAGGTATCCGGAGCCGGATTGGTTCGTGCAAGCCGGCCCAGAGCGGCTCGACTACACCGAGTGGTGGAACAGGCATCAAGGGCCGCCAGCTGGAATGTTCCAGTCTCATAAGTGGAGGCACGGCCGGAGCTACAACAGAATTCTGTGAATGTAGAAAAGTAGGACTGGAGCTACTTCCGCTTCTCTTGAAAGGTGTTTAACCTAAGATGGGGGGACAATAATGGCTTCGAAGAATCTAAAGATCGACCAATTGAAGCTCGACCTGCTTAATCCGCGTATTGGAAAGGTCGATGATCAGCATGCAGCCATGCAGGCCATGGCTGACGAGCAAGGTGTGAAGCTCGCGAACCTAGCGGAGAGCATCGTTGACGAAGGCGGGCTCAATCCTATGGATGTTCTGCTTGTTCTAAAGGATGCGGACGGCCGCTACATCGCCTTGGAAGGTAACCGCCGCACCCTTGCGTTGAAACTGCTGACCAATCCTGCCGCGATGACCGGGCTGGCGATTCCTTCAGCAACTCAGAAGCGAATAGAGGCTGCATCGAAGAGATTTGACAAGGCCACTGTTGAGCCGGTGCGCTGCTTCGAGGTTGCCGATAGGGCGGCGGCGGCCACATGGATTGACCAACGGCATCGCGGGGAAGACGAAGGGAGGGTATCGTACGATGGTCATCTGAGGCAGGTCGTCGATTCAGTGAAGGAGATCCTGCCCTGCAAGCCCTCGATTTCGTGCGACAGCACGGCGGTCTAAGTGACGAAGAGCAGAAAGCCCTGGCGAAGTTCCCGATAACTACGCTCGATCGCCTTCTATCCACCCCCGCAGTCAGGAAACACATTGGCTTCGAGATCAAGGACAACAAGCTTCGAACCAATCTACCAGCGGACGAAGCGATTAAGCCACTGAAGCGAATAGCACTCGATCTGACGGTCGGCCGTGACGGAAAAAAGGTAAAAGTCACAGATCTAAAGCTGGTTCATCAGCAAACAGACTACATCAAAACTATTGATGCCAGCGACCTACCCGACTTGTCGAAGGCAGGAAAGACGACTAGAGCAATCGAAGATATTCCAGCAGCTGAATTCAAGACCAGACCTGCAAAACAGAAGCGCACGAAAAAACCTCCCGAACGCCTTCATATCATACCAAAAGGTTGCCAGCTAAAAGTAACAAACAACCGAATTGGTGAGATTTATACGGAGCTTATGAGCCTTAGGCTGGCCACCCACCGCAATGCTATCGCGGTGCTCTATCGGGTTTTCACAGAGCTATCTGTCGACCATTACCTGGCAGCCAATGGAACCGGCCTTAAATACACCAAAGACGGCAAGACATATTACAAATCTCTAAAGAACAAGATCGAGGAATCAATCGCTCTGATGACCGCCGCCGGTGCAGACACCGACGATTTCAAGGGCATCAAGCGGGCGCTCTCTAACCCTAACGATTCCTTATCGATTGATTTGCAACATGCCTATGTCCACAATCGCAATTTGACTCCGTCAGAAGGCGATTTGGTGCTGGCATGGAATAATTCTGAGGCCTTCTTCGGGAATATTTGGAAATGACGAACGATGGCCCATTGGGGAGGTTGAACCACTTTACTCCCTTGAGATACCCCGGCGGAAAAGGAAAGCTGGCAGCCTACGTCAAGCGAATCATGAAGGCGAATAGGCTGACGGACGGGGAATATGTCGAACCCTATGCTGGCGGTGCAGCCATCGCTTTAGAATTGCTCTTCCACGAGTATGTCACGCGGATCCATATTAACGATGTGAGCCGTCCGGTTTGGTCCTTCTGGCAAAGCGTCCTTCATCATACCGACGAACTATCGGCGCTGATACGAGACACCCCCCGAACCGTCGAGGCTTGGGATAAACAGAAAGCGATCTTCAAAAACGAACCTCAGCACACAGATCTGGAAGTCGGCTTTGCCACGTTCTTCCTCAATCGAACAAACCGATCCGGCATCTTGAACGCTGGTATCATCGGTGGTCGCGACCAAACAGGCCCCTGGAAGATCGACGCTCGATACAACGCCGATGAGCTAATCCATCGGATACAATCGATCGCGAAGATGAGGAACCGTATCAATCTGACGTGCCTGGACGCAGTCCGCTTTATCAATTCAGGTATCAAGCGGTGGCCAACTAAGACCCTGATCTATCTCGATCCACCCTACTACGTAAAGGGGCGAGACCTGTACTACGACTTCTACTTGCCAAACGACCATCAACGCGTCGCAGATGTTGTCCGGACGCAGATCAAAGACCAGAGCTGGATTGTCTCATACGACAATGTGCCTGAGATACAGGCGATCTACGAAGGTGAACGCTTTATTACCTACAGCATCGGTTATAGTGCTCGATCCGCAGGCAAAGGGACCGAGATCATGTTTTTCGGCGATGGCTTAGACATCCCCGAGACCGTCGGTGCAATCCAGCCCATAGATACGCACTACATGGCGGCCTGATTAAATGCAGTCCCTCACAAACTTTCTCGCCGACTTACCGAATATTATGCCTCGCAAGGCGCGCAAGCTCATCCTGGAAGGCGACATTTTAGTCGGAGGCTTAAGATCAGACATCCATTACCGTGACAGCATTTTCGATCTTGTCGTGGATATTGGCCCCGATGCGGCTGCTGCAGTTCTCGCCGCATACAAGGCTGGGCAGCTTCCTATGCAACGGGGAACCAAGCCCGAGCAGGCACCACGGGCCGAGGTGTATTTAGAACAAAGTGAAGTACTACGAGCACAGATCGCAGAAAAACGGCGCCGCGCCGCTGCGATTAATGACACATCGCTCCTCGTGGAGGCTGATTTGACCGACCATCGGCTCGTGGATAGCGTATTCATGGCAAACCACGGCCCCGGATCTGGATCGATGATCTTGGCTGGCATCAAAGTTCACAAGCAGATTTCAGGCTACAAAACCAATAGCGGTAAGAGCACAGGTTGGCACGTGCGATTTGATTGGACGGGAACGGATGGCAAGCCGCGATCATCCGAGGTCGTGCCACCTGAAGCGGATAACCGCCGAAACGATGCTGATCGGAACTGGGATCTTCCCGAGTAAGATTTCGGATCATTTAGGGCGGCATCAATATTGAGAGCTCCGATCTCTGCTGCAATGTAATCTCTTGGGGGAGAGACCTTAATTGCAACTAGTGCTCAATGGGATAAACGGAGGATATCTACGCAACATCCTTCTCAATGCGTCGGACCAAACCGAACGTGTGGATGCGGCAGTCGCCTACGCCAGTGAGAACGATCTTTTGTTCGACTGGTGCTGGGACAACAAGATACCGCTTCGTTTCTGGGGCCGCTTTGACGAACAGGTCCCAGTCAGCATACCTGTTCTCGATAGGTTCCTGAACCGTAGGTCGGGGCGATATGTCTGCAAGCTTGTCAGAAAGTTTCATCCCAAGGTCATCTGGTGGCGAGGTTACGGCGCCTATATCGGCTCTGCCAACCTCACCCAGAGTGCATGGTGGAACAACGTCGAGGCGGGTGTCTTTCTGACGGAAGCTGAACTTCTCGAGAGCGGACACGATCTCGAGTTGGAAGATATGTTCTCTGCAATCGACAAGCATGCCGCACCCCTCACCCAGGAATTGTTCGACCTACTCGCCGCCCGCAACAAAGAATTGACCCGGCGCAAGCTCGCGCAGAAGGAGGCCGACGATGCGACCTTGGCGACTGGATTGGTACCTCACTGGGACGGGCTTGTCCGGGCGACCGCGAAATCTGCCAGCGATCGGCGCCGCCAAGCTTTTCTAGACGAATGGAACAGCACCCTCCAGACCATCAGAGACATTGCCGCCAAGATATCGACGAACGAGAACAGGCCGTCGTGGGTCAGTCCGGCTGTACCGCTCGGGGCGCAGGCGGACCAATTCCTCCATGCCTATTACTATCAGAAAACGTTTGATGGTCGGCGGGCGGATTTCGAAACCCACTATCAGCGAAATCGGAACGACCCGGATGCCGCCGTTGAAGCGGCAATCCGGTGGTGGCGTAGGCTGCCCTCGTCGTCGAGTGAGAACAAAATGCTCAACAAGACCGCGCCGGCTTTACAGAGGGCATTCTCGGAGAGAATTCTACCGACCTTGACCGAGGATCAGTTCGTTAAAGTGCTCGGCCGTATCCATGCAGCCCGGGAGTACGCGAGACGGGCTCCCAATCGGTTTATCGGCCTCAAGGACGGGCGGCCCTATGATATTCCCGAGAAGGTTGATGCGCTCGCCAAGCACATTTATCGCGCTCCAGAACGAGGCGGGGTGTCGGTGATCGAGACCTTGGTTTTTATCCTGTATGGTGGACGTCCAGAAGACGTGCCGCAGAGACTTTGGGATGCCCTCTCAGACCCAAAGCGAAAGGTCGGCCTCCTTGGCGTAAGTGCCCTTGGAGAGATCGTCGGATGGGCCTTGCCGGGACGATTCCCGCCGAGAAACGGACGTACGAGCAAGGCGCTGCGCTCATTGGGCTATGATGTCATCGTTCATGTCGGCTGAGTTCTTGCGAACAACACCGCGCCATTTTTCGGAGCATGTCGCATCCGGCCCCCACCATCCGTCCTCTGACAAAGGAGGGTACCGCCATGAGGAAATTGATCGTCACCGAATTCATCAGCGTCGATGGCATCGCCGAGGTCGAGAAGCTGCCCAAAGTGACCTGGAACGACGAGATGCAAAGGTTCAAGGAAGATGAGCTTTCCGACAGCGGCGCCATGCTGTTGGGGCGCACGACCTATGAGATCTTTGCCGGCTTGTGGCCGAGCGAAACCGGCGATTTCGCCGACCGCTTCAACGCGCTGCCGAAATTTGTCGCTTCCACCAGCCTGAAGACGGTGGACTGGAAGCCGGTGGAATTGCTGAAAGGGTCGCTGGCCGAAGCGGTCAGGGACCTGAAGCAAGGCAACGGCGGCAACATCTACGTGCATGGCAGCCTGAGCGTCGCGCAGGAATTGCTGCGCCACGGCCTGGTCGACCGCGCCAGGTTGCTCAGCTACCCCGGCTCCGTCGGTGAGGGCAAGAAGCTGTTCTCGACAGACATGCCGGTGGCGCTGGAACCGATCTCGGCCATGACGTTCAGCAATGGCGTGGTGGCGCTGGAATATGCGGCTGGGGGGGTGAAGGATAATCTCCCCCCTTGCGGGGGAGATGGCCGGCAGGCCAGAGGGGGGTGCTGTCCCGCCAGCCTTTCGACGAGATCCCCACTTGCGCGTTGCGCCAGCTACTGGCTGGTGAAGCCTCAAATGCTGGCGTTCCTTCACACCCCCCTCTGCCTTGCCAGGCATCTCCCCCGCAAGGGGGGAGATCGGCAGCATCAGCGTCGGCGCCCAGCTCGCCTCACCCAACCTCCTTCCCTCGCTTGCCCTTGGCGCGCGCCTCGACCACTCTTTCCACCTCCCGCTTCAGCTCGTCCTTGATCTCCTCCGTCTTGGCCATCAGCACGTCGACCAGCACGTTGAAATGCTGGCGGTCGATCAGACCAGGCCGCGGGTCTCGCCCGCCCCGCCCAGACACACTCCAGAAACAAAATTCAACAGTTCGGAAAAACCGGCGAAAAGATCGGGTGGCATAAGCTTCCCAGTCGGGATTCCGGATTCTTCCTTTTTGGCAGCGTCGGTCCTCCACAAACAACGGTCAAATCGCAGCGGCGGCACAATGCCTGCTCGCGCGGCGGCATGAACAGCCGGGCGGTGCCCGGCCAGGACGAGAGAGTATGGAAATGGACTACGATATCGCCGGACTGGACACGGCAATGCCGATCGGCGGCCTGCCAAGCATCGATGCGCTGGGAAGCATCGATGCGCTGGCAAGGATCGCTCGCGGCCCGGCACGGGACGGCCAGGTTCTGACGGGCGCCGACTTTGCCCGGCAGCCGGGTGAGCGGCTCGATACGGTCTTCGAGCAGCTCGCCGTGACATTCGCCGCGTTGCCGGCGGTGATCTCCGACGGGCGTGTCTGGACGTATCAGGAGCTGAACAGCCGCGCCAACCAGTGCGCCCGCATGCTGATCAAGCACGGCGTGCGGCCGGGCCACCGGGTGGGGCTCATTCTCGACCGGTCGGCGGAAACCTATGTGGCAGTGCTGGCGGTGATGAAGGCGGGGGCTGCCTTCGTGCCGCTGGCCACCGCGTTTCCGCAGGAGCGGATGGCGCTCATCATCGAAGACGCCGGCGTGAGCATGATCGTCACCATCGCCGCCTATGCGTCGCGCGCCGGTCAACTGCCGGTTCCGCACGTGCTGATCGACAGCGCCGCCGCGGAAATCTCCGCACAGTCGTCCGCGCCGCTGAAGCCGCATGCGAAGTTTTCCGACGACATTTGCTACATCCTCTATACCTCGGGCACCACCGGCAAGCCCAAGGGCGTGGTCATCAGGCACCAGAGTTTTGTCAACTTCATACACGTCGCCGCCGCCTCCTACGGCTACCGGCCGGGCGACCGGGTCTATCAAGGCATGACCATTGCCTTCGACTTCTCCTCCGAAGAGATCTGGGTGCCGTTCGTCGCCGGCGCGACGGTCGTGCCGGCACCCGGCCAGATGCCGCTGGTGGGCGAGGAACTGGCGGATTTCCTGCGCCTCCATGACATCACCTGCATGGCCTGCAGCCCGACCTTGCTGTCGTCGATGACATCAGACGTGCCCAGCCTGCGCACGCTTTTGGTGGGCGGCGAGGCCTGCCCGCACAATCTGGTGGTGCGCTGGTCGAAGCCGGGCCGGCAGATCCTCAACACCTATGGCCCCACCGAGGCGACCGTCACCGCGACGATGGGGGCGCTGACGCCGGACCGTCCGGTGACCATCGGCGCGCCGCTGCCGACCTACTCGATCGTCATTCTCGACGCCTCGCTGCCGCAACTTGCCGAGCCCGGTGAACTGGGCGAGATCGGCATTGCCGGCATCGGGCTCGCCGTCGGCTATCTCAACCGGCCGGAGCTGACCGAGCAGAAATTCATTGCCGATTTCGTCGGCCTGCCGAACAACCCGTCGCAGCGCATCTACCGCACCGGCGACCTTGGCCGGATCAACGATAGCGGCGAGATCGAGTATGCCGGGCGCATCGACACGCAGGTGAAGATCCGGGGCTATCGCATCGAGCTCGGCGAGATCGAGGCGGTGCTGCTCGACCAGCCCGAGATCGCGCAGGCTGCCGTCACCACCTGGGAGATCGAGCCCGGCCGCGTCGAACTCGTGGCCTACTACGCGCTTAAAACCGGCGTAGCGGCGATTTCCCGCGCCGATCTCGCCCAGACGATGAAGCGGCGGCTGCCGGATTACATGGTGCCCGCCTATCTGGAGGAACTGCCAGCGATCCCGATGACGGTCTCCAACAAGGTGGATTTGCGCCAGCTGCCGAAGCCGACGAGCGTCCGGCTTTCGGCCGATCGCGCCATGGTGCCGCCCGCCAATGACGACGAGCGCTTCCTGGCGGACGCACTGGCCACGGTGCTGAAATTCGACGCCGTGTCCGTCGAGGACCACTTCTTCGACGATCTCGGCGCCAACTCGCTGCTGATGGCGCATTTCTGCGCGCGCGTGCGCACAAGGAAGGAATGGGCGACTACGTCGATGCGCGACATCTATCTCTATCCCACAGTGGCGCGCCTGGCGCTGCATCTGGGGGTAGCGGAGGAGATGACGACGGCAACCAACGAGCCGGTCCTCACCCGCCGGGCCTCGAATTTCGCCTACTGGACCTGCGGCGCGGCGCAGCTTTCGTTCTACGGCCTCTACAGCTACGTGGCGCTCTGGGCGATCAATGACGGCCTCAACTGGATGTATGACGCGCTCGACGATCCGCTGCAGCTCTATATCCGGTGCGTGGCGCTCTCGGCCGCCGTGTTCTTCGGCATGTCGGGCTTTGCAGTCCTGGCGAAATGGGTGCTCATCGGCCGCTGGAAGGCCGAGGCGTTTCCGATCTGGGGCGTGCGCTACTTCCGCTTCTGGGTGGTCAAGACGTTGATCCGCACCGCACCCGTCGTGCTGTTCCGCGGCAGCCCGCTCTACAGCCTCTATCTGCAGCTGCTCGGCACCAAACTCGGGAAAAACGCCGTCATCGAATCGAAGTCCGTGCCCGTCTGCACGGATCTTATTTCCATCGGCGCCAACACCATCCTGCGCAAGGAATCGATGATCCTCGGCTTCAGGGCCCAGTCCGGTTATATCCACACCGGGCCGCTGACCATCGGCCGCGATGCCTTCGTCGGCGTCGGCTCCACGCTCGACATCGACACCAGGATCGGCAACGGCGCCCAGCTCGGCCATTCGTCCTCGCTGCATCGCGGGCAAAGCATTCCCGACGGCGAGCACTGGCATGGATCGCCGGCGGTGCCGACCACGGCGGACTATTGCAAGGTGCGCAATGTCAATCCTTACCAGGTCCGGCGCTTCCTCTATGAAGCGCTGCAGCTGGTCGGCCTGTTTGGCCTCGTCACCCCGCTGCCGCTCCTGTTCCACAGCTACTGGGAATATGTCGGCGACGACTATCAGGAGACGATCGGCCTTGTCGCAATCGGCACCACGGTCACGCTTTTCGGCTATATCGCGGCGGCTTTCCTGGCAGCGACGCTGGTGCCGCGCCTGACGAGCCTGATCTTGAAGCCGGGCCGCACCTACACGCTTTACGGTTTCCGCTACTGGCTGCAGACCGTCGCCGAATTCGCCAGCAATTCCCGCGTGCTCGGGCTCCTGGCCGGCGACAGCTCGGCGATCGTGCACTACATGCGCGCCATCGGCTGGAACCTCAACAGAGTGGTGCAGACCGGTTCCAATTTCGGCTCCAACCAGCAGCACGAAAACCCGCTTCTGTGCGAGATCGGCACCGAGACCATGGTGTCGGACGGGCTGTTCATGATCAACATGCACAAGTCCGCCTCGGCCTTCAGGCTCGAGCCGACGCGCATCGGCGAGCGCAACTATCTCGGCAACAACATCTATTATCCGCCGGACGGGCGCACGGGCGACAACGTCCTGCTCGGCACCAAGGTGATGATCCCCATCGACGGGCCGTTGCGCGAGAATGTCGGCCTTCTCGGTTCGCCCGCCTTTGAAATCCCGCGCATGGTGAACCGCGACAAGGAGCTTATCGCGGGCGTCGACGAGGCAGACCGGCGCCGGCGCATCCCGTTCAAGAACCGCCACAACCTGGTGACCATTCTTCTGTTCCTGGCAACGCAATGGGTCATGCTGTTCGTCACGCTGGCGATCTGGGACCGGGCGCTGAACTACTATACGGAATGGGCGGAGGTGGCGCTGTTCGCCGCCGTCATCTTGACCTCGGCGATCACCATTCCGTTCTACATTCTGGTCGAGCGGGCAAGTCTTGGTTTCCGCGGCTTGAAGCCGCAGATGACGACCATCTACGACGTCGCCTTCTGGCGCCACGAGCGCCACTGGAAGCTGGCGGATTCGCCCATCGTGCGCCTGTTCGCCGGCACGCCGTTCCGGCCGATGATCCTGCGCCTGCTCGGCGTCAAGGTCGGCAGCCGGGTCTATGACGGCGGCAGCAATTTGACCGAGCGTTCGCTGGTCGAGATCGGCGACGACGTCACGCTCAACGAGGGCTGCGTGATCCAGGCCCATTCGCTGGAAGAAGGCGCGTTCAAGTCCGATTTCATCCGCATCTGCGATGGCTGCACGCTCGGGCCTTCCGCCTTTGTCCACTACGGCGTGGTGATGGGCAAAGGCTCGATGGTCGACGCGGACTCCTTCGTGATGAAGGGCGAAGAGCTGGAGCCCAACTCGATCTGGCGGGGCAACCCGGCCAAGCTGCATCGCTTCGTCGAGCCGCTGCCGGAGGATAGCGTCAAGGCAACGGCTTGATGGGCGCAGACGTCCGTCTCGTTTCGGTGACTGCGGCCAACCGGGCCCTGGTCGCGGCTCTGGAACTGGCCGCGGATCAGATCGATTTTGTCGCCAGCAATGCGGAGTCGCTGGACGAAGCCGAAACCGACGGGGACGCACGGCCGCGCGTCGTCATGGCAGGGGATCGCGTCGTCGGTTTCCTGATGTATGAGGCGCCAGAGGACGACGACGAGGCGCGGATCTACCGCTTCATGATCGATCGCGTCCATCAGGGCCAAGGCTACGGCAAGGCCGCTTTGCGCGAAGTGCTGGATGAAATCATGCGGCTCGGCCACATCAGCCACGTTTCGATCTGCTACGAACCTGGGAATGAAGCGGCACGCCGCCTCTATCGCGCTGCCGGTTTCGTCGAAGAAGGGCCCGACGAGGACGGGGAAATGATCGCCGACCTCGCTCTGCGGGGCGAACAGCCATGACGCGCCCGCTCGATGCCGGCGCCAGCCTGTCGGCGCAGTTGCTGGCGGCGATGGCCGCCATGGCACCCGCCGGCGTTCGGATCGGATGCCGCACGATCCGCGAAGGCGATGAGAACCATTTGCTGCCGCAGGAAGCACGCTCCATCCCGTCACGCCTGCCGCTGATGCGGCGGGCGAGTGGCGCGGCGCGGTGGATCGCGCACGAGCTGCTGGCGGATATGGGCTTGAACGACGTCGCTATCCTCCGCGGCTCCTCCGGCGCACCGGTATGGCCTCATGGAGTAACGGGGTCGCTGGCTCACGACGACGAGATAGCCGTGGCGGCCGTCGCGCCGCTCTCCCACGTCGCCTCGCTCGGCATCGATATCGAGCCCGCTTTGCCCCTGCCCGACGACATCTTCGCGCTGGTTGCAGTCCCCGCTGACCGGATCGACGCAACCGACTTGTGTCTTGCCGGTCGCATGCTTTTTGCCGCCAAGGAAGCTGTCTACAAGGCCGTCTACCCGCTTGATGGCGAAGTGCTGGGCTATGAGGACATCACCGTCGATCTCGACGCAAACGACGCTGTGACGAAGACGGGCCGCAGAGCGAGACTGGTTTACTGCGTTGCTCCGTGTGTGGTCGTTCTGGCGTTTGTCGATGGTGTCCGAAGCGCCCCCCTTTAAGCGCGATGGGCCAGCGCCCGACAGCAACGCCTGCTCAACAAAGCGCTTTTTTTTCGCAGAGCGGTCGCAAAAGGCTCACACGGTTCGTCCTTTGACAGAAGAAGGAGAGCGCCATGAGAAACCTTATTATCACCGAGTTCATCAGCATCGATGGCATCGCCGAGGTCGAGAAGCTGCCCAGCGTGACCTGGAACGATGAGATGCAAAGGTTCAAGGAGGACGAGCTTGCCGACAGCGGGGCCATGCTTCTGGGGCGCACGACCTACGAGATTTTTGCCGGCTCTTGGCCCAAGGAAACCGGAGACTTCGCCGACCGGTTCAATGCGCTGCCGAAATATGTCGCGTCGACAAGCCCGAAGGCACTCGACTGGAAACCGGCCGAGTTGCTGAAGGGTGTGTTGCCGGAAGCGGTTCGGGCGCTGAAGCAAGGCAGCGGCGGCAACATCTATGTGCATGGCAGCCTGAGCGTCGCGCGGGAATTGCTGCGCCATGGTCTGGTCGATCGCGTCAGGCTGCTGAGCTACCCTGGCTCCGTCGGGGAGGGCAAGAAGCTGTTCCCGCCCGATATGCCGGTGGCGTTGGAGCCGATCTCGACCGTACAGTTCAGCAATGGCGTGGTGGCGCTGGAATATGCGGCTGGGAGGGTGTGAGACGCTGGTGGGTAATCTCCCCTTGAGGGGAGATGTCGCCGAAGGCGACAGAGGCGGTCGGTCCGTCCTGACGCAACCTCCTATCGACAGTAGGAGGTCTAGCTTCACGCGAGACGACCCCCTCTGGCCTGCCGGCCATCTCCCCCTCGAGGGGGGAGATCGGCAGCTCACCCTACTTTCTTCCCCCGCTTGCCCTTGGCACGCGCCTCGACCACTCTTTCCACCTCGCGCTTCAGTTCGTCCTTGACCTCCTGCGTCTCGGCCATCAGCGTGTCGATCTTCATGAAATCGAGCACGCGGTATTTCGACACTGGCGGGCGGATCAATATGTCTGGTGGGCGCTGGTTCAGCTTGTGGGCGATGATCGACTGCATCATCAATTGCGTCGCGCCGTACATCAGGTCGACCGTGGTCGGGTGCTTGCGCTCGGCCTCGCTCGGCGCGCCGACGACGTCGATGGCGATGATGATGTCGGCGTCGTTTTCGATGAGGTCGAACGGCACCGGATTGTAGATGCCGCCGTCGATCAGCACGCGGTCGTCGCGCGTCACCGGGCGGAACACGGCGGGAATGGCAGCCGAGGCGGCGAGCGCCGAATGCAGGTCGCCCTCGTCGAAGACGGCCAGCTTGTGACCGAAATAGTCCGTCGCCGTCACCTTCAGCGGGATTTTCAGCTCGGCGAAGGTTTCCGGGATGGCTTCCGGCAGGAACGCCTTCAAGATGCGCTCTATGTTGAACTGGCTGACTCGGATGCCGCCCTGCATCGCCTCGGCGATGGTGCCGGGACGCGAGCGCCACATGCGCGCCGCCACCTCGGCGCGGCGGCCGAGGATCGAGCGGGCGTAGTCCTCGATGTCCTTGCCGCTCATGCCCGAGGCCATGCCGGCGCCCATGATGGCGCCGATCGAGGAGCCGGCGATGGCCACGGGCTTGATGCCGAGCTCGTCCAGCGCCTCGACGATGTGGATATGGGCGAGGCCGCGCGCGCCGCCGCCGCCAAAGGCGATACCGAAAGTCGGACCTGTCATTTGGCCTCCAGCTTCGGCCCGATGCTCATGATCGCGGGCGCCGGCGTCAGCAGCTTCTTCGCCGCTGCCTTGACCTGATCGAGCGTCACGCCGTTGATGAGCGCCGCGCGGCGCTGCACGTAGTCGATGCCGAGATTGTCGAGCTGCAATTCCACCAGGGTCGCGGCAATGGCGCTGGAAGAATCCAGATTGCTGATAGCATAGGAGCCGACCATGTATTTCTTGGTCGCGTCCAGCTCGGCCTCGGTCGGCCCCTCCTGCGCCATCTTCTTGACCACCTCCTTGACGATGCCGAGCGTCTCGGCGGCGCGGTCGGAACGCGTCGCCGTGGTGATGATCAGCGCATTGGAATGCTGGTGGTCGACCAGGTTGGAATCGACGGAGTAGGCCAAGCCGCGCTTTTCCCGCACCTCGTCATAGAGGCGCGAGGTGAAGGTGCCGCCGCCGAGAATCTGGTTCATCAGCACCGCGGGGAAGAAATCCGGCGCATCGCGCTTCACACCGGGGTAGGCAAACTGCAGCGAGGTCTGCGGCAGGTCGTAGTCGACCTCGAGCTGCTGGCCGAGCTTCAGCTCGGTATCGGCAACCGGTTGCAGCACCTGCTTTTCCGGCAGATCGCCGAAGACCTCATCGAGCTTCCGTTTCAGCGTCGCGGCATCTATGTCGCCGACCACCGCAACATGCAGGCCGCTGCGGGCGAAATTGGCCTTGTGGAAGGCAGCCAGATCCGCTGCCGTGATGGTGGCGATGCTGTCCTTGGTGCCCTGGTCGGGCCTGGAATACGGATGGTCGCCATAGATGGCGCGCAGCCATTTGGTTTGCGCGACGGTGTTGGGGTCACGCTCATTGGCGATGATGCCGGACAGGATCTGGGCGCGGATACGGTCGATCGGCGCCTGGTCGAAGCGCGGGCTGGTGACCGCCAGCCTGAGCAGGTCGAAGGCCGCATCCTTCTGCTCGGCCAGCATCCGCATCGCGCCATAGGTGCCGTCGCGCGCCGCTTCGAAGCCCATTTCGGCGCCGGCATCGTCAAGCTTGATCTGGAAGGCCTCGCTGTCGAGGTCGCCGGCGCCCTCGTCGAATAGGCCGGTCATCAGATTGACCAGCCCTTCCCGCCCCGCCGGATCCTGCGTCGAGCCGCCATCGAAGACGAAGCGGATGGCGACGATCGGAATGGAGTGGTCCTCGACCAGCCAGGCGTTGACGCCTTTCGATGAGGTCACCGGCTGAATGTCCATCGCGTGCGCGGCAAGCGCCGGCAGGATGAGGAAGAAGATGCCGAGGAACAGTGTGGCGAAGACGTGGAGAACCGCGATGCGCCTATGAGTAATCGCATCAGGCCATTGATCGCCAAGGTCAGCTCCGCCCCTCATCGCGCTGCCGGGCACTTCTCCCCGTATAGTGACGGGGAGAAGGGGTCTCGCCGCGACGCTGGCGCTCTTCTTACGACGCTGATGGTTGGCGAAATCGACGATGACAGCGCCCCTCTCCCCGTCACTATAGGGGGAGAGGATGCCGGCAGGCAGGTGAGGGGCAGCGCTAACGCTCAATCTCGTCATCATCAATTCCCCGCCTGTTGCTGCGGCAAGAGATAGCCGGTCGTCGTACGATCGAGCAGCAGATAGCGTGCGGCGACCGCCTTGATCTCATCGGCGGTGACCTTGCGAATGCGGTCCGGCCATTCCTCGATATCCCTGACGTTGCCGCCGGTGGCGAGCTCGGCGCCGTAGAGATTGGCCATCTCGTCCTGCTTGTCGCGGGCGAAGATCATGGCCCTGATATAGCGGGCCTTGGCCTTCTCCAGCTCATCGGCGGTGACGCCGTCCTTGACGATGCGGGCGATCTCGGCGTCGACGGCCGCCTCGACGTCGCTCAGCTTGGCGTCGCCGCGCGGCGCGCCATAGACGGTGAAATTGGTGGCGTCGAGCATCGTACCCTGGAAGAAGGCGCCGGTCGCCGATGCGATGCCTTGCTTGACCACGAGTTGCTGGTAGAGCCTGCTGCGGCTGCCGCCGCCAAGGATCTCTCCCAGCAGGTCGAGCGCCTCGGCCTCGCCGGGTTTTGCCGTGTGGTAGGACGGAACCACCCATTGCGTCGAAAAGCTCGGCACCGAAACGCGCCCATCGGTGAGCGTCACCGTGCGCTTGGTGTTCTGCTCCGGCTCGACCGGGCGGATGCGCGGGGGCAGGTCGGGACCGCGCGCGACCTTGCCATAGGTTTTTTCGGCCAGCGCCTTCACGACCTCCGGCTCGACATCGCCGGCCACGATCAGCACCGCATTATTGGGGCGGTAGTATTTGTCATAGAAGGCAACCGCATCGGTGCGGTTCAACTGCTCCATCTCCTGCATCCAGCCGATCACCGGAATGCGGTAGGGCTGGTTCTGCCAGAGCGTCGCGTCGACCTCTTCGTCGAGCACCGCCTGCGGATTGCTGTCGATGCGCGCGCGGCGCTCTTCCAGGATCACGTCGCGCTCGGTCTTGATGACCTCGTCGGTCAAGATGAGGTTGCGCATGCGATCGGCCTCGAAGCTCATCATCTCACCAAGTGCCGAGGGCGCCACCGTCTCGTGGAAGGCAGTGTAGTCATATGAGGTGAAGGCGTTGTTGGAGCCGCCGATGGCCGATATGGCGCGGTCGAACTCGCCCGCGGCGTGGTTGGTCGTGGCCTTGAACATCAGGTGTTCGAAGAAGTGCGCTATGCCGGACTTGCCTGGCGGCTCGTCGGCGCTGCCGATCTTGTACCACACCATATGGGTGACGATGGGGGCGCGATGATCGGGAATGACCACCACCTCCATGCCATTGTCGAGCAGGAAGTTGGCCACCTTGCCATCATCCGCGGCCAGGGCCGGGCCGGCCATGGTCAGCGCGGTGGCGAGCAAGGCCCTCCGCAGCCATTCAGTATGAGATGTCATTGATGGCTCCGGTTGTTATCGCGCGACGATAGGCAAGGTCAGCCGCGGAGGCAAAGTGAATTGTGCGTCATTTTGAAGGCGCCGATCGCCACACCCTTACGCAAGCTCGATGAACCGGACCACCGTCTCGCCGTAGTTTCGTTCATCAACCACCGAGAATTCCGGCCCAATCTCGAAGGGCGCCGAGGCGGCTTCCTCGATCACGCAGAGCGCGCCGGGCAGCAACCAGCCGCCATCCCTGGCCGAGCGCAGGGCGCGCTCGCCAAGGCCCTTGCCATAGGGCGGATCGGCGAAGACCAGGCCGAATGTCGCAAGCGTACCGGCCTCACCCAGGGCGGTCGCGTCGCGGCGGAAGATCTTGGTGCGGCCGGTAAGGCCAAAAGCCTCGACATTGGTGCGGATCAGGCCGCGCCCTTCGGCCGATTCTTCGATAAAGACGCCATAGGAAGCGCCGCGCGACAGCGCTTCGAGGCCGAGAGCGCCGGTGCCGGCGAAAAGGTCGAGCACACGCGCGCCGTCGAGCTTGTCGGCAAAGCGGTGCGCCAGCACGTTGAAGACGGCCTCGCGGGCGCGGTCGGTCGTCGGGCGGATGGCATGGTCGCGCGGCGTCGCCAGCGGACGCCCGCGAAATTGGCCGCCGACGATTCTCATTTATGCCCGGGTCTCATTTAAGGCCGGATCTCATTTAAGTCCCGGCATCATCTGGTCCTCGGGCCCTTGGGACCGTTGCGTGGCCGCTCGCCGCCCCGACCGCCATCCGGACGCTCGCCACCCGGCTTGCCGAACGGCTTGGCTCCGCCCGGCTTGCCATAGGCCGGCTTGCCATAGGACGGCTTGAACGACGCCTTGCGCGCCTTGGCCTCGGCCACCTTGGCGGCATCGGCTTCCGCCCTGCCCTTGCCGATCGGACGCGCGCCCGGCGCCATCCAGACATTAGCCTTGCGCTGGCCCGGCGGATCGATCGGCCGCTGCTCGCGCTCGGGCTTCTTGCCGCCGCGCGGTTTGTCACCAAAGGCGCCGCGCGGCTTGTCGCCGAAGCCTCCACGGGGCTTGTCGCCAAAATCGCCGCGCGGCTTTTCGCGAAACTCGCTGCGCGGCTTGTCCGAAAACTCGCTGCGCTCGGGTCTCGGGCCGCGTTCGCCAAAGCTCTTTTCCGGCCTCGCGCCCCTTTCGGGACTGGTCGACAGCTTGCCGAGCGCTTCGTCGCGGCTGCCTTCGCGGCGCTTGCGGTTCTTGATAAGACCGCCCTCGCCGATCGGCCGATGGTCACCCTCGCGGGTGACTTTCGGCCGTTCCGGCTCCGCGTCACGCTCTCGCCGCACCGGCTGGTTGGAAAACGGCTTGATGATCTCGGCGTCGAAATTGGCGCCGGATTCCTCGACCAGTCGCTCGCCGAGCTGGTCGCGCAAGACGCGGCCCTTGATCTCCAGCACATGGCCTTCGGCGAGATCGTCGAGCTGGAACGGTCCGTAGGAGATACGGATCAGCCGCGTCACGTCGAGGCCGAGCGATCCAAGGATGTTCTTCACTTCGCGGTTCTTGCCTTCGCGCAGGCCGATCGTCAGCCAGGCGTTGGTGCCTTGTTCACGATCGAGCGTCGCCTCGATGGCGCCGTAGAAGACGCCGTCGACGGCAATGCCTTCACGCAGGCCTGCGAGCATGCTTTCCTCGACCTTGCCATGAACGCGCACGCGGTAACGGCGCAGCCAGCCAGTGGCAGGCAGTTCGAGCACGCGCGACAGACCGCCATCATTGGTGAGCAGCAGCAGGCCTTCGGTGTTGATGTCGAGGCGGCCGATGGTCATCAGCCGTGGCAATTCGGCCGGCAGCACGTCGAACACGGTCTTGCGGCCCTCGGGGTCGCGGTTGGTGGTAACGACGCCGGCCGGCTTGTGAAACAGGAACAGGCGGGTGCGCTCGATCGGCGGGATCTCCATGCCGTCGAGATGGATGATGTCGCCCGGCATGACGTTGAAGGCCGGCGAGGTCAAAGCCCGGTTGTTGACCTTGACACGGCCCGCCGCGATCAGGTCTTCGGCGTCGCGGCGCGACGCCAGGCCGGCGCGGGCCAACCGCTTGGCGATACGCTCGCCGGCTTCTTCCGCATCTGCCGGACGCGGGCGCGACTTGAAGGCGCCGCCAGATGCTTGCGGCCGGTCACCACCGAAATCGCGCTTGGGGCGATCGCTGAAGTCACGCTTGGGACGATCTCCGGCGTCTCGCTGCGCGCGATCGCCCAAATCGCGCTTTGGTCGGTCGAAACGCTTTTCGCCTTCGGCAGCCACCGGCCGGTCGCCGCGTGGTGCGTAAGGCTTGCGTGGCCCTTCGCGCTTTTCGAAAGGCTTGCCTTCGGGACGCGGCCCCTTGCTGAATGGCCGATCGCCGCCCTTAAAATCGCGTTTTGGCCGCTCGCCATCGGCCGCAATCGGCCGATCGCCGCGCGGTGCATAAGGCTTGCGCGGCCCCTCGCGCTTCTCATAGGGCTTGCGTTCACCCTCGGCCGCCATAGGGCGATCGCCACGTGGTGCATATGGCTTGCGCGGTCCGTCGCGCTTTTCGTAGGGCTTGCCTTCCGGGCGCGGACCTTTGTTGAATGGCCGGTCGCCACTTTTGAAATCGCGCTTGGGCCGCTCGCCCTCAGCCGCTGCCGGCCGGGCGCCGCGCGGTGAATAGGGTTTCTTGGCCCCGAAGGAGGGTTTGCCGCTTTTGCCGGCGGCGCCATCGCGGCGCGGCCCCGCGGCTCCAGGGCCGCTTTTGCTCGGGCCTTTGTGGCGCGGAGATTTCTTGTCGTTGTCGTCCATGTGGCCTTTGCCTTGTTGCGCTGCTACAGCGTGGCGCATCCTTTCGGACGCGCAAAGGACGCTATAGCACTTTGATTTGGCGCATGATCATTTCCGAAAATCTGTTCCGATATTCGGGTTGACGCGCTCCATAACAGGATCACCGCCAAGTGGCGAGGAGATAATCGGAATGGAAACCGCGTGAAGCGGCCGGATTTCATGGCGCTGGCGCTGAAAGAGGCGCAAGCCGCCGCCTTGCGCGGAGAAGTTCCGGTTGGCGCCGTCATCGCCAGCGGCGACACGGTGGTGGCATCCGCCGGTAACCGCACCCGCGAACTTGCCGATCCGACGGCGCATGCCGAAATGCTGGCCATCCGCGCGGCCTGCCAAACGCTCTCCAGCGAGCGGCTGACCGGCCACGACCTCTATGTGACGCTGGAACCCTGCGCCATGTGCGCAGGCGCCATTTCCTTCGCCAGGCTGCGCCGGCTCTATTTCGGCGCGGCCGACGAGAAGGGCGGCGCGGTGGTCAACGGCGTGCGCTTCTTCGCCTCGCCGACTTGCCACCATAAGCCCGACATCTATCCGGGCATGGCCGAGGCCGACGCGGCGCTGCTGCTAAGGGAATTCTTTCGGGAAAGACGCGAAACGTAGAGCCTTCAGCTACCGAAGGCGACGGTTCCTACCAGGAGGGCAGCCAGTCGAAGAGCCCGCCGCTCTTGCCCTTGGCGGCCGCTTCCTTCTTGAGGCGGCGTTCCTTCTTGTATTCATCCTCGCCGAGTTCGCCCTGCGGCGCCGTGTCGGAGGCAGCTCGATAGGCCAGAGGCGGCTCGCTCAGATATCTGCGAGTGTTGGGGTCGCCCTGCTTTTGCTCTGCGGTGCGGCGCTGGATCTCGGCGGCGCGGCCCTTGTCTGAATCCTTCGGCGACCAGGCCGGCGGGTGGCTGGAGCCCGAATCCGCCAGCGCCTTCTTCACGGAAGCCGGATCGGTCTGCACGTCGTCGACGATCCCCGATTGATAGGACGGGTCGTCCTGGTGGGCAGTGGCGTCGGCACGCAGACGGGCGCGGCGCTGCTCGGGCGATTCGGGCCATTCGGTGCTGGCCGTCTCGATGCTTTCCTGTGGCGGCGGCAGCACTTCCTTCTGCCCCGGCGCCGGCTTTACCAGCTCCGGACGCGGCCTGTAGTCGATCTGTTCCTTGTGCTTGGGCGTGATCGCGAAGGCGCCGGAAAGGTCGCCCGCAAGCTGCTCGCCAGCCGTCTTGTCGGTGCCGTAGGTCGGCGAACCCATGCAGCCGGACAGAGCGAGGCCGGACACGACAAGCGGCGCCAGCAGCGCAACGCGCGCATAAGTTCTCTTGGTCATGCCAAAAAGTCCCACTCTAGACAGCCTCTCGATCGCCACCGGCCGAAGGTCCGGTCCCCATCGTCCACGCTCTTGCGACGGAATTCCGGCGACAATTTGTCTTCCGGAGTTTCGTCTGTTTAGCTGAACCACTCGTTAAGGGCAACGCGCGGGCGGTTTTCACCCGCCCGCCGTGGCATTTGTGCACCGGCTTATGAGCGCTTACAAACGCCCCAGAGCCTTGAGTTCATGCAGCACGGCGGCATCGCGGGCAGACACGTCGGGGAATTCCACGTCCTGCCCGACATCGGCGGTATAGCGCCACGAACGCGCGCATTTGACCAAGCCGCGGTCCTCGGCCTTTTCGACCACCACCGCGACACCTTTGACATCGTCGAGCGCAAAGGCGCCTTCCGGCGCCTTGCCGTGGGCGATGACGAGATCGCTGGTGATCGCCATTTCGGCCATGTCGACATCGGCGATCGCGGTTTCTAGCGAGGCATCGTCGAGGGTCACAACCGGCACGGCTTCCAGCGAGGCACCGATGACCTTCTGAGCGCGTGCGATCTCGAGCGCGCCGGTGACGACTCGGCGAACCTGCCGCACCTTGCGCCATTTCTCAGCCAGTGCCTCGTTCTTCCAGTCGGCCGGAATGTCGGGGAACTGGTCGAGATGCAGCGAGACAGCATCCGGATGACGGTCGAGCCAGGCTTCTTCCGTGGTGAAGGGCAGCATCGGCGCCAGCCATTTCACCAGGCAGTCGAAGAGGTGGCGCACCACTTGTACCGAGGCCTTGCGCTTCACGCTGGCGGGTCCCTCGCAATAGAGCGCGTCCTTCCTGATGTCGAAATAGAAGGCCGACAGCTCGACCACCATGAAGTCGAGCAAAGTGCGGGTGATGCGTTTGAACTCGAACGCGTCGTAGCCCGAGCGCACGACCTCATCGAGTTCGGCCAGCCGATGCAGCATCAGCCGCTCCAGTTCCGGCATCTTGTCCAGCGGCACCTCCTCGCCATCATCATGGGCGAGCGTGCCCAGCATCCAGCGGATGGTGTTGCGAAGCTTGCGGTAGGCGTCGATGTTGGTCTGCAGCACGTTCTTGCCGAGACGCTGGTCTTCCCAATAATCCGTCGTCACCACCCATAGCCGCAGAATGTCGGCGCCGGACTGCTTGATGACGTCTTGCGGCACGACGGTGTTGCCGAGCGATTTCGACATCTTTCGCCCCTCCTCATCCATGGTGAAGCCATGGGTGACGACGGTGTCGTAAGGTGCCCTGCCCCTGGTGCCGCAGCTTTCGAGCAGCGAGGAGTGGAACCAGCCGCGGTGCTGGTCGGAACCTTCGAGATAGACGTCGGCCGGCCATTTCAGGTCCGGACGGTCTTCCAGCGTGAAGACATGCGTCGAGCCCGAATCGAACCAGACGTCAAGGATGTCCATCACCTGCTTCCATTTGGAGGCATCGTGATTGCCGAGGAAACGCTCCTTGGCGCCGGCAGCGAACCAGGCGTCGGCGCCTTCCCTCTCGAATGCGTCCATGACGCGCTGGTTGACGGCATCGTCCTTCAGCACATTGCCGTCCTCGTCGGCAAAGACGGCGATCGGCACGCCCCAGGCGCGCTGGCGCGACAAGACCCAATCCGGGCGTTCCTCGATCATGGCGCGGATACGGTTCTGGCCGGCCGCCGGCACGAAGCGTGTGTCATCGATCGCCTTCAGCGCACGGCTGCGCAGCGTCGTGCCATCGCCGAGGTCCTTGTCCATATAGACGAACCATTGCGGCGTGTTGCGGAAGATGATCGGCTTCTTCGACCGCCACGAGTGCGGATAGCTGTGCTTCAGCCGGCCGCGCGCGAACAGCGCGTTGCGCTTGATCAGTTCGTCGATGACCGCCTGGTTGGCATTGCCCTTCTTGCCGTTGTCGTCGATGACGCGCGCCGCCCCGCCTTCGCGATCCGGGCCAAAACCCGGCGCGTCCCTAGTGAAGAAGCCGGCATCATCTACAGTGAAGGGGATGGCAGGGTCGATGCCGCGTGCGCGCAAATCCGATGCCGCATCCATCCAGGCATCAAAGTCCTCGCGGCCATGGCCGGGCGCGGTGTGGACGAAGCCGGTGCCGGCGTCGTCGGTGACATGATCGCCGGCCAGCATCGGCACGGCGAATTCGTAGCCGCCGCCGAGACCTTTGAAGGGATGTGAAAGTGTAAGGCTTCCAAGCTCTTCGACCGAAACGCTGCGAAGGCGATTCAAGGTGACCTTGGCCTTGGCCGAAGAGTCTTCGGCAAGCGCATCTGCAAAGATCAGCTTTTCACCGGGCTGTGGACCGAACGAATTTTCGGCTGCGGTAACTTCATAAAGGCCGTAGCCGATCCGTGACGAATAGTTGACGGCACGGTTGCCGGGGATCGTCCACGGGGTTGTCGTCCAGATGACGACGTGGGCATCCCTCAGTTCCTTGATAGCTTCCCAAGCGCCACCCAACTCGGGTGTCGTGACAGTTCTTCCTGATCCAGCGCCGACGATCGGGAACTTCACCCAGATCGTGTCGCTCTCATAATCATGGTATTCGATCTCGGCCTCGGCCAGTGCGGTGCGCTCGACGACGCTCCACATTACCGGCTTGGAGCCGCGATAGAGCTGGCCCGACATGGCGAACTTCAACAACTCCCCGGCGATGCGCGACTCCGAGTGGAAAGCCATCGTCGTATAGGGGTTCTTGAAGTCGCCGACGACGCCGAGCCGCTGGAACTCGCCACCCTGCACCGTGATCCAGTTCGCGGCGAAGTCGCGGCATTCCTTGCGAAACTCGTTGACCGGCACCTCGTCCTTGTTCTTGCCCTTGGCGCGGTACTGTTCCTCGATCTTCCATTCGATCGGCAGGCCGTGGCAGTCCCAGCCGGGCACGTAATTGGAGTCATAGCCGCGCATCTGGAACGAGCGGGTGATGACGTCCTTGAGGATCTTGTTCAGCGCGTGGCCGATATGGATGTTGCCGTTGGCGTAGGGCGGGCCGTCATGCAGCACGTATTTTTCGCGGCCGGCGGCCGCCTCGCGCAGCTTGGCGTAAAGGTCCATATCCTGCCAGCGCTTGACCAGCAGCGGTTCCTTTTCCGGCAAGCCGGCGCGCATCGGGAAATCCGTCTGCGGCAGGTAAAGCGTCTTGGAATAGTCGATCGTTTCAACAGTGTCGGTCATTGGTCTGCCATGTGCATTGCCCGGCGGGCGTAAAAGCTCGGGCGTGAACTATCATGATTTGGAAAAAGCGCGAGGGGGCGCGCAAAACTCCCGGCGGCTCCGGCGGCGCTCAGGCCGCCCGGAACACCGGGCCTGTAATTCGTATCGTCAGCGCGCGAAGGCGTGAAAAGCTCGTCATTGCCGGGCTTTTAGCCGAGAAAGCCGCAGGAATAAAGCGTCTCTTGTTCGATTCACTTACATCGCGAAGTCGAAGCGATAGGTGGTCGAGACGCCGACCGTGAACTGGTTACGGTCGCCGCGCTCCTTGACCAGGCTGGAATCGGCAGCCGGGCCCATCAGGCGCGCATATTCGCCGAACAGGCTGGCGGTCATCGGATCGGTCACCTTCCAGGTGATGGCGCCACCAAGGCCGGTCGATTTCAGGCCGCCGCCAGGATGGTATTCGCTCAGGCCCGAGGCCGCAGCCTCCTTGGCGTTGACACCATAATAAGAGTCGAAATAGCCCGACGAGGCAAAGGACACGCGTGGTCCGCCCGAAATTCTGACAGTCGGCGTCACGTCGTAGAAAGCATCGGCGGCGATGTCGGCGACAAAGCCATCCTGGGCACGAATGCCATGGCGCAGTTCGGCGCGGGCGCGCAGCCAGTCCGTCGGATAGATTTCGAAGAAGCCGCCGACCTCACCGCCCCAGCGCACCGGGTCGAGGCCCTTGAGCTCATCCTTGCTGTCGCGGGAAAACAGGAATTTTCCGGTCAGGCCGGCGCGGACGCCGCCATCGTCGACCAGCGCCAGCGAGATGTTGTCGTTGCGCGAGGTAAAGCGCGCGGCCGGGCCGGCCTTGCCCAGCGAGATGATCGGCGATGCGCTGAGCAGATAGCTGTTGGAGCCCTCGAATTTCGGCGCGACCATGCCGGTGGCGCCAAGCGTCAGGTACCAGTCGCCGGACATCCAGCCGAAGGCACCCTCGCCCGCATTGGCGGTGGACACAGTGAGCAGCGCCGAGGCGAGAAACAGCGGAATCGTCCAGACAATACGCATCATCACCCCATACGCGAAACAAACGGAGAGAACACCCGGCAGCCAAAGCCATGGCGCCGGTTCGGTAAAATTTGACTTAAAATCTACAGCAGTGGCGGCAACTGCGACCCTGTTTTTTGCGCTGTGGCCAATTTGAACAGGGCGCCGCCGGGCCTGTGGCGAGTTGACAGAAATAGCGAGGTTGCCTAAATTCGCGTTAGTGCAGACTAACATGAACAGATGGACAGCGCTTGGCGACCCGACCAGGCGGACGATCTTCGAACTGCTGGTCGAACAACCCTGTTCGGTCGGGGAATTGGCTCGTGCGCTTCCTGTCACCCGGCCGGCGGTCTCGCAGCACCTGAAGGTGCTCAAGGACGCCGGCCTCGTGGCCAACACACGGCTAGGCAAGCAACGCATCTACCGGGTCGAACCGGAAGGCTTGGCCAGCCTGCGCGCCGAACTCGACCGGTTCTGGAGCAAGACCTTGGCCGCCTACAAAGTGGTCGTCGAACAGCCCTTGAAGGAGCAGGAATGAGCACACATCAACCGCCCGTGAGGCACTCCATCCTTGTCGAGGCTCCGATCGCACATGCCTTCAAGGTCTTCACCGAGGACTTCGGCAGTTTCAAACCCAAAGAGCATAACCTGCTTGCGGTGCCGATCGCGGAGACGATCTTCGAACCCCGCGTTGGCGGTCACGTCTACGACCGCGGTGTGGATGGCAGCGAGTGCCGCTGGGCACGGGTGCTGGCCTACGAGCCGCCGAACCGACTGCTTCTGAGTTGGGATATCAGCCCTCAATGGCAGATCGAGACCAATCCGGACATGACCAGCGAGTGGGAAGTCCGGTTTACGGCGGAGACGAATAGCCGGACCCGCGTCGAGATCGAGCATCGCAATCTCGAACGTCATGGCGAAGGCTGGGAAGGCGTGCGCTTTGGGATTGACGGTGATCGAGGCTGGCCGCTGTATCTCAGGCGATTCCAAGATCTTTTTGCCAGCGAGGTGACCTGAAGGAGCACAATTATGGAACCCTATTGGCTAAGCATCCTCGGTGTACTGATCCTCTGTCTTTTGTCAGTCGCGCTGGCGGTTTACTCGGGTTCGTCCAAGGGATTTGCCGGAGCGCTTTCCGGTCCGGTGATCCCGGCCGACGACGCCAATCTCCTCTACAGGATCGACCGCGTGCATATGAACTCGGTCGAGGCGCTGGCGCCTTTTGTCGTCCCGGCGGTGCTGGCCATGATGGTTGGCGTTGGGTCGGCCACGTTGGCGACCATTGTCTGGGTTCATGTGGCGATACGCCTGCTTCACCTGGGGGTTTACCTACGCGGCGGCAATGCCGCCAAGGGTGGCAGTGTCAGAACGATCGTCTACGTCTCTGGAGCGATCGTCACGCTTGTCCTCGTCCTTGTGACTGGGTGGGCTGCCATAAATTGACACGTACGCGCGAACCTCAAGCCACCGACGCTTTGTTTGTTTTGCTAGCCGTCGCCATCGGCTGGACGTCCGCTACAGCCGGGGCTAACCTCCCGGCAAGGTGCCAGGCGATTTCGAGGAGATGCAGCCATGACCCTGCACGGTGATACCCTCAAAGATGCGATCGGCCGGACACGGGACAAATGGGGGTGGTTCGTCGCGCTCGGCGTGCTGCTGCTCATCTTCGGCGGCATTGCCTTCGGCAATCTGTTCATCGCCACCGTCGCCTCGGTCTATGTCGTGGGCTGGCTGATGCTGATGGCCGGCATCATCGAGATCGTGCATGCCTTCGGCGTGAAGACCTGGAGTCGCTTCTTCTATTGGCTGCTCAGCGGCCTACTTTATGCCGTTGCCGGTTTCTTTGCCTTCGACAATCCGCTGCTGGCCTCGACGGTGCTGACCTTGCTGCTGGCGGTGGCGCTGGTCGCTTCAGGCGCGCTCAGGGCCTGGGTCGGCTATAGCCACCGACCGGAAAAGGGCTGGGGCTGGGTCGTCGCGGCGGGCCTGATCAGTGTGCTGGCGGGGCTGACCATCGCCATGGGCTGGCCGGTCAACAGCCTGTGGGTGCTCGGCCTGTTCCTGGCCATCGACCTGATCTTCCAGGGCTGGAGCTTCATCGCTCTCGGACTGGCGTTGAAGAAGTAGGGCTTGAAGAGGTAAGCGGCCGGAAGGCTCAAAAAGCGATGGCGCCGTCCAGATCCGAAAGCGGCCTGACGCCGGCCAGCAGCGCGCGCGCCTCCGCCTCGTCGCGCTTCATTTGTGCCACCAGCCCATCGAGCCCATCGAACTTCACCTCGGGACGCAAAAAGCCGAAGAGCGATACGTCGCAGATCTCGCCATAGAGATCGCCGGCAAAGTCGAAGACGAAGGTTTCGAGCAGCGGCGCGCCATTGTCGTCGACAGTCGGGCGACGCCCGAAGCTGGCGACACCATCATAGAGCGTGCCGTCGGCGCGGCGAAAGCGGACGGCATAAATCCCTTCCTTCAGAGTCGTTTCCGGCGAAAGCCTCATGTTGGCTGTCGGGAAGCCGAGCGTGCGGCCGAGCTGCTGGCCGCCGATCACTTCGCTTTCGACGGTGAAGCGGTAGCCGAGCAGGCCTGCGGCCTCGGCGACCTCTCCCTCGCAGAGCAGCTCGCGGATACGGCTCGACGACACCACCTCGGCGCCCTCGTCGCGAAAGGCGTCGACCAGGGTGACGCCGAAACCATGGCGCTCGCCTGCCGCCATCAGAAACGCAGGACCGCCCTGCCGGTCCTTGCCGAAGTGAAAATCGAAGCCGGTGACGGCATGGGTGATGCCGAGGTTCGTCTCCAGCACATCGGTCACGAAAGCCTCGGCCGACAGGCCGGCAAAGGCGCGCGTGAACGGCTGTTCGACGAGTGCGGCAAAGCCCAGATGCGACAGCAGCCGCGCCTTCATCGGCGGCGGCGTCAATACGAACAGCGGCATATCGGGCCTGAACACCTTGCGCGGATGCGGGTCGAAGGTCAGCACCAGCGCCGGCACGCCGCGCCGCCCGGCTTCGGCAAGCGCGCGATCGAGCACCGCCTGGTGGCCGCGATGGACGCCGTCGAAATTGCCGATCGCCACCACGCCGCCGCGCAAATGCGGCGGCAGCGGCGCGGTTGCTGAAATGTGTTCGAAAGCTGCGCTCATGCAGCAACCCTACCGCAGTCTCGGAATGACGGCGACCGGCCGGTAGCCGTGCTTTTGCAGAAAGGCTGCAAGCCTGGCGGGGTCCGGCTGCATGGGATCGCCATAGTCGCGCGCGTGAATGCCGCCCGAGACGTAAAGCACGTCGATGCCGTTGTCGGCGGCGCCCTTGACGTCGGTCATCATGCCGTCGCCGATGGCCAGCACCTCGGTGCGCGCGACGTCTCGGCCTAGAAGCACGGCAACCTCCCGCAGCGCTACGTCATAGACCGGCGCATAAGGTTTTCCGGCGATCAGCGTGCGGCCGCCAAGCTGGGCATAGTCGCGCGCCAAGGCGCCGGCGCACCAGATCATGCGCTCGCCGCGTTCGACCACGATGTCGGGATTGGCGCAGATGAAAGGCAGGTTCCTGGCGCGCAGCCGGCGCAGCAGATCGGCGTAATCCTCAGGCGTTTCCACCTCGTCGTCGAACAGCCCGGTGCAGACCGCGCCGGAGGCCTCGAACTCCTCGACGAGCTCGACGTCCAGACCGTCATAGAGGGTGAAATCGCGGTCGGCGCCGATATGGAAGATTTTTCGTGGGCCTTCGGCGATAAGGTCGCGGGTCACATCGCCTGAGGTCACGACGCGGTCGTAGGCGGCGGCGGGAACGCCGATCGCATTCATCTGCGCCACCACATCGGCATTGCGGCGCGGCGAGTTGGTGATCAGGACGACCGGGACCTTCGCCGCACGCGCGGCGGCAAGCGCTTCGGCAGCCGCCGGAAAATGCCATTCGCCATTGTGGATCACGCCCCAGACATCGCACAGGATGGCCGAGTAGGCGCCCGACAAATCCGCGAGCGAGCCGATGATATCAGGCGAATCCGCCATGCCGTTTACCTGCTGTGACGATCATTGCGAGAGCTGCAGCCGACGGTCCGCCGCAACCGGCCCCGCATTAACCGAAGCGTTTCATCCTGTCACCAGCTTTTCGGCACTTGCCAGGCTGTTGCGCAACGGCTGATCGAAGGTTGCACAGGCAGGAACCACCCTTCTCCGAGCTTCGGTCTATCGAAACAATGTCGCACCGCTGATCACCAGGGCCGAGTGGTTAACGAGCCTTGAAAAGATGGGCCTATGTTGAACGCATTTCAGCAACCTGAAATTTAACGATTTTGTGGGCATCTTCGGACCGATATTGGGGTCCTGGCAGGGGTGCTGAAGGCATGATCCGCAGATTTCTGAACGACAGACGCGGCAACTATGCCTTGATGACAGTGATCACCATGGTGCCCTTGATTGGCGCGCTGGCGCTTGCCATCGACTACACCGATCTCTTGCGCCAAAAGCAGAACATGCTGAATGCGCTGGATGCCGCCGGGATCGCCACAGCGCAGCAGATCGTCACCGGGGCGACCGACACGGCAGTCAAGGCCTATGCGAAGGATTTCTTCGAAGCCAATCTCGGCCGCGTCAAAGCAGCCAATACGGCCCTGACGGTGACGCTTCCCAACAACAACGCAGGTGGTGGCACGCTGAAGCTGTGCGCCGAATTGACGTACCACCCCTATTTCCTGCCGGCAGCGGCCATGATGATCGGAAGAACCGCCGCCGACGTCACAACATCGGCATGCTCGGAGATCCGCCTCAAAAACACGCTGGAAGTGTCTCTCGTGCTCGACAATTCCGGCTCTATGAGCACCAACGGCTCCGGCACCGGCCAGCCGCGAATAGATTTGCTCAAGAAGGCCGCGACCGAGCTTGTCAATACAATGGCGCTCCAGGCCGCACAAATGAAGCAGGTGACCAAGCCGGTGCAGTTCTCGCTGGTCCCGTTTTCTGCGTCGGTCAATGTCGGCGCTCCGATCCCCCCGGCTCCATTGCCGACGTGGCTGGACACGACCGGCATTTCCCCGATCCATCATCAGAACTTCGATTGGTCGACGATGACAGCGGCGGCAAATGCCACCAAATGGATCGAAAAAGTAGGCAGCGTTTACTACCAGCGCGGCACGGGCTGGGGCACTGACAAAGACAAGGAGATGACGCGTTTCACCCTCTATCAGGACATGATGGCAACGACCTGTACGAAGAAAAACTCGAACGGCACTTGCAAGACTTCCGTCGTCGCCAAATACGAAGCCTGGAAGGGCTGCGTGGAGGCGAGGCCGTATCCCTATAATGACGACGACACGTCGCCGACCACTGGCACGCCCGCCACCATGTTCGTGCCGATGTTCGCGCCGGACGAAGCTGGCAATTTCTGGACCGACACAACTCGCACCAGCACATCGACGTGGGGTTACGCCAACAATTGGTGGATCGATTATTCCGACACGCTGACTGTCCCCAAACGCCAGGCGGATATGCGCAAGTATTTTCTGACAAAGCCCTGGGACGCAGCAGCCGCTGCGGCCGATGATGGACCCAATTCGGCATGCACGACCGCCGCGATCACGCCGTTGCAGGACATAACCACCACCGATGGCAAGAAAATCCTGACGGATGCCATCAATGCCATGGCCCCGACGGGCAACACCAACGTGCCGGAAGGGCTGGCCTGGGGCTGGCGGACGGTGTCGAGCAACGAGCCTTTTACGCAAGGCCGGCCGAACACCGAAAGAGGCAACGACAAAGTGGTCATCGTCCTGACCGACGGCGCAAACACCTATAGCATCGGCCCCAGCAACGACATGACCAGCAACTACGCCAAGAATGGATCGACCTACGCCGCCTATGGCTACACCGGCCCTAATTTTCCGAAGCCAGTGGAGCCTGCGACCCGCCTGTTCGTCAACACGACCGTCGCCAAGACAACCTATACGGCGACCAACTACACGGCCGCGCTTGACGAGCAGATGCAAACCCTTTGCGCCAATGCGAAGAATTCGAACATTCTCTTGATGACCGTCTCGCTCGACCTTGTTAGTTCCAAGCCGGCGGAAAAGACTGCCATAGATGCGCTCAAGAAATGCTCCTCGGATTCGCGCTTCCGCAAGGATCCGACCGACCCGAGCAAACCGGCGAAGCTGTACTGGAACGCGACCGGCGCCACCTTGTCGCAAAGTTTCAAGGAAATCGCCGACGAACTGTCGAACCTGCGCATCGTCAGCTGATCGGCGCGATCTTTCGAACAAGGCGCTCCGCCTCGGCGGGGCGTTTTGCGTTCGGCAGCTGGCGCATTTGGTTAGCGCCTGGTGAAGCGCTATCCGCGCAATCGAGCAGTTTCCCAAACCCGTCCTTCAACGTTTTGTGAAACTGTGGCGGCATTGAAGAATCCGCAGGCGGGGCCGCTTACATCACATGCGTGAACTCTGGCGCACATTCCGGCGTGACTTCTGGCGTGACCGCCGCGGCAATTACGCTCTGATGACCGTTGTGGCGATGGTGCCACTGATGGGCGGCGTGGCCATGGCCGTCGACTACACCGGCGTGGTCAGCGAGAAGCAGAGGGTGGTCAACGCGCTCGACGCCGCCAACTTCGCCACCGCGCGCCGGCTGGTGGAAGGCGCCACCGACGACCAGTTGCGGGCCTATGCGCTCGACTTCTTCAAGGCAAACCTCAACGACGTCGATCCCGCCGACACGACGCTCAGCGTTACGCTGCCCAGCAGCACGACCGGCGGCGGCATCGTCAAGCTGTGCGCCAGCCTGGTCTACAAGCCCTATTTCCTGCCGGCAGCGGCGATGCTGATCGGCAGGACGTCGGAAAACGTCACCTACTCCGTGTGTTCGCAAGTCCGGCTGAAGAACACGCTGGAAGTGGCCATGGTGCTCGACAATTCGGGGTCGATGTCGAACACGGGCACGGGTGCCGGACAAAAGCGCATCGACCTTCTCAAGCAAGCCGCCAAGCAGCTCGTCGACACGCTTGCCTTGCAGGCCGCGATGATCAAGCAGATCGACAAGCCGGTCCAGTTCAGCCTTGTGCCGTTCGCCGCCTCGGTCAATGTCGGCGCCAGCAACGACAACGCGTCGTGGATCGACGCCTACGGACTGTCGCCCATCCACAATGAGAATTTCGCCTGGTCCACGCTTAACGCAGCCGACAAATATGCCCAGAAGATCGGCGGCATCTGGTACAAGAAAGGCACTGGCTGGGGTGAGCAGGAGGGGCAGATGCTGACCCGCTTCTCGCTCTACCGCGACATGAAGGTGGTCACCAGCCACGAGCGCATCGTCGGCAGCAAACGCGTGGTCTGCGACAAATATCGCGCCAATCATACATGCTCGGACAGCCACAACGAATACGACTACAACGACACATACGGACCGTTCGCCAGCTGGCAGGGCTGCGTCGAAGTGCGGCCCTATCCCTATAATGTCAACGACGCGCCGGCCTCCGGCGGACCGAACAACACCGGCACCGGCGTCGGCGATCCCGCGACCATGTTCGTGCCGATGTTCGCGCCAGACGAGCCGGGCAATCATTGGTACATAACGCAGGACCCCGACGAGGTGGCCCCCAAGACCTATGGCGCGGCCAACAGCTGGTGGAACGACGATCCGGCGAGCACCACCGGCAAGACCAGGCAGTCCAACATGGCCAAGTATTTCCAGCCACGGCCGATGAACGCGCCGGTGCTGGGGACGGGTGCCGGTCCGAATTACAGCTGCACCACCACGCCGATCACACCGCTGACCGACGTCGCCAACGCCGCCGGGCTGACCAAGATCAAGGCTGCGATCGACCTGATGACGCCCAACGGCAACACCAATGTGCCGGAAGGCATGGCCTGGGGCTGGCGCACCGTCTCCAGCACGGAGCCTTTCACAGGAGGACGTCCTGAGACGGAACGAGGCAATGACAAGGTGGTCATCGTGCTCACCGACGGCGAGAACACCTATTCGACGTTGAGTTCCGACCCCGCCGGCAACAAGTCGACCTATGCCGGCTATGGCTATACCGGCGTCGGCTACAACGGCACTGCGGTCACCCGCCTGTTCGGCGGCACGTCGAGCGCCATCGGCCAGCTCAACTATTCGTCGAGCAACTACACCGCCGCGCTCAACGAGCAGATGGCGACGCTGTGCAACAACGCCAAGGCGGCCAACATCATGGTGATGACGGTGGCGCTCGACATGTCGACGACCGACGCCGGCGACAAGAGCGCGATGGAGGCACTGAAGACGTGCTCATCGGACTCGCGCTTCCGCAAGGATCCGACCGACCCGAGCAAGCCTGCAAAACTGTTCTGGAACGCGACCGGCGCCACGCTGTCCGACAATTTCAAGGAAATCGCCAACGAGCTCTCGAACCTGCGCGTGGTGAGCTGAGGGTTGAAGCTGCTGATCTTCCCCCTTGCGGGGGAAATTGACGGCTTCGCCGCTTTCGACATTTTCGACGCTGGCGCAAAGTCTCCGGCCATCATGCTCTTGCGGTGAGTCAAAACGCGTGCTCGGTATCGTCACCGCTTCCCGGAGATTGCCCGTGCCCGAAACCGCCAACCATCTCGCCTTCGCGCTGGTCTGCCTGGGCATGGTGCTGACGCCCGGGCCGAACATGATCTACCTGATCTCGCGCTCGCTGTCGCAAGGCCCCAAGGCCGGGCTGATCTCGCTCGGCGGCGTGGCGGCCGGCTTTCTGTTCTATGTCGTATCGGCTGCGCTGGGCATCACCGCGCTGCTGCTTGCCGTGCCGTTTGCCTATGACGCACTGCGCATTGCCGGCGCGCTCTATCTGCTATGGCTCGCCTGGCAAGCAGTGCGGCCCGGCGGGCGCTCACCATTCCAGGTGCGCGAACTGCCGAAGGACAGGCCGCGCAAGCTGTTCGCGATGGGCCTGATGACCAATCTCCTCAACCCCAAGGTGGCGGTGCTTTATCTGTCGCTGCTGCCGCAGTTCATCTCGCTGGGCAAGGGCCATGTGCTGTCGCAGCTTCTGGTGCTCGGCGCCACGCAGATCTCGATCAGCCTGACCGTCAATGCCATCATCGCGGTAACGGCCGGTTCGATCGCCACCTTTCTTGCCGGACGGCCGCTATGGATGGTCATCCAGCGCTGGATGATGGGCACGGTGCTTGCTGGGCTGGCGCTTAAAATGGCGACCGACGCGCAACGCTGATCGGACGCAGCGCGCCGAGACTACATCGGCCGCCGACCTTCCCATTCGAATCGGCCGGCCGAACCTGCACGGAGGCCAGCGATTGAGATTTTCGCAGCCCTGCCCGGCAAAAGCCATGATCGCCGCTAAGTCAGGCAGGCATGACAATGATCTGCACCACCAATCACCCGCTCGCGCAAACCCGCTCTGGCGCAGCAAGTCCAAAACCAAACAGGCGCCTACTGCTGATCGGCCTTGCAGCCATGGCCGGCCTCGCTGCTTGCAGCACGGTCTCGGTGCCGACCGGCGAAGGCGCCGGTGTCTCGTCCTCCGCCACCGCGACGCTGGCCGGCATCCGAGCTTCGGCCGGACTGCCGGCGCTGGTGCCGGACGCCCAGCTCGAGCAGGCCGCTCGGCAGCAGGCCGGCTATATGGCCTCACGCGAACGCATGAGCCACACGACGGGCTGGGGAAAGGATTTCGCCTCGCGGATGAAGGACAATGGCGTGCGGGGCGCAGCCGCCGAGAACATCGCGGAGGGCCGCTTCGACCAGCAGAAACTGTTCGACATCTGGATGCATTCGGCCGGCCACCGCCGCAACATGCTCGATCCGGATTTCAGCCGCTTCGGCCTCGCCTATGTACGCGACGGGCGCGACAGCGCCATCCGCTACTGGAGCCTGGTGCTCGGAAAGTAAAGACCAGCGGCTACGACGCGAGCCGGCCGTCAGCCTTTCGCGATCAACTTGCCGATACCCCCGGCCGACAGCGGTTTGCTGAAATAATTGCCCTGCACCTCGTCGCAATTGTTCTTGCGCAGGAAGGCGACCTGGTCTTCCGTTTCGACACCTTCGGCCAGCACCCGAAGGTTCAACTTCTGCCCCAGGGAAATCACGGCGCCGGTGACCGCCTGATCGTTCTCGTCGGTCGCGAGATCGTTGATGAAGGACTTGTCGATCTTCAGCCGCGCCACCGGAAACGTCTTGAGGGCGCTGAGACTGGAATAGCCTGTTCCGAAATCGTCGATCGATATCTGCACGCCGAGCTTTTGCAGTCCGTTCATCGTTGCGACCGCCAGCTCGAAATCCTGCATGATCAGGCTTTCCGTCACTTCGAGCTCGAGATACCTCGCCTCCAGGCCGCTTTCCTTCAATGCGTTGACGACGCGGTCGATCAGGTTCTTCTCCCGGAACTGCCGCGCCGACACGTTGACGCAGACGGTTACGGGCGACAGACCGGCGCGCTGCCAGACTTTGTTCTGCCGGCAGGCTTCGTGCAGGATCCAGTCGCCGAGCGGCACGATCAGCCCGGTCTCCTCGGCGGTCGGGATGAACATCGCCGGCGAAACCAGGCCTCGCGTCGGGTGGTTCCAGCGCACCAGCGCTTCGACGGCGAAAACCTGCCCCGATCGCAGATCCACCTGTGGCTGATAATGCAGAGCGAATTCCGACCGGGCGAGCGCGTTTCGCAATTCCTCCTGAAGCAGGAATTTTTCATGTGCCGTTGAGTTGAACTCCGGGGCATAGAACTGGAAATTGTCGCGGCCGAATTCCTTGGCGCGATACATGGCTGCGTCGGCATTAGCCAACAGCGTATCCGGGCTGGTCCCGTCCTTCGGGTAATTTGCGATGCCGATGCTGGCCGTCGTTCTCAGCCGATGCTCTCCGACAAGAACCGGTTCCGCGATCGCATCCCTGATCGTCTGCAGGGTTTCCGAGACCACATCGACATTGGTGGTTTGGTCGAACAGGACGATGACAAATTCGTCGCCGCCAAGCCGCACGACGGTGTCGGTGGCCTTCACGCATCCAACCAAACGGCTGGCGACGGTCTTGAGGAGTTCGTCGCCGGCATTGTGGCCAAACGTATCGTTCACCAGTTTGAAATTGTCGAGATCGATGAACACCACCGTCATCCAGCGATTGTATCGCTGCGCGTAGAGGACCGCCTGGGAAAGCCGATCCTCCAGCAAAGCGCGATTGGGCAGGCCGGTCAGCGCATCATGGTTGGCCATGAAGTGGATCTGGTCTTCCGCCAATTTGCGCTCGATCGCGATGCCGGCAATGTGTGTGGTGAATTCGATCAGGCGGGTCTCGGCATGGGTGGGTTCGCGCACGGTCATCGAATACATGGCAAAGGCGCCCAACACGACGCCCCGATGCGACAGGATCGGGGTTGACCAGCACGAACGATAGCCATGGGCTGCCGCCAGTTCGCGGTAATCGTCCCAAAGCGGATCCTGCAGAATATCGGTAACAATGACCGGTTCCCGCCGGTAGATGGCGGTTCCGCAGGATCCCACCTTGGGACCGATGGCCGCCCCATCGATGGCGCTCGTATAGGCTTTCGCCAGGCCCGGCGCCGCACCGTGACGCAAATGAATGCCGTCCTTGTCGAGCAGCAGGACGGAACCGAATATCCCCTTCAACTGAGCCTCGACGAAGCGCATGAGGCGGTCGAGCACGTCCTCCAGCGGCGCGCTCGTGGCAATCATTTCGAGGATCTGCGCCTGCCCGCTGCGAAGGACATCCGCCTGCTTGCGGGCGGTAATGTCGTGGGCGATGCCAACCAGGCCGAAGATTTCATTTTGGCGATTGCGCAACGGCACCTTCGTCGACGAAAGCCATTTGCCGTTCCCCGACGCATCGACGACAAACTCTTCCGCGTCGATCACTGGTTGTCCGCTCTTGAGCAGGCGCTGCTCGACCAGGCGAAATTTCCGCGCAACTTCCGGGGGGTGGAGATCAAAATCGGTCAAACCGATCATGTCGCTGGTCTTGTTGCGGCCGCTATCGGTCGCAAGGGCGCTGTTGACCACGACGAAACGGCTTTGCGTATCCTTGACCCAGAGATAATCGGGCACCCAGTCGATCAGCGCCTGCAGCGAAATGCGCTCGTCGACGATCTGCCGATTGGCGAGGAGTTCAGTGATGTCCTCATGCGTGGCGATCCAACTGCCATCGGGCATGGGCTGGTTACGGATCTGGATTGTGCGACCATCGACAAGTTTGGCGGTCCAGAGCCGCGAAGCCTTGCCCGAATTGATCGAGCGAGCCGTTGCGAGATAGGTGTCGGCCGCCCTGGGGCCGCGCGCCGGCCGCGGGGCGGGGGGGGCGGGGGGTGGGGAAAAGGAGACCCCCCCCACAAGACACCACGCAGAGGTAAATACAAAACAACAA
>NZ_JAMYSB010000019.1:0-117186 GCF_040321695.1 Mesorhizobium sp. M0292
CGTCTGGGACACGCCGAACTGGACGGTCTAAAGCGCCTATTAGGATCGCTCAATTTTTCCGCGCAGTACCAACAATCCCCTGCCCCACCGGACGGCAACATGGTCAAGAGGGTGTGGTTTCGCGACTACGATCCAAATCAGTTCGACCGTCGGTCGATGACCATCGTTCAAAGCTGGGACACCGCGCTTAAGGGCGACCCCTCCAGCGATTACTCCGTCGGAACGACATGGGCCAAAGACGACAACAACTATTATCTCCTCGATCTCGTCCGCGTCCGGGCAGCTTACCCAGACCTCATCAAGGCGGTGAAAAACTCCCTTCTGGAGCACTCCCCCGACATCATCCTCATTGAGGATGCGGGTTCCGGCTCAAGCCTCATCGCCGACTTGGAAAGCCAGGACATCAGCACCACGCCGGTAAAAGCCAGAACCGACAAGGAAAGCCGGCTGTCACGTGTTGCCGCAATGATCGAAAACGGCAACGTCAATCTTCCGAAAGACGCGCATTGGAGAGATGACTTCCTGCTTGAGGTGCTCGCATTTCCGCACGGAAAGCACGACGACCAGGTCGACTCCATGACCCAGGCGCTGATCTGGATGAAGGACGACAAGCCGACGGGTAGGTTCTATTTCGGGAAATTCTGAAGCGCTGCTCCTGAATCGGGATGGTATCCTCGGCGCTGATCAAGCGTGGTCACCTTATTCCGGATATCGACATAGCGCCTACGCCAACCGTTCTCTTCCCCCTGTGCGCCCAAGAACCATGCGATGGGGCCGTTGTTGGCTCCGCTGGCGTGCGGCATCCCAGTCAGAATTCTGCGCTCTGGAACTCCGACCTCGCCGCCAATTCTTGCCAATACCTCCGAGACCATATCTCCCATGGGGACAAACACGGCGTTGGGAAAAGCTGAGAGTTCTTCGGTGAGCCACTCTCGGGCCTTGTCGAACAAGAACGGGACTTTGTTCATGTCAGGCGAGCGGCTGTAGTTCTCGCCATCGACGAAGGTTGGATAGCGGATCGCCGACGTGAAGTGAGCACGCTGGCTATCGACGGTCCACAGGGTTGCGGTCGACGTAATCCCCAGCCAATCGTTGAGGCCAACGGCATCCATCAGCCTCACGAGATTCTTTCTCATGTCCCCAGCAAAGCTGGCATGCACCTTCGCTCGTGCAAGGATATCTTCGCGCGATGCTCCGCTCGCCATCGCCCGTTTGGCCTCGAGAAGAGCCTCCCGCATTTGCTGGCGGCCAGGGGTGATGCCGACAATCACGATGTCCGCTCCAGCATTGACGTAGCCGAACGGTGCGTATGCGATGTCGAGCCGCTTCGATTTGTAGACGTGCGACCCCATCAGAAGCGTGCGCGGATTCTCGATTTCGCCCGCAAGCTCGGCAAGCGAGATCTCCCGAACGAGCCTGATGTAGTCTTTGTCGTTGCCCGATGATGCCAGGGTCCTCTCTGTATGGCTTGCAATCGGCGCGTTTTGCCACGGTACTTTTTGCGCAGGGGCAGGTTTGACAACACGCTCGATTGAAATCTGTCGGCTCACTGGCTCCGCAGGCACAGCATCCCCGAGCGCAGGTGGCTCGGCGTCCACGATGTCGGCAGAAATTAGTCGGCGATCCCGCGTGCCCCTGATTTCCATCCAGATCGGCCAGCCTCTCCGCAAGTAGGTTCGCAGTTCGTCGAGCGTCGTTGCCTTCACCCTATTCGCGATGTGATGCCGTTCCCGGCCAAGCGCCGGATCGGCCGCCCCGTATGTGGTATCCGCGAACCTGTGCGGGACGAGAATCTCTCCAGTATCAGCCTTTATGCGGTACATGCGGTCCCCCACCAGTTGCTAAAATTTGGGATAGTGCATTGCGGAGAAGCCGCAACAGGAATTTTTGAGGTTTTTTCAGAGGCCAGCGATGATGCTGCAAAAGCCTTCATAGACGCCAACCTCGCGCTACAACCGAAGTTTGTTCGTTGGCTGACTAGTGGTCTGAAATGGGGCCGATTCCTGTCAGGCGGCTTTCGGGAACCGCCCTGCGAAAGCGGGCCTCGGTCTTGCGAATATAGGCCCGCCGAAGGCGCTCGACACACGCTTGGTCTGGTCGCGTGGCTCGATAATACCATGGGCCATGAGCATCCGACGACCAGCCGGCGGATCGCCGAACTGGGGGTAGGCATCAAGGTCTGCCAGCTTCCAAACTTTGTGAACTGACCGCCGGAACGCGTTGCTCACGAATGCTTGATCATCACATGGCGTACTGATGTGTAATCCTCCAGCGCATAGATAGACATATCCTTGCCATATCCAGATTGCTTGACGCCGCCGTGGGGCATTTCTGTCGCGAGCATGAAATGGGCGTTGACCCAGGTGCAACCGTACTGGAGCTGCGACGCGACGCTCATCGCTTTGGAGATATTGCTTGTCCAAACCGAGGAGGCCAATCCGTAGTCGCTGTCGTTCGCCCACTCCACGGCCTGTTGGTCGTCTGTGAAACGAGTAACTGAAACGACCGGCCCGAAGACCTCACGACGCACGATCTCGTCGTCCTGGGTCGCACCGGCAATAACGGTTGGCTGATAGAAGAACCCTTGTTCGCCACTGGTGGCACCGCCTGTGGTGACCTGGATGTGCTTTTGCTCGTCCGCCCGCTCAACGAAACTTGCGACGCGGTCCCGTTGGCGCTTCGAGACAAGGGGGCCAATCTCGTTGCTGTTGTCGTCACTTTGATTGTAGCGGATTGTAGAAACCGCAGCACTCAGATCTGCGACGAAATTATCATAGACTCTATCCTGCACATAGATACGGCACGGGGCCGTACAGTCCTGGCCCGCGTTGTAAAATCCGAACGTACGGATGCCCTGCACCACGGCCTCGAGATCTGCATCGTCGTAAACGATGACCGGAGCCTTCCCTCCAAGTTCCAGATGTGTCCGCTTGATCGTCGCGGCGGCGGCATGCATTACTTTCTTCCCAGTGCCGATGTCGCCCGTGATCGACACCATGCTAATGCTGGGGTGATTGATTAGCGCATTTCCCACCGTTTCCCCGCGACCAAGGATAACGTTGACGACGCCATCGGGAAGAATGTCCGCCAAGAGCCGCGCCATCTTCAGTGCGGTAAGCGGGGTTTGCTCTGAGGGCTTGAAAACGACTGTATTGCCGCCAGCTATTGCTGGTGCGAGCTTCCACGCCATCATCATCAGAGGATAGTTCCACGGCGCTATCGAACCGACAACACCCACTGCATCGCGGCGGATCATCGAGGTATAGCCGGGCAGATACTCTCCGGCCACAGGCGCGTGCATAGATCGGACGGCGCCAGCGAAAAAGCGCCAGCAATCAATGATCGCAGGCAATTCATCATTGCGCACCGAGTTGATCGGCTTGCCGCAATTCAGTGCTTCGAGTGCGGCAAAATCTTCGGCATGTCTTTCAACGGCGTCAGCGATCTGCAAAAGACAAGCCGAGCGCTCGGCTGGCGTGGTGCGCGACCAGCGGCTGAATGCTTTTTCAGCAGCATGGACCGCTGCATCGATTTGGCCTTCAGAAGCTTCAGCAAGGTCGATGATTCTTCCACCGGTCTTGGGGTTAAAAATCGTCTCCTCAAACTCAGTTCCTGGTTCGAAGCTAGAGCCGATCAGCAACTCAGTGTCCATGAATTCTCCTTATGGTCTCAGTTTGCCGCGATCTTGTCGCCGCAAGACTTGTCCTTGATCAGTTCGCCAAGTGCAGAAAGTTACGCACGGCGCAGCACAGTCAAACGGGCGATGTGCTCGAGCGACGCTTCGATATCATTCCAACCAGGAAACCGAGTTGAGGTGGCTCGATCAGAACGCGCAGGGCCGGGCTAGGCCATTGAAAATGCAAATCTAGGCGTGTCCGCTAGAAGTCTTTGTGTCTCGTCTGCGGCTGGCGCGCGTAGGACATCCTCAACCCTACCGAACTCCACGATGTGCCCGCCCTGCATGACCGCAACATGCTGCGCAATATTGCTCGCCACCGCCAGGTTGTGTGTGACGAAGAGCATCGCGAGATTGTGATCGCGCTGAAGCTGCTGAAGTAGTTCGACCACAACGGCTTGAACCGACACGTCCAGAGCGGAGGTTACCTCGTCACAAATCAGCAATTCGGGGCCGACTATCAACGCGCGTGCGATCGCCACGCGCTGTCGTTGACCCCCCGAGAGCTGATGCGGATATCGATTGGCGGATGCGGAGGGTAAGGACACTTCATCCAATGAGGCAAGAACGCGCCTACGCATCTCTGCGCTCGACGTTGACTCAAACTGTTCAAGCGCCATGGCCACCGACTGGCCGATTGTTCTCCTCGGGTTCAGGGACGCGTACGGATTTTGGAAAATGTACTGAATCCGACGACGCGCATGGACTGACCGGTGAGAGGCGTGCGGGGGTATCATCTTACCATCGAAGATGATTTTGCCATTTTGATTACGATGAAGCCCAGCCAGACAACGTGCCGTTGTCGTTTTACCCGATCCCGATTCCCCCACCAGGGCAACACAGTTGCCTTGACGAATTTTGAAGGAAAGCCCTTTGAGTATCCGAGCGCTTCCATGAAACGCTTCCAGCTCTATAACCTCCAAAGCGACTGGGCGGTCGGCGGCGGATTCAAGCTCAATCGATCGAATCGGAGTTGAGATAGCCTGAATCTCATCTGCCCTTACACAATTTACGTACTGACCCTTTCTGATTTCTGTAGCCTCTGGGATTGAGGTGGTGCAGCGATGTTCCGCTGCGTCGCATCTCGGGGCAAACGCGCACCCTCTGGGACGGCGAGACGGCTCGGGCGCACTGCCCCGGATGCCGCTAACTGCGGATTTGCGGTCTAGATCAGGCACCGCGTGAATTAGCGCCCGCGTATAGGGATGTGCTGGGCTAGAAAGCAATTGTAAAGTGCTTCCCACTTCGACAATTCGCCCAGAGTACATAACAGCTATTCGGTTACAGAGTGCTCCGACAACCGCAAGGTCATGGCTCACATAGATCGCCGCGACGGAGTGTTCGTTGCATAGACTGCGAATGGTGTCGAGCACGTGGGATTGCGTCGTCACATCAAGGCCCGTGGTTGGTTCGTCCATCACGATTACCCGCGGGCGGTTTGCAAACGCCATGGCTATGCCAACGCGCTGCTGTTGCCCGCCGGAGAGCTGGTGCGGATACGCGCGAAGAAATTCAGGCGATACAGGCAGCTTCACCAGACGAAGCAGCTCCAGCAGCATTTCCTCCGTGACCGAGTTCTTCTGATCGAAGCATTCGGCCAGTTGGGTTCCGATGCGAAGGATCGGATTGAGCGCAGTACCTGGGTCCTGCGGTATTAGTGATACGAGGCGCCCTCGAACTTTCTGAAGCTCTCCGGCTCCCATTGACAGGACGTCTTGTCCGTCAATCTTTATCGACCCTCCGCCAATCGTGAGGCCCTTCCGACAATAACCCAGGACTGCGAGCCCCACCGTCGTCTTTCCGGAGCCAGATTCTCCGACCAAGCCCAGAATTTCTCCGGGGGCAAGCGCAAGTGAAACACCCTGAACGATGTCCACGTCGCTTTCGGCGACTGACACACGTAGATTGCTGATTTCTAGCGCTAGACTAGCAGTACCAAGGCCGTCCGTTTCTCTGGGATGCACAGTCATAGCCTCTCCTTGCCCGCACCAGGGCCATTACCGAAGCCGGCTACCTGTCCATCGGCGAGTATCTCATCGCTGATGGTGTCGTCGACATCCGCGGCGGGCATTCCACGCTTCGTCCGAGCCAGCGAGTCAGTAAAAACGTTGGTTCCGATAGTTAGAACCGCAAGAATGAACACTGGCGCCGCGACGGCCCAAGGGTTCAAAAGGAGGCCAATTCGATTTTCGTTGATCATCATTCCCCAATCGGGAACGGAAGGATCCGCCATCAAACCGAGAAATCCCAGTCCGGCGATCAGTGCAATCGAATAGGAAAAGCGCAGGCCCAACTCAACCATTAAGGGCGCGGCCAGATTTGGAAGGATCTCTCGCGTAATAATCCGCGTCGTAGACACGCCGATCGCCTCGGCGTAACGGATATAATCTTCCTCCGATACACGAAGAGCCACGGAGCGCATGACGCGAGCAACTTGCGGCGCATGGATTGCGGCGACGAGAAGTGCGATCAGCCATAGCTTTGGCCCGACTATGCTAACGAACAGGAGCGCAAGAACAGTTTGTGGAAAGGCCATCGCCACGTCCAACAGCCTCATTATGACGTCGTCGGTTTTCCCTTTCAGATATCCGCAGATAATGCCCAGCAATGTACCGATGAGTACCCCGGCAACCGTCGCGACGGCTGACAACCCGAGGACCTGTACACCACCCGAGAGCACGCGCGAAAATACGTCTCTGCCCATGAAATCCGTTCCCAGGAGTGCATATGGCGAGGGAAGGTCAAACGGCGAACCGACGAAATCAGTGGGCGGCACAGGAGCCAAAAAAGGGCCGAAGATGGCGCCGCCGATAATGAGAAGTCCAATCACCAGACCGGCTGCGCCGGCTTTCAGATCGCGAAACCACCGCCAACACGTGCCTATCATGGACGGTGCGCTTCTTCCGTTTAAGTCGATTGCCATTGGTGAGCGCTCATCTTTGGTGTGAGTAACACTGCGATCAAATCAGCGGTAAGATTTAGAAGGACGTAGACCGCAGCGAGAAGAAGGACGATCAACTGAATCACCGGGATGTCCCGAGCAACGATCGAGTCAAGCAACCCTTGACCCACGCCGGGATATCCAAAAACGAATTCAACCAACACCACGCCACCAGCGAGATAGGCTAAGGTAAGGGCTATAACTTGAACGACTGGGGCAAGTGCATTTGGCAATGCATGAACGAATATGAGCCTTGGAGTGCTGACCCCCTTCAGCCGGGCCATTTCGATGTATTCGCTCCCCAGAACTTCAATCACTGACGCCCGTGTCATGCGAAACAAATACGGGAAGCAGACCACCGAGAGGGTCAGTACCGGCATCACAAGAATGATCGGGTTTTGCAGGACCGAACTACCAGGTGGGACCAGGGAAACCGCCGGCAGGAGATGGAACACGGATGTCGACAGCAGAAGGATCAGGAGGATGCCAACCACAAATTCAGGCAGCGCCGCTAGCGACAAGGCGACGATGGAAATTCCGGTGTCCATGAAACGGCCAGAGTACAAGGCTGCCACCACGCCCAGAATTATCGAGACCGGGAAGCTGACGGCCGATGTCAACAACAGCAGCATGGCGGAGTTGATTACGCGCGGATAAACGAAGGCCGAAACCTGTGTACCGTTTACCAGGGATCGACCCGGATCGCCGGTCAAGATTCCCGAAACCCAGGTCCAGAACTGCATCATCAAAGGCTGATCAAGGTGCAGTTGAGTCCGGATTTCCTGCAGGCGTGCCGGCGTCGCACTGCGCCCGAGGACCGCCTGCGCCGCGTCGCCAGGCAGAACTTGGGTCGCCAGGAAAACCACAACGCAGACCGCGAAGAGCGTTAGCGCGCCAAGACAGACACGACGAACGGCAAACCTCAGTAACTGATGCTGGGCTTTGGCCGTTCCGCTTGATTTCTCCTGTGTCGTCACGATAGCCACACAGACTTCCATCCGAAGTGTCCCATCGCGTAACCGGTGCGAGCCTGCGTGAGTCCCTCCACGTTATTCGCCAAAAGATCTACCATCTTGTTGAATGACGGAATGATATATCCACCTTCTTCGAAGTCGATTTTCATCAGAGCATGAACAATCTCTTTCCGAAGAGCCGGGTCTGTTGTCCCAACGGCTTGGTTATACAGTTTAATATACTGCTCGTTCCCCCAGTGAGTCTCGTTGAAGGTAGCGCCTGGCAAATGGCATTCAGCAATTTGGGGCAGGTATGGAAAATGCAGCCAGAAATCCTGAGCAAAATTCCACTGGCGATACTGGTCACCGTAAAAAACGTCCGGCGTTACCTGCCGCACCGACACCGTGACGCCTGCGTCTCGAGCTTGTCGTGCGAATACCTGCGCCATTTGCGGAACACCGTTAGCGAAGTCAGATGTGACCAGTTCGACCGCCAAATTTTCCTCGCCGGCCTTTTTCAGCAGGAACTTGGCCTGATCAACGTCGCGAGTTCTCTGTAGAGAAGTGTCATAGAAGGGGTCCCAGCGGGAGAAGACGTCGTTGCCAACTTCGCCATAGCCGCTCAGGGCAATATCGATCATCTGCTTGCGATCGACCAACAGCCGGAAGGCTTTGCGGACATCGGGCTTGTCGAATGGCGGTTGATCGACACGCATTGTAAACGGAGTCCATTGCCCAGGCTCCGAAATCAGGGCCTTGATGGCGCCGCCGGCTCCTACCTGGCGGACCAGCGAGAGAGGGGCCGCTGCGAGCGCGTCCACCTGCGCGCTCTGCAGCGCGTTGAACGCCGCAACGTCGGAGGCGAAGGACGTGATCGTAAGCGTATCGATATATGCGCCACCGCCATGGTAGTCGTCAAATCGCACGAACGTGCTTTGCTGTCCCGGTGTAAAGCTCTGGAATTTGAAGGGGCCTGTGCCGACGGGCTTGGCCGGGTCAAACCCCTCCGGCACAATCGCATAGTAAACCGCCGAACAGATGCATTCTGGGAAGACCGCAAACGGCACCTTCATGGGGATCTTGAGCGTCAGATCGTCAACCACCTTCATGTTGTCGACATCGAGCGGCGCCAGGGTAATGGCCCCGCTCAGCGGCGCCTTGGGATTGACAATCCGCTGAAAGGTGAAGGCCACGTCCTTCGCCGATAGCGTCTTTCCGTCGTGAAATTTGACGCCGCTGCGAAGTTTGATGGTCCATTCGGTGGCATCCGCGTTCGGCTCCATGGATTCTGCCAAAGCGTTTTTGATGCTGGCATCCGCCTGCATTTCCACCAGCGGCTCATAAAGTCCGAGGGCGCGCGCGAAGTCCTGCTGGACCACCCCCGCGTGCGGATCCAGCGTCTCGGTCGGGGTCGCGCCGAGAAAGGCAACACGTAGATTGCCACCTCGTTTTGGAACCGAGCTTTGAGCAAAGGCCGACAGGCCCGAGGACGCTGCGAAGGCAAGGCCAGCACCTCCAATTAGGCCGCTTCGTAAAACGTCGCGACGCGAAATTCCTGAAAGGTTTGGGTTCTGCAGATTCGACATTTTTGTTCCCCTTGGTTGCTCGAATTCTCACCTAACTTGCTATTTTGGTGAGCGGCCCGTTCATGCGATTGCAGCTTCTCTAAGGACGACGTCGAGTGGCTCCGGCCGTAGGAACCGGCGAAGCACATTGCCGGTCATTCGTGCGACGTTATTGTCATAGCTGTTGTGCGACAAAGAGCCGGTGTAGGCGATCGAGCCTACCGAGAAGAACCCGCCGCCACCGCTTAGCGGACAAAGAACAATGTCCGCGCGAACGCCCGGCTGTTCCGTGCCCCCAATTCCAGGAATGGACTCATAAACCTCCTCAGCAGCCAGCAGGTATGCGTCCGACAGCGGGCCAGATGTCGCAAGGAGCAGTGCTTGAGGGGGCGTTCCGAGGACCGGCTGATAGCAGTCAACTTCGGCGCCGGCCGCCCCACCACCCATTATTCCGAATCCGCCAATCTGCTCGTCGGCGCCGATGCCTTCGAAGACAAAGCCGGCTATGGGATTATGGCTGTCTTCCAGACGCTGGTAGTAGGTGCAACGGTCGAACCCCTGCGCCGCAAAACCAACGCCGACGAGACGTTGCGGAGGAAGCCCCTTGTTGCGCCAAAGGCCCGCGATCTCACCCGACGTGGTGTGGCGCCTATCGCCAAACGGCGACTGATGCGGACGGGTGCCAGCATCGGAGCGCCGGAGCTCCATCAGGGACGGTTGTTCGGGGTCGAACGACACGGTGGCGAAGAAACCATTCCCGCCCAAATACATCAGGCGACCGCCGCGGCTGCAGAACTGGTCGATCGCGGCGATTTCGTTGCGTGTCACGTATTCGGGATGGCTGCCGGTTATCACCACCTTATAGTCCTGCAACAGCTCAAAACCTTCGCGGTCCAGGTCTTCGTCCGTGATTGGATCGAACCCGAGCTCCATGATCTCAAGCCAATGGACAATGCAGAGATCCGCCGGCAGACCCCACACGCCCTCCGCCTGGAACCACGCACGATGCTTGGGCTGCAGGGTCAGTATGGGTCGGCGCACACTACCGAACACCACGCCCGAGCCGTCATTGTGGATTTCGTAGCAGGACCTTCCAAATTCGGGATGATCCTGAAGGGTTAGATCGGCGCGGTCGATGATCGGCGTGCGGCTGACTATGATTTCGGCGCCGTTCGCCTCGAACGCAATTCTGTCATTGGCGTAAGCAAGATAGGTCGCAGTGGAGAACAGGACGGCAATGTCGGCCTTTTTCTTCCCTGCTCGGACGAAGAATGGAATGTAATATTCGGCATCCTCGCTGGTCAATTTGACCGCATAGACGCCACTGGGCAGGGCCTCCGGGATCTTGAACGAAAAGGCCGCCGGCCATTCCGCATCCGTGATGTCATCGTCATGGAAGTGGATGGCGTCATACTCATCAGGCGCGAGGCGGAAATCGTCGATCAGACCGGCAAACCGGTGCCCAGCAACACCGCGGGTCGGCGCATTGTAGCAGCGCCCATGGAGCTTGTTGGGTGATTGATCCATGACGTCGTCAAGCAGCAGGCTGTCGGCGCGGTCGCTGCGCCCGAAATGCCAGGCCGCAACGAGGTCTCCCGTGCGGTCCGATTGGCCTCGCCAGATCTTGATGCCGCCGATCTTTCCGTTGAAGGCGTTGGCCGAGAGCCACCGGTATCCGTCCCGCCGCGCCAACGCACCGATCCGGAACGGCGCCTCGCTCAGCGACCACTGCCCGGAGGTCGACGCAGAAGCCGATTGCGGGGCCAGCCCGGTCGCCAGGGCAGAGAACCGATTCATTATGTTGCTGACTGGGGTCTGCTCAAGGTGGACCTTGCCGTCGCGGGCGACGATCCGAACCCTGAGCCTATACCATTGATGGGCTTCGACCGGGGCGTCCAGACATAGCTTGTTTGTGGCGACGCCGTCGTTCCAGATGAAAGCCGGTTTGCCCTCGTCGAGGACCAAGGCGTAACCGGATTGGGTAGCCTCGGACCAATTGCCCAGTACGGCCTGAAAACCCGAACTTTCGCCGAACGAGTTTTGTGTCACATGGTAGGCGCCGAAATGCCCGGAGCGCGTCCCCTGAGGCAGTGTGGGAAAAATATGGGCCTCGATCAAGAAGTCGTCGGGGGCACCCAGCACACCAGTTTCGTCGAGAACTTCGACATAGGAGCCAGGCTGACAGGCGAACCACGCCCCGCGATAGGTTCCTTCAAACTCTGCCGGGACCGCCGTTTCCAGGAAGCCGGGGCCGGCCTGTCCAGTAAAGCCGTGACGAAGGCTGACAAGTGACGCCTGATAATTTGCCACATATTCACAGCTGACGTGAAAGGACAACGCCTCACCCGGCCGCGCCGCGAACCTATCGCTGTATCCAAAAATCTGCTGGGGGCGGCTCGTCATGGCTTGTTCCCCGCTCCCTCGTTCAGGCGCAATTCACCGGGAGATCTGAAAGTCGCAAGAAATGCTTGGTGGCGTATTGAAAAGACGCTTCTCAGCGCGTCCTGGTAGCTGGTGAAAGTATCCGCCAGGCGCACAAAATTTCCGGCCTTGCCCAAGGCGATCCGCCCGATAGCCCACGGCCCATTTGCGCCGAGCGAGATAACGATCTCCTTGTCAGCAATGGCGGCACCGCCCAAGGCGCGAACCACCCTGGCGGTTTTGTCATCGTGCGGGCCAAGCGGAGCGTTTTGATAAGCCGCGACGACGTCATCCGTAAAATCTGCAAGGAGCCGAGCGTTGAAACGTCGCTTGAAAACGTCGCTCAACTCAGTCATGCGGTGCTCACTGGTGCGCATCGCTATGCCTCTCAGATCTGCCCGACAAACATGATCTCGCCGGCTTCGCGTCCTGGGCGCTTGATCTGCATTCTACTATCTCCTCAGGCGGTAGGTGACGATTGATTGATGCACCCCGAGAGTTGGGCACCGCATGCTTCTGGCCTGGTGCCATCACAGCAGGTCAATTTTGCAGAGAATAGGAGTGGGAGGGGGCACCGTATATCACCACAGTGAACGGTGACTTTTCCGAGGGCGCACGGGCTCCAGGCACGCAATTGGTGAGGGTACCAGATTTGAACCGCTGTAAAGCGGCGTCGCCCATGGAAGGCCCAGGGTTCCTTAGGTCGGCAGCCCGGGGGTCAAAGCGCAACCTAAGAAAGACCGGGCGCGTCGAGCTGTCAGGGTGTTGCGGCCGAGACCTCAGCGCTGCGTCCTCCCTCAAGTCTCGATATTGACAAGACGGATCAAAAAGGGAATTGCCGACGCTTTTCACGCTGTGGGTCTGCACCGTTGGCGATGACCCGCGGCCGATTGATGCCTGGATTAAGGCCGCAGGGTCCCGACTTGCTTGACCTGGGGTGTGGCTTGCTACTACCGTTGCTGACCGTGCGCGGGAGCAGTGGAGCGTGCAGCCTTTAACCAAAACATTGTTCACAACTCGAGAGGCGAGACAGGGTCGTAGCGCACAGCTTTGGTGCGACTACATGCAGGAAGTCTACTTCCCACTGGAATGCACTCCCACGGATCCGGCCTCGTTTGAGGGCAGCCTCACTGCCTTGCAGCTTCATAAAATCGGGATCTCAAAATTCTCGGCCAATGCCGTTCGAACTGTACGTCGCCATCAGTCGACCGATACCGAAGATGTGATATTCATCTTTCCAACAAGGGAACGCGAGCGTTTTGGCCAACGTGGCATTGAAGCCGACGTTGGACCTGGAGAAATGTATATTCTGAATTCTTCCGAGGGTTATTGGACCCAAATCGGAAACGAAACACAGAATGTCACAATCAAAGTGCCTGCTAATTTCATCCGCGAGCGGCTTCCCTTCCTCGACGATAGGTACGGGCGTCGAGACGTAGCAAATGCAGGTCTGGTGCCCATTGTAGCGCAATTGGCTCTGCAAACTTTTCATATGGTGCCGTCGCTCGATGCCAGCGTTCTGAAACGCACCGAAGACAACATTCTCGATCTGATGTGCCTCATGCTGGAGACTCGTGACGTTCGCGACATCCCCGAGAGCACCACGGCGGCTGTGTCCGACGTTACGTTCCAGCGGCTTTCGGCTTTCCTCTCATACCACTTCGGGGACCCGGACCTAGCTCCCGAGCACGCGGCCAACTCGTTGCGGGTTTCGCCGCGCTACGTCCACAAAGTCTTTCAGATACACGGGACCACGTTCGGCCGCGAGCTCTTGAGGCTTCGACTTCGCGAAGCGGACCGCCTCTTGAGATCGTCTTCTGTGCGCAGCTCGTCGCCCGTTCCGATTGCCGAGATTGCTTACTCTTGTGGTTTTTGCAGCCAGTCACATTTCGCCGTCCGCTACAAAGAGTACTACGGGATGACCCCAAGTGAGCGCCGGCTAGGTGGTTCACACCTCGCTAAGGTCGATTAGAGGGTCCGTGCAAAATGTTCTCACGCCGAGGCTGAAGTTGCGGTCGGCATTCGTCAGCGTCTCCTTACCCGCACCGACCAAGCGGCATCCCGACGGCCGCCCGCGCTCGGCGAATCAGATCGCTGACAAAACGCGTCCTGGGATCATGGTGGGATATCAATGGGCTGTGGGCGACCTGTCAGTCCGCGGCCCCCACGCGGCCACCCATCGGCCAAGTGATCACGACCGGTCTTCTTCTTCATACGGCGAAGTCACTCGGCTGCCAGTCCGCCCATGCATGCATATTTGAGTTCTGTAAATTCCAGGATGCCGTGGGACGATCCTTCACGGGAGTTGCCGCTCTCCTTGACGCCGCCAAAGGGTGCGAGTTCGGTCGAGATCAATCCGGTGTTAATGCCGACCATGCCGTATTCAAGTCGCTCCATAACACGGAAGATGCGGCCCACGTCCCGTGCGTAGAAATAGGCCGCGAGGCCAGTCTCTGTGTCATTGGCCGCTGCGACGACCTCGTCATCCGTCTCGAAGCGGAACACCGGCGCTAGTGGGCCGAAGGTTTCCTCTTGCGCCAAAGTCATTTCTGCCGTCACGCCGGTAAGAATCGTGGGCTGGAAGAAGGTGTGTCCGAGAGCATGCCTGCCGCCACCCGTGGCAACATTTGCGCCCTTGGCAAGCGCGTCGGCAATATGCGCCTCGACCTTGCGGACCGCCGCCTCAGTGATCAATGGCCCCTGATTGACACCCTCGCTGAACCCGTCGCCGATTTTGAGGGCGTCGACGCGTAATGTCAGCTTGTCCACAAAGGCGTCGTGCACCGTGGACTGCACGTAAATGCGATTGGTGCATACGCAGGTCTGGCCCATATTTCGAAACTTGGACAGCATGGCACCGTCCACCGCGGCGTCCAGGTCTGCATCATCGAAAACGATGAAAGGGGCATTGCCGCCTAGTTCGAGAGCCACTTTCTTGACAGTCGTGGAGGCTTGCGCCATCAGCAATTTGCCCACCGGTGTCGAGCCAGTGAAGCCGACCAGTCGTACCTTAGGATGGCTGGTGAGCACGCCGCCAATAGCACGCGCATCGCCGGTCACGACATTGACGGTCCCTGCCGGAAAGCCAGCACGATGAGCGAGTTCGGCCAGTGCCAACGCCGTCAACGGCGTCTCAAGGGCCGGCTTGACCACAACGGTGCAACCAGCAGCCAACGCTGGTGCAATCTTGCGGGTGATCATCGCTGCGGGGAAGTTCCACGGGGTGATTGCCGCCACCACTCCGATCGGCTGGCGTAACACCATGATGCGGGCATCGGCACGATGCGACGGCAGCACTTCGCCCGCGATGCGCTTGGCTTCTTCGGCATAAAACTCAACGTAGGACGCCGCGTAGTCGATCTCGCCCAAGGATTCGGCAAAAGGCTTGCCCTGCTCGGTTGTCAGAATGGTTGCAAGATCCTGGCGGTTGGCAAGAATCAGGTCGAACCACTTGCGCAAAATGACGCTGCGTTCCTTTGCCGTCCTTGCGGCCCAGGGGTGGAACGCCACAGAAGCGGCATCTACAGCGGCGGTCGCTTCAGCCGCCCCTTGGTTCGGCACCCATCCGATCACGTCCCCGGTGGCGGGATTCGTCACATTCACGCTGGGCGTGCCGGAGTAGGCACCGTTGATATACGCCTGTGATTTCAGAAGGCTGGGATCGTTGAGGGCGCGCATTTTGACTCGATCAGACATTGGCAGATGCAAGAGCCTTACCGAGCATGGCAAGTCCCTCGTCGAGGAGGGCATCGCTGATGGTCAGAGGGTTTAGGATGCGGATCGTATTGCCTCCAACACCGCACGAAAGAAGGATCACGCCTTCGGCCAAAGCCGCTTGGATCACGCGCTTGGTGGCATCTGGGTCTGGCCTGAAGCCGCCTCGCTCCCTCACGACGTCGAAGGCCACCATAGCACCCGGGCCGCGGACTGCGGCGATCGGCACGACGTTGTTCCGCGTTGCGAAGCCATCGAGAGCGGCCTTGATCTTGCCGCCGAGGATCTTGGCGCGTTCCAGCAGGTTCTCCTCGAGGATGACATCGAGTACGGCAAGTGCGGCCGCACAAGCTACCGGGCTGCCGGCGTAAGTACCGCCTAGGCCGCCAGGTTCGACCGTGTCCATGATCGCCGCCCGACCGATCACTCCGGACAGCGGGAATCCGCCCGCCAGCGATTTTGCGACGGTCACCAGATCGGGCTCAACTCCGGAGTTCTCGATGCCGAACATTTTGCCAGTACGCGCGAAACCGGTCTGGATCTCGTCTGCGATCAGCAGGATGCCGTGCTTGTCGCAGGTCGCGCGAAGAGCCACCAGCAGTTCGGTCGGTGCAGGGAGGAAGCCGCCTTCGCCTTGCACAGGCTCGATGATGATAGCCGCGACATCGGTCGGATCAATATCCGCGCGGAACAGGAAATCCATCGCCTTGATCGTGTCGGCAACAGTAACCCCCTGGTCTTCTGCGGGGAACGGCAGATGATAGATGCCGGGCGGGGATACGCCAAACTTCTTCTTGTACGGCACGACCTTGCCGGTCAGCGCCATGGTTAGCGTCGTGCGGCCGTGGAAGCCTCCGGCAAAGGCGATGACACCTGGTCGGCCGGTCGCAGCGCGGGCAATCTTGATGGCGTTTTCGACGGCCTCGGCACCGGTTGAGAAAAGCACCGACTTGGCGTCGCCGCTGAACGGCGCCAAGGCGTTGAGGCGCTCGCAGACCTCGATGTAGGGCTCATAGGGGAGCACCTGAAAGGCCGTATGCGTGTAGGCTTCGAGCTGCCGAGCAACCGCAGCCATCACCTTGGGATGACGGTGACCGGTATTGAGCACGGCAATGCCACCGGCGAAATCAATGAAGCGGTGCCCTTCGACATCCCAAATCTCAGAACCCTCCGCGCGCTGCGGATAGACCGGGAAGGCGTTGGCAATTCCGCGCGGAATGGCAGCACCGCGACGAGCATGGAGAGAAGCATTCTTTGTCATGGAGACCCCTTGTCTGCTGAGAAAATACGGCCAACACGGCACCTAGGAAAAGCAGATGGATTGAACTACCGTGGTGCATCAGAAGCACCACTCGGACTTCCCTATGGCACCGAAATCCCCAGAAACGAGCCCTCACGCTCACCGGCTTCCCCCGTTGGTCATGGTGCGTGCTTTTGAAGCCGCAGGGCGCACAGGCAGCATGCGCAGAGCGGCCGAAGACATCGGCGTCAGCCACACTGTGATTAGCCGCCACGTCCGAAACCTCGAACATTGGCTTGGTCGCACCCTTGTCCGCGCGGGTCCCCGCGGCGTCGAGTTGACGGCCGAGGGCGAAAGCTTCCTCGCCACCGTGTCCCGGGCCCTCGGGGCCATCGCCCATGCCGCACACGAACTCCGCCCATCGCACAAGCGCGGACAGTTACGCATATGGTGCATCGCGGGCTTGGCGACGCGCTGGCTCACACCACGCTTGTCCGCCCTCGAACGCGCATTAGAAGGCGCTGATATCGAGCTTCGCGCGACCGATAGCAAACCCGATTTCGCCCGCGCAGAGGCCGACGTCTCGATCGGCTTCAACGTGCTCGAGCGACTTCCCCAGGGTGCGATGCACCTCATCAGGCCCCGCATGTTTCCGGTGGCTGGACGAGATTGGCTCGACCGGCATGGCATACCGGCTGATCTGACCGAATTGGCCAGGTCGCCGCTACTACACGAAGGCAACCACATGCAATGGACCAATTGGTTCGAAGCTGTCGGCGAGCCCCTCAGTCATCGCCTTCTTGGCCCACGCCTGTCGGACGCCAGCATCAGCTATGATGCAGCGCTTGCCGGCCAGGGCATTGCCCTTGTAAACGCGCTGATGGCTGCCGACGAACTCGCAAGTGGGCGTCTGGTCGAGCTGTTCGACACCAACGTCGAGCTAGGAACTTATTATTTGCTGACGGCCCCGAACCGGTCTGGCGACCCTCTCGTTGGGGTCTTCAAGGATTGGATTGCCGACAACATCCGCCGATCGACTACTGGTGACCCGGCCCATTAGCACAAGGTCACACCAGTCGACACTGTGCCACTTCTCACTGGTGAAGACCATCCAAGAGTGGTGCCTCGTCGCGGAACTTTGCCGCGCTAGGCTCCAGGCTCCTGAGCAAGGGTGACCAACACACTTCTGGCGGTTTGCCCACAGCCGCGATGTCAGCTTTCGGGAGATCACCCAGTTCTGCTGAACGGCCGACTTGAGGCGCAAAGCAGCTATTCGCTGAAGCTTGGTCAGACTGAATGTCTGAAATGCGCCTCGAAGGCGACATCAAGAGTCGGCGTACCGAACGTCCTGGTTTGGGGGCCGATAGCGGAATGGCGGCTTTTGGGCGGCCGACCAACCAAAGCTGTCGTTTAGCCAATTGAGGGCCAAGAAATGTTGGTGCCGCTCTGCGTGAATTGGCAACACGTCGTACATCATCGAGATGAGGCATCGCGCTAGGATACACGCGGAGGCCACCTTTTGCGCTTCTAGCAGCACGACGGCGTCGTCGAAAAGGTCGATGACCCGATTGTTGATCGAGCGGGCGAAGTTGACAAAAAGTATTCCGGCGGAACCGAGATCCGTCTTTCCGTAGAACTCGACGGTGCGCTTGGTTATGCAGGCCCGCGTCGACTTCGAGCAGGATGCTCTCTGTAGCCGCCCAGAAAGTCCTTCACGTCCGCTTCGCTCACAACCCGTATCGACCGTGGCGCCCTGCGTCGACGAGCCCGGCGCGTAGAACCACCGACAGGATCCTCTCCGAAACCTTGCCGGGCATTTGGGCCGCATCCAAAACGTGGCACCGGCCGGGGTCGCGCTTGGCGGCGGTCAGCAGTCCCTCGCGGATCCGCGCGAAGTCCCTGGTCGCCTCGGAAGGATCCGGTCCGCCCGAGCCGCCGCGGGCAGAGCGCCGCTCAAGGGCGGCAGCCGGATCGATATCGAGCACGAAGGTCAGGTCGGGCATGGTTCCGCCGACGACGACCTCGGCGACCTGGGTGAACAACTGCTCGGGAACGTCGGAGCCGTAGACCTGAAACGCATAGGTCGAGTCCAGGAACCGATCGCTGACGACCCAGGCACCCGCGTCCAGCGCGGGGCGGATCACGCTTCTGACATGGTCCACCCGCGCCGCTGATATCAGCAACATCTCCTCAAGGGGCGACAGTCGGCTAGGCCTCGGCTCCACCAAGATGCTCCGTACCCCCGCCCCGATCCAACCGCCGTCCGGCTCCTTGGTCTTGACAACCTGCAAGTCCATCGCGAGAAGCGAGGCGGTCAGATACTCGACCTGTAATGACTTTCCGCTGCCGTCGATGCCCTCGATACTTACAAACGGCATTGCGCCCTCCTATGTACTGCTGCCGGAGTTTTGGAAGCGGTCCGAATGATTAGATCCAGCGTCGTCAATTTTGTCTCAGCCGGCATGCTCTCGCCCAAGAAGCGCGACCACGCGTTGGCCCGCCGGCAGCTGTATCTGAACTACGGCGCCCTGTCTTTGGCTACCAAGCTGCAATTGGCCGGTCACGACGTCGCTCTCTTCCACGGCGAGCATCGTGATCCCGAGGAGGTGTTTCGCCGGTTGCGGGAGAACGGTCGCTTTCCGTCGATCTATCCGCTTATGGTTTCCATCCCCAGTTTCTACGCGTTGCCGTGGGCACAGGCGTTCTGCAGGTTGGCGAAGGAGGTCGACTCCGAATGCCGCATCGTCGTCGGCGGGCGGTGGGTCGTCGGACCCGATCCCGAATGGCTTCGGAGACTTTTGCCCGAAGCAGACGTACTGGCCCCGGGCCTCAGCGAAGGTGTCATCGAGCAGCTTCTGACCGAAAGTCCCGTGTTGAAGCGTGTAGCCGAGCCGACGCCCGGTTTCACGCTGAACCATCTGCTCGTCGACGGCTATCGCCGATACCAGCCCAGCGTGGAAGCGTCGCGCGGTTGCGGCATGGGCTGCGTTTTCTGCGAGGAGCGGGACATTAAGGTCGAGAAGTTGGGCGACGCAGCCGCTTTGGCCGCATCCATGGCGTTGGTCAGCGAGCAATACGGCGGTGAGGAGATCCGGCCCTATCTGCAGTCGTCAATGTTCATGCCCACTGCGCGTTGGGCGGCCGGATTGGCGGACGAAGCTGCAAGGATCGGGCTCGACATGGCCTGGCGCACCGAGACAAGGGTCGACGCCATGACCCCGCAGACGCTGGCCTCGCTTGCGGGCTCGGGCTTGCGGGTGATCGATCTGGGCCTCGAGACCGCCTCGCCCCGCCAGATCCTGGCGATGAACAAGACGGGCGACCCCGACCGCTATCTGCGTCGGGCGTCGGAATTGCTGGAAGCTTGCCGGAAGCATGGCGTGATGGCGAAGGTCAACGTGCTGCTTTATGCGGGCGAGACCGAGGAGACCGTGGCCGAGACGACGAGTTGGCTCGACGCACACGCCGGTTCCATCGCCGGGGTGTCGGTCGGACCCGTCATCGCCTACGGTCCGCCCAAGACGGCCGGAGTTTTGCTCGACAACTGGCGCGCTCTCGGTGCGCAGCCGGTGGACGAGACTGCCGCGGTCACCACCGGGATAACGACCATGCACCTCAGCGCCGACTTTCCCGCGGAGGCCGCGGAAGCCGCGAGCCAGCGGCTGGCCCGCAGGTACATGGACGATGACGCCTATTTCGCGCTCAAGAGCTTTTCATACTACCCGCGGAATTACGGTCGCGCCGATTTTGACCGCGACGTCGCCGCGTCCGACCCGTCGGCGCTGCCATTCACTCTCCGTCGGCGTGAAACCGGCTCGCTGGCAGAATATGACTGGATTTAGATAACGCAATTTTCGACTGAGGAGGATTTCATGACCAAGATGATCAAGGACCCGATCCACGGGTCGATCGAGTTCGAAGGGGAGTCGGAGCTTCAGCTAAAGTCAATGCTCGCCGACCCGTTTTTCCAGCGTCTGCGCCGTGTCAAGCAACTCGGCTTTTCCGACTACGTCTTCCCCTCGGCCGCCCATTCCCGGTTCGCCCACTCGCTGGGTGTCTACTCGGTAGCCAAGCGCATGTTGTCCGTCGTGGAGCCGGAGGCACGGAACGGCGAATGGACCCCGAAAGGACGGGCTTGCTTGGCGGCTGCTCTTCTCCACGACATCGGCCACGGCATGTTCAGCCATGCGTTCGAAAGTGCGATGGAGCTGTTCGTGGAGCGCAATCCACAACCGGAGGACGGCGCCCTTCAAGCCGCGGTGAACCACGAAAAGGTCGGTCAAAAGATCATCACGGATTCTTCCATCGCCATGACGCTGACCGAGATGGGCGGCCCCGACTTTCCTTCCATGGTGGCCGGCATGATCAATAAGGCAGACAAGAGGTGCGTATACACCTCGCTCGTTTCCAGCCAGTTGGACGCCGATCGCCTCGACTACGCCAAGCGCGACCCCTATTTTGCCGGCGTTTCCTCGGGCGGCCTTGATCTCGACTGGCTGATCCGCAATTTCCAGGTCGGCTCCGGAGAGAACGGCCAATTCCTGTACGTAAACAGCAAAGCCTACATCTCGTTAGAACAGTTCACAGTGACGTTGTTCCAACTGTATCCCACCCTGTACCTGCACAAGAGGACGCGGGGTCTTGAATACATGTTCTCACTGCTGATGAGTCGCGTATTTGAGCGTTTCGCGGAGGGCGACGAAAAGCTCGCCGGCCTGTCGTCGAGCCACCCGCTTGTCCGCTTCTTCAGGGATCCCGAGCGGCTCGAGAATGCACTGCTTCTCGACGACACACTGTTTTGGGGCTCGCTGCACCTCTTCCAGGAAGCGAGGGACAAGTCGATCAGCACGGTTGCCGACCGCATCACATCGCGCAAATTCTACCCCATGCTCGATGTCTGGAAACTCGCGGACGAGGTCGCAGCCAAGGACGGCACGATGAAAGGTCTCGACGCCGCCAAGCGCGTGGGCGTGCTGCACAAGGTCTGCGAGAAAGTTTCGCAAGACCTTCGCAAGAAGGACGGGCTGTGGACGGAAGCATGTTACTACGACAGGTATCCGCGCCCGATCTACAAGCCGCTTGGCGCCGAAGGCGGGCACCCGCAGCAGATCAACGTGGAAGTCGGCGGCAAGATCGTCGACATCGCGTCGATCTCGCCGATCGTCGCCAGCGCCGCCAGCTTTAACATCCATCGCATCTACTTCGACGACGTCGACGAAGGCCTGCAAGACCGGCTAGCGTCGGAAATCCGATCAAGCATCCGAAGAGAGCTCGCGGAGGCGGCGGAGAACGGTTTCCGCGTCTAGATTTCGAGGGCGGCGGATCCCGGACCTCATCGGTCCGAGGTTATGGCCGCCATAGTCGATGCCGATGAATGTGATGTCCCGCGGCCATGACTGGGTGGGGCCGTCAGCGGAAGGTGCGCTTTTGGTACCGTAGCTTAGAAAATAACTGATCATCATCCTGGAAATGCGGTCAACCACCGAATAATTGGCACTCGGTCAGCCAGCCATCCTTTCGGGCAGATTCAGGATCGTAACCACGTCGCCAGTTGGTAGCTTGAATGATTGCTCGGTGATCTCGAACTCAGCTGCCGAGTGATGATCGAACCATGCGTCCGCGCCGATCTTCCGCGGGAAACCCTCTGTTCGAGCATCATTGCCGTACATCATTGTGAACGCGAACGAGCCCGAATCGAGGTCCTCGCGAGCAAACCAGCGACGCTGCATCGAGGGAGCCCGCGTGACCCAAGGCTTGCCGGATGCGCGGTGAGTGACGACCATGCTGCAAGGGAACTGATCGCTATCGATCATCCTGATTAAGGTTGCGGTCAGGCTCGCTGAGAAGAGCGCGGCTACGGCCCGCAGCGCATTGATGTCCAAGCGCTTGTGCAGGCGCACCGCAGGCTTGAAGAGATACCACGGCATGAGAAGATCGGCGGCGTATGCGTCGGCGGCCCGCTCTTTTGTCGCTTGTTCGTTCCTGTAGTTCCCGATATCAGCCGCGCGACACACGGCACACTGTCCGCGATGATGCGCCCAATGCCCAAGTTCGTGTCCGATCGAGAATCGCCGCCGCTCTGGAGGCGAGGCGGCGTTCACAGAGATGATCGCCTTGTCGTCAAGCCCGATGATGCGGGCCTCGCAATTAACCAAGGGACGAACCTTGATCTTGGCACCGACGTGCCACGCGATCGCTTCGAGATCAATATCTTTGGGCTCGTCGATGCCCAAAGACTGAAGCAGGCCTTCGGCTCTTGTTGGCCGTTTCATCATTTGCCGCTATTGTCGTCGCGATCGCGCTCAAGCTCGGCAATGTCTTCGAGCATACCATCATCGTCCTCATTGCCACCCTGACCAAAGCGGGCGGCGAGCGTCAGATTAGCGTCGTCATCATTGGCTCCGGTCCTCAGCGAGGTGAGCCGCCGCTTTGCGTGTCCCATTTCCGAGTCGGAAATAGGGGCGGACGCGAACACGTCCGAACGAACTGCCTGTCGTGCCGCTTCGAGCTTACGTTTGGCCAGCTGCGAGCGTCCGGCTGCAACCGCAGCGTCGAAGGCTCTGACTTCGGCTTCATCTACCGGCTCGTCATCCTTGCCATGCACGATCTCGTCGATCAGGAACTCGTGCAGGTGGCCGAGCCACTCTCTATCTTTCCCTGACATGCGGACCTTCCAATCTGCTTAGCGCTAGCGCGCTACCCTTGACAGCCTCTTACCGAGTTGTAGCATCTGCCTCCTGAAGCGCCTGCGAACCGTCGCCAGCGCAACTGTGTCCATACCCATCCATTCGGCCAAGTCCTTTCCGATGAACGAGGCGGACATGCCCTCGAAAAGCAACTCGAACTCCGCATCGCCGGCGATGTCGGCAAGCAGCGCCTTCCGATATTCGTCTGGATCCATTCGATCGGTGACTTCGTCGGTATCGGCGATGGCCTTGTCGATCTTAATGCTCCCATGATCGGCGTCGTGTTCGACGACGCCATACTTGCCCTTTTCCTTCCCGGAACCCATGCGCCGGATCCGTGCGCGTTCCGTGACGAAGTGACGGTCGGAAGCCAGACTCTTGATCGTGCCCATCAGAACCGGAAACAGGTCGTTATTGTCGCTTAGGCGCGTACGGCGCCCGTCGCACATCCTCACGAAGGCCTCGTTGATCAGTTCGTGAGCGTCGGCAAGGCACGCCGCCGAACATTTGACGGCAAACTGATAAGCGTCCCGCTTTTGGACAGACGTCATCCGATCAAAGAACTCGCTTACCTCCTCTTCCGAGCAAGGTATGCGCTTAATGCCGATTTCGGCATCCATTCGACGTCTCCCACAACATCCCGTCGGCTCTCCTCATGAATGTTATGCGCGCACCAAAACGGATTCAGACAAAAAATAAAATTGTCTGAATTCCGAGGTCCCGCGCCTTTCTTTTAGAGCGCCCCCAAGCATTTCCGAAACCTTCGAATTCAGGAACATAACTATGACTACATTCGCATACCAGGGGAAGAACCCCTTTGAAGATCCGCTTGATCGCATCCTGGCGGAAATCGCCTTCAGCGTTCAGTTGCCGCCGTTCCTCCATGGCAAGGCCTGCCAGCGCTACAAGGCTGTGCGCGAGTACCTGGAAGGCACGACGTCGTTCCATGATCAGATCGAGCACTTCTATGTACAGGGATCGATGGCGATCGACGCGACTATCTCCACGCGCGGTACCGACGATGAATACGATATCGACATCGTAGCCCAGCTCGGCAGTCAATATCGTCACATGACGCCGCTCGGGATCCTCAAGGCGCTCGCCGCGGCCCTGAAGGACTATCCAGTTCAGAAGATCGTTCAGCAGACCCGCTGCATCACGCTGTTCTACGCCGACAACATGCATCTCGATGTGACGCCGGCGCTTCGCGACTACGGCACCACCGATCGCCAGTCGGCGATCACCCATGCGAAAGGGCCGCTGCCGTCGAATGACGACTGCATGGTACCGATGAACGCATACGGCCATGCGGAATGGTACATGGCGTCGACTCCGAACGAAGAGCGTGTGATCGAAGCCTTCAAGGACCGCTGGTCCGGCGACGATCGTATGAGGATCCGCGCGGACGCCGATGTCGACGAAGTTCCCGATCAGACGCAGTTCGTTGTGAAGAACATGGCAACCGTCGCACTGCAACTGCTGAAGCGCTATCGTAACGTTCGCTATGCAAACTACAGTGGCCGCATCCCGCCGTCGGTGATGCTGTCGTACTTTGCCGGCGCGGCGGCGCTTCCCGACATGAATCTCTCGGACATCTTGATCCGCATCTGCCGGTGGATCATCGGCGAGATCGAGCGGGCGACGATCAACCGTCAGAAGCTTCACGTCGTCAATCCGACCTACAGCGCCGACGTCTTCACCGACCGCTGGCCCGAGAACTTGGATCAGCAGAACCAGTTCGCCCGCTATCTCCACGATCTCGTGGCCGGCATCGAGCGCGCCAAGCGCGGCGAGTTGGACCCCGTCAAGCTTCGCAACTGGCTGCGCGAGATGTTTGGCGACCGCGTGGTGACGCGCGCGGCTGACAGAATGGCGGACGCCACCGGCGCTGGGATCGTGGCAGGGTCGCAGGTCTACAGCAAGAAGGGCAGCATTCTCCTGCCGGCTGCGGCCACGATCGTCACATCGGTGGCTCCGGTCGTCGCCAAGCCGCACACCTTCTTCGGAGATCCGGTTGATGAATAGTCGACCAATCTCGATCGAGGAGCAGGTCGCTTCAATGAAGCGTGACTGGCCCGGCTTTCGGGTCAGTCACCTTTCCCGCCGCGACAGGGCGGCTCGCTGGACCGGTGACCTGAAGCAATTCCAGATCCATCGGATCGAGATCCGTTACCGGGTGGACTATGCGCCCGAGGTGCGGGTTCTGTCTCCGGCTTTGATCAGGCTGCCGGAAAATCCGGAGGGCTCGCTTCCCCATGTCTATGACCGTGACAGCGACCCGAGACTCTGCCTCTACGACCCGCCTGCGGGTGAATGGGATGCAACCATGCACCTGTCCCAGACGATCGTCCCCTGGAGTGCCGATTGGCTCGCCTGCTACGAGTTGTGGCTCATGACCGGGCGCTGGACCGGCGGTGGGCGTCACCCGACCCCTCTTACAGCAGGAGTTGCACCATGACCATCATCCGCCTCGCCGTTCAGACGGCACTCTTCAGCAAACGCGGAAAAGGGAGCCGTGGCCGGAAGGTCGGATCTTCCGCATCCTGTCAATCGATGGCGGCGGCATCAAGGGCGTCTTCGGCGCATCCTATCTCGCCGAGATTGAAAGGCACTTCCTGAACGGGCAGTCGATCGCCAATCATTTCGACATGATCACCGGCACCTCAACTGGCGGCATCATCGCGCTGGCACTCGCCGTAGGCATGACGGCTCGGCAGGCTGCCGCGATCTACACCGAGCGGGGATCTGTCATCTTTCCGAAGGGCAAAGGGATCTTCGATCTCCCACGGTGGTTGCAGCGTCCGAAGCACGACCAGAGCGTCCTGAAGGACGAACTTCTGAACGTGTTCGGCGAGCGTCTTCTGGATGATGCGACGACGCGTCTTGTGATTCCGAGCTTCGAGGGCCGTTACGGCGAGCCCTACATCTACAAGACCCCGCACCACCCCGATTACAAGAAGGATCGGCACGCGAAGGCAGCGTACGTGGCACTCCACACTTCAGCGGCTCCGGGATACTACCCGGGGGTCGAGAACGACGGCCACATAATGATCGACGGGGGCATCTGGGCGAACAACCCTGTCATGAACGCCGTGGTCGATGCGCTCGCCTGTTATGATCTTCCGCGAGAAAACATTCGCATTCTGTCCATCGGCACCGGTGACGAGGTCCTTGGGCTGGACGAAGGCGTTCGGAACGGTGGACTGTGGCGCTGGATCTTTCCCGGCCTGGGAAAGGCGCCGATGATCTTTCGCGCAGCGGCGAAGGCGCAGTCTCACAACGCCCTTGGCCAGGCCTACCTTCTCGTCGGCAAGCAGAATGTCATTCGCATCGATCCGCCAGAGTCGGAAAAGCCGATCGGTCTCGATGATGTCGAGCGCGCGGTAACGGAGCTGCCGCGTTTGGCCCGCTCGCACGCTGAAGCGACCGGGCACTATGTGAATCAGATGTTCCTAGGAGACATAGCGGACCGGTTCATAAAATGCGCGCTGTCATAGTTGCCAAACTGGCCGCTGCTGATCGACGACCGCTCTTGGGATCACCAAATGATCATTCGAACGTCTGGGATGAGACGCAAAGGTGCTCTCGGGGACCTGTCGAATAACCACGAGGGAGCGACATTCGACTGGACTTCATACGGCAAGGAAGCATTGCTGTTTCCGCGCAGCAGAAGAGCAGCGGATTAAGACCGAGCAGAATCTCCAGCCCGCCAGGACAGCGGGCTTCGGTCAGTACAAGCGCCGGAATGGTCCGGGCGGCTTCGAACTGACGGAGATTTGAAATGGCTATCCTCAATGACATGACGACCGATGCCGACGACGCCCAGTCCGGCGAAACGGCAACTAATCTCAACCAGAGCAGCTCGACCCGCAAGCCGCGCCAAAGGTCCGGTATGACCACCTCTGTGATGGCCAAGAAAGCTAAGGACGAGCCGCCAGCGGCGCCGACAAAAACCGACGTTGTCATTAAGAAGCTGAAGTCGGCCAAGGGCGTTACGATCCAAGCCATCGTGGAAGCGACGGGATGGCAGGCGCACTCGGTGCGGGGCTTCCTCTCCGGCACCGTCAAGAAGAAGCTCGGCCACGAAATCCTCAGCGAAACCGGCAAGGACGGACAACGACGATACCGCATCGCCGAGGCGAAGACCGCCGGTTGATCTCTATGCGCAAGCGACTTGATTTGGATGGTGAGATCGCCGAGGTCGGCGATCTCACGCGTGATGAACTCACAGCAGCTTGGACAAAGGCCTATGGCTGCCCGCCGCCCAAAGGGGTCAAACGTGGGCTGCTTGAACGGTCGGCCGCCTGGCATCTTCAAGCCAAGCGCTTGGGTGGTTTGACTTCGACCGTCAAGAAAACAGTCGCGACAGGCAACGCGCGGAGGACCAAAGTGAATGCTTTCCAACCGGGCAACACTAGGTCGGATCGCCAAGACGGAGTTCCGTCGCTCCGGCCCGCATCATCGGATCAGGCATCCGCCTCGCCGCCGCGATCTATTCCACCCAAGGCCGGCTCCCGCCTGATGCGGGAGTGGAATGGCCGGATGCACATCGTCGAAGTTGTCGACTACGGTTTCGTGCTTGATGGCAAGACCTACGGATCGCTGTCAGCTGTCGCTCGCCGTATCACCGGCGCCCATTGGTCTGGCCCGAGGTTCTTTGGGCTATGACAGCGACCCCTCGCCTCAACTGTGCGATCTACACTCGCAAGTCGACCGAAGAAGGATTGGAACAAGAATTCAATTCGCTGGATGCACAGCGCGAAGCTTGTACGGCCTTCATTGCTTCGCAGGTAGGTCTTGGCTGGAAGTTGGTGCCAGACCAATACGACGACGGCGGCATTTCGGGCGGCACGATGGAGCGCCCTGCCCTGAAGCGTCTCCTGCAGGACATCCGGGACAAAAAGATAGATGTGGTGGTCGTCTACAAGATCGACCGCCTCACCCGTTCGCTGATGGATTTCTCCAAGATCGTCGAGATCTTTGATGCCAGCTCCGTCTCGTTTGTCTCGGTGACCCAGCAGTTCAACACCACGACCTCGATGGGCAGGCTCACCCTCAACGTGCTTTTGTCCTTCGCTCAGTTCGAGCGAGAGGTCACAGCCGAGCGTATCCGGGACAAGATTGCTGCATCGAAGAAGAAAGGCATGTGGATGGGCGGCGTGGTGCCACTGGGCTATCGCGTCGAAAGCCGCAAGCTGGTGATTGACGAAACCGAGGCACAAACAGTCAGACACCTCTTCGCCCGCTATCTCACTCTGAAGTCGGTCCGGGACCTCGTTGATGAGGCGGCGAGCGAGGGACTCTCGACACGATCGCGACAGCGCAAAGACGGATCAGTTGCAGTCACCATGCCGTTTGGTCGCGGCAATCTTTATCACCTGCTTTCGAACCCGGTCTACGTCGGCAAGATCAGGCACAAGGGTCAGGTTTACGATGGAGAGCATAAGCCGATCGTCACGTCGGCCACGTTCGAAGAGGCCCAGGCGCTGCTCGCCTCGCAGGCGCCGCCGCGGCGAAGCGATTCCAATGTCACGCAACCGCATCTGCTCTCCGGTCTGCTCTTTGATGAAGCGGGCGAGAAATTGCGATCGGTTCACGCCAACAAGCAAGGTGTCCGCTACCGCTACTATGTCTCGAAGCAATTCGTCGACCGGCGGCGAAACGGGTCCGAGGGTTGGCGTCTTCCCGCTCAGGCCGTTGAGTCAGTTGTTGAGCATCGCCTGAATCGTATTCTCAGCGATCATGCCCAACTGTCCGATTGGATTCGGCAATCGGTCGACGCTGGCGAAATCGGGGCGGCGATCCGGCGAGCCGAAGTGATGCGGACGTGCTGGGCATCGGCCACTGCGAACGCAAAGCGATCCCTGCTCCAAAAGATCGTTCGCAAGATCACCCTCAAGCCGGGATCACTGACCATCGAACTGGATTGCCGCTCGCTATCGGAATTGCTTCTCGACCGGATTCTGCCGCACAGCGATGGGGCGCAATTGACTTCCATCGAATGTCCAATCGGTATGAGGCGGCGCGGCGTCGAAACACGCATCGTGCTTACAGATGGATCTAGAAGCAGCCGAGAACCCGATGGCGCCTTGATCGACCTTCTGCGTCGAGCCCACTTGTACCTAGATCAGCTTACGGACGGAGCCAACCGCAGCCTCACCGATGTTGCCATGCTCAACGGCACAGATACATCTGAGGTAAGCCGCCTGCTGCCCTTCGCTTTCCTTGCCCCGAAAATTGCGGCTAGCATCGTTGCAGGTGATCAACCTGTCGAACTAACGGCGCACAGGCTCTCGCGCGCCTCTGACCTGCCCCACGCTTGGATCAGCCAGGCTGCGCTCCTGGGCTTCTAGCACCATCGAGCAAGCATCAAGCCAAAGCCTAAACCATCGCTCTGCCAAACACTTGGCTACGGAATTCACCCGACTGAGACGGATCACCAAAAATCAGGTGTTTTGCGCGCTCACCCCGGCGTCTCAGCCAAGTGTTGCGGACAACCCGCCGCTAACCTACGGAAATGTCGACGCTATCCTGAGACGGATGAAAAACCCGGAAATCGGGCGGACTGAATGGTGGGCCCGGAGGATGTCACAAAATCGTTGATTTCATTGACTTTTTCGTGGGCAAAAATCAGAAACCTTCCCGTATCATTCCGCATGGTCCCGTGACGCCATACCGTCGACTGAACCTCGTTATCGAACATTCGAAGCCATGCTCCAGTATGACCGCAGTGGGGCCGAAGGCGGAATTGCGGTTCGAGCCTCGGAAGGCCATAAGCGGACCGACAAGCCCCCCTGCGTGCATCGACTTGAGCTGACCAATGCGGAAACCAGGCCGGCGCTCAAGATCAATCCCTCAAGGCTTCGATTGCCGGTTGAACAAGCTCGCGCTCGCGCGCTGAATGTTCCTCGCTTTTGTAGTCATGCCCCAATCAACGCCAAGCCAGTCCGGCTTGAGTCTGGATGCCACTCTTGTAACCCCCGCACTCAATAATCGAAAAAACTTTCGTCTCGGCTGTACGCAGTCTCAAGATGCGCCCTGGATCGCATTCCTCTACGGCTTTGTTAGTCCCCATTCGTCCGCTTTAGCCTCAGTGTCGAATGGGCGTGTCATGGACTTATTTCGCAAGACGGTGCGGCCATTCTCGTAAACGACTTTGATGCCACCATGGTAGCCCGGAGCTGGACCCTGGTACTCCACAGCCTTGACAACCCTCAGCCCATTGTCGGGGTCAACGCCGTCGTTGGCAGAAACCTTCACCATAAACTTTTCGTACTCGGCTGCGGCCGATGAGGTTGTTATTGCTGCCGCGGCGCCTTGTTCAGCGTCGTATTGCTCCTTCAGCTTCGTCAAAAGCGCAGGCAGGTAGGTCTTATCGCCGAGTGTTAAGTACTTTTCAGCCAAAAGCTGCTCGTATTTTGCGCCAAGCTGTAGCGCCATCGCTGACGACCGGCTGATGTCATTGTCGACTTCCTTGAGAACTTCCCACTTGGCCTTGTCATAGCTAGACGCTGGCGCGGCTGCCTCGGTGGGCTTAGCAACCCTCGATACGCTATCATCCCTCAGTCGAAGCGGCTCGTAGGGCATCTCCGCCTTGGCCTCCCCTGTTGCCGCGAGAATAAGAACACCAATCAAACCTGTGAGGCCGCAGAGGATTGCCCAGGTCATGGGATCTTTGTTCCTGGCTGCTGCCATGTTGTATCCAATCATGGCGAAGACACCCATGATGACTGCCGCGATCAAGAAAAGCATTATGTATTCGCCCCGATGCCAACGTCATTTCCATCTATCCTAGGTCTAAGCATCTTCGGACATCAATCCTAAAAAGCAGCGAAGGCTGCTCGGCGCCACACCCGACTAGGCGACGGCATTGGACTTCGAATCCAGGAAGTGCTCGGCGTCGGGATTAGCCTAGGCCTTATTTCCCTGCCAGCGGCTGGGAAACAAAACCTGAGGCGCAAAGCTGCCATACAAAAAGTAGAGCACTTGGGGTTCGTGCTGACGCGCTAGCAGGAAGGTACACGCCAGAGGTTGATGCCTTCCAAACTATCCAAAACCGAATCTAGCTTCCCAATTTGTCCATAAGCGCCCGCAATATAGGCTTAGGCGCGACCGTCGAGAAAGCGGACTGCGTATGTGTAGCCTCATAAAGGGGTTGAACGGCTCTAGCTATTGATGAGCCAAAAATGCGGAGGTATCGGCAGTCGATAATGCCGACAAGCTGCCATAAACAACACACTCAACCCAGCTTTCACGGCGCTTATTTCGTTAATGTCCGTGCAGTTCTCCATGGCCAAGTTGAGGGTTTCAGCGACGTCTTCGAACCCTCTCTGAGGCGACAAATCGGTGACACACACGCCGTGATCGGTCTCACCCCGCCATATTTGTGCATCTGTCTCTGCGTCAGGGAGCCACGCCTGGTGTGTACAGTTTGGTAGAAATCTAGCGAGGCGCTCCTTGAATTCCGCTTTCTCATCATCGCTTGCTGCTACATGCTCCAGCCAAACGAAGAGATAGGGGTACAAGACGCTCCCACTGCACGCTTCCGCGCGATAGGAAGCGTCAGCGCTCACGGGATGATTAAGAAGGTCCACATAATCGCGGAAGCAAGTCGGGTAGTGTGAGTTGATACTCAATGCCAATGTAGTTTGATGGGCGACTGATTTCAGCCAAGGCACGAATTGCGGGGCCGAGCCCGTCATTTGCGCAAGATGCATGACCAACGCAATCTCGATCATGTGATCGTCTTTGAAGGGTGAATTAAGTGTTGGATTGGCATTAATTAGGTGGACCATCGTGTCCAAGACCAGGCCAGTACTGTCTCTTAGCGCCCTCGCAAACTCCGAATCTTCGTCCCTAAAGGTCTGAGCCAGTGAGGCTGTCCAGCAACCCCGAATGGCCAGGCGGCCAAGGAGCTCGAACAACGCGAGGTTGACATCCACCGCCTCGCGTGACCGAACCGACGTTGAAAGAGCATGAAGCCGCTTGCTATGTTCGAATGCAGTCTTAGCCAGATACTGTTCGGAACAAGCCAAGTAGAGCTTGATAAATTGATCAAATAGGAATTCTAGTGCTCGATCATGCTGTATTGGTCGGCGTCTTGGCGGCTGAGTGCGTACCACATTCCAGCATAGCATCACGCCCAACTCAGAGACCGTATAGATACTCTCCAGATTGCCTGCTTCGACAGCCCACGTGATTACTGCGTTAAGGCAAATATAGGCCTGCCTCAGGCGAAGAAGCTGAATGTTTGGCGTTAGCCCCTCCTCAACCAACAGATTGTGTAGAAATGCCCGAGAATACTCGTAGCAGGCATTCGGCTCATTCACCATCGCGACCGCCTTTTGGAAGCTTCGCCGGGAAGCTTCATCCAACAATTCGCGCGCGAGCAAGCTACGCATCATGAGATCCGCCAAGCGGTCTCCATTCCATTCCTGATACTCGACCCTATCCGTTTGGTTTTGAATAGAATAGCCGGCCCAGTTCATCAGAACGGTTTCATCTAGCTCACCGCCGCAACACAGAATTATTCGGACCGGAAGTCCAGCATGTTCGGCCGCGACATTTGTACGCAAGTAAACGTCGCGAATTTCGTTCAACTCGGGGCGCACCGCCTGTACCCCGTCATCCCAATCGCGCCTCGTGATATTCCCTGCCTTTATGCAGAAGAGATACAAAAAACGCTCGTCATCCTCGCCTTTGATTTTGCCGACTGCTGCAATGTCCACGCCGTTCTGGCGCGTACCAATCATCGGTGTATTCAGCACCCGTAGGCCGATCTCTGCGAGCAGGTTTGGGAGTACAGATTTGTCTAAGTCCCCCCGCTCCTTCAGCGATGCGAGGTACTCCTTAAGGATGATTTTCATGCTGACCGCCGCTTCATCGCGCGGAAAAATGTGAGCCTCGCATTGAATCCGACAGGGTCGATGACCATCAGCCGGGGTAATTCGACGCTGTGTGAAATCTCCGAAAGCGCGGAAATGTTCGGATGCTTCTTCCCTTCTGCGCCATGAATAATCGAAAAGCTCTTTCGCCCATATAGTAGCGTATGATGTGTCACCAGGCTGGCAAAGATTGACCTTTCATGAGCTAGTTTCTGAATGTCTCGATTGCGATCCCGATCTTTCATCGCAACTGCGCGCCGGTGGTCAATCGATGGAAGTAGTTCAACTAAGTCCCGGGCCTTCTCAAGACCCGCAATATGCGTGTCATGTTTGGAAAGCAGCCTCTTTGCGCAACTTGAAATTCGCTTGGAAGCATTTGAACACTGCTTCTCAAGGAAGGCCCGCAAATCCCCACCGTAGCTCAAGAGCAATGGATCAAACAAAAGCTTTTCAGCCGCCGATTGCGCTTGCGGCTGCCCATACTTGACGATGCTCAAGAGAATTGCAGCTGCCGCCACCTCATGGCGCCACAGGAAACCGACGCACTTGTGCGCTATGAAAATCTGGTCGTTGGCATGAGGTGGCAGATGCTGTTTCTGTATCCAAACGCCAGCCCCTTTAGGGCCTCCGCTCAGCAGATCCACCAGAAACGAGCACAGACCAAACTCCCCTCCATTAAGCCATGCTGCAAAGAGATAAGAGGCATGTTGCGGGCTGCTCAAGGCCCAGCTAGCGAAGGAATGGTAATCCCGTTTATCGGCCTTCTTATCCAGACCAGGAATTAACGCTGCGAAAACGGGAACAACCCGCTTGAAATCCCAACGATCATCATTCTTTTTGATGGCATGGTCTAGATTGCTGAGTGTCGCGCCGCTGTTTGACGGCAACGTCTCGAGCATGCCAAGCACCCGATCGATACTTTCTTTCGGCAAGGCTCCTTCGTAATAAAACAACATTGCAGAAAGGAGGCTCAGCTCATTGGCGCGCCCTTTCTTCCCGATGGTTTCGATGAATTCCCGCTGTCGATAGGGTTCCGAAGGCCCCAGCTTCTCCCAGAGCCTAAAAGCGGCCTCCATGGCCGCAGCCCTTACGTCGGGATCTGTTTCGCGTTCGACGAAGCCAAACGCATCATCCACGCCCTTTTTAATGTCAGTCACAGACACTCTTTCCATTCGGCCAAGTGCTCGCAGCCCAATTGCGCTCACGGAGTTATTGGTGTTCCGGATAAGATCAAAGGCCAGCGCCGCGCCACCAACGCCTGCGACCACGAAAACCCCGTGTGCCAAGCAAAGATCGTCCAATCCCTTGATGCCATCAATGATCTTGCCGGCCTCCTCTGGATGATTTTTGGACCAGATGCCGAGCGAAAGGTTTGGCATGCCCGCCGCACCATCCAACCCCGCCTTATTAACCAGCATATGTACAAGGGCTAAAACCTCGCGAGGCGAGCAGTTGAGGTGTGGAATAGCCTCATTCAGCGGATGCACTGCGATCCAGAACTCGTTGTGTGCAAGTGCGTCGATTGCTGCCAAATTCTGATCAGATGCCAGATTGACTAGGCCCGTATTGTGCAATTCGCACAAAATATCGCCTAGCTCTTTTCGCTGAGTTCGCAATTCTTCTAGCGCCAAAGCTTGTACCAAGCAGCCCCGCTGATCGGCAGTGATCAAATCCGGGCGCGGGTCGCGTGAGTTGTTCATCTAGTAGGAACCGAATCGTTGAGCTAAGCTGACACTAACAACTCCCGCTGTCGTTTCCCTCAATTCCATCCTAGTGTGGCTGCTTTCGCGATGGAAAATATCCACCCATCCGTCCGGATCCAAAGCGCAAGGCTGCCTTTTACAGGTCGATCTCGTCCGGGTTCGGGGGACAACTTATGCGGCAGCGCTATGCTGCGACGTCGGCGCCTCAAGTTCGCCCCAGGGCCGCCTACGATATCCGAACTTTTGTCGATTAGCGCACACAATTCGGGCCGAGGTTCGCTCCCGGCGGTGATGCTGATTGTAACAGGGAGGGGCCGTCATGGTGCCAAACGCGCGCTTTGAGGAACTTCTCAAAGACATCGAGCCTAAGCAAAGCATCAAGGATGCGGCCTCTGAGGCGCATTATTCGATACGGGATTATCTGAGGGCTCATCCCGTGTTTTCTGAGCGCTTGAAATTCGATTTCCTTGCAGGAAGCTATTCGCGACACACTGCAATCCGCCCGAGCTCTGTGGATGGAGAGAAGTTCAGGCCGGATGTCGACGTGTATGTCGAGCTCAGATACGATTTTAGAGCCGATGCTCGACAAATCTTGAGCAACTTAGGGCGCGTTCTCAAACACGATTTTGACGTCGAAAGAACGAACAGGCGATCCGTTCGTATCCGAACGCCGCTTGTCGACGTCGACGTGGTCCCTCTTAGAAGTGCTGGCAACGGGTTCAGCATACCAGATCGGCTAAGTCAGCAATGGACACAAACAAACCCGCTTTTCCATAATGGCTGGAGCGCGGGCATGAATGAAGAATTCGGGAACAGATTCAAGCCACTCGTGAAACTTATCAAATGGTGGCGGCGGGTGAACTTTGGCTCCAGCCGCCCGAAAGGCTTCGCCCTGGAAATCTTAGCCGCCGAGCAAGCTCCTTGCGACGAAACTCATTATGGTGAAGCGTTCGCCCAGTTTCTCGAGAACATTGAGGAAGAGTACGGCGACAACCTGGATGAAAGGCCAAAGCTTGACGATCCGGCAGTGCGCGGCAACAACATTTTGTCCAAAGTGTCGCTTGCCGACTGGAGAGACTTTATGGCCCTGGCGAGTGAGCACGCGCGTACCGCGCGTTTGGCCCAGGAGATTGACGACGAACGCCTTGCTATGCGTCTTTGGCGTCGCGTTCTGGGCCCAAGGTTCGGCTTGGGCCACCCCGCCTGAGCAGAAACGCAGGGAGACTGCCTGATGACGGAATGGTCCCTGTCAACCCTTCTCTCCTCACTTCATGACGACATTCAGCAGCGTCTTTCCAGGGTCCGGCGATCGTTCGAGCATCCTGGCACCATGGGGGACGCCAGCGAAAACGTCTGGATGAGTTTACTCGATACATATCTGCCCAAGCGCTATCAGGCGGCCAAAGCGCATGTGGTCGACAGCCTAGGTAACTTCAGCCAGCAGATCGACGTGGTGATATTCGACAGACAGTATTCGCCCTTTATTTTTACCTACGAGAACCAGACCATCATTCCGGCCGAGAGCGTATACGCCGCTTTCGAAGCAAAGCAGACTGTTGATGCACAGCTGGTTGCGTACGCCCAGGAAAAGATCGCGAGCGTGCGCCGCCTGCATCGAACGAGCCTGCCAATACCATATGCAGAGGGGGTTTATCCGGCAAAGCCTCTGATACCAATCCTTGGCGGCATCCTGGCATTTGAAAGCAAATGGAAGCCAGCGCTGGGACCATCGTTCAAGAAAGCGCTTCAGGTCGACATGACCGATGGAAGGCTCGATATCGGATGCATCGCGTCGCATGGCTATTTCTTTTTCGACGATGCGAAATCGGGACACGTCTGCGAGAAGGTCGTCAAGCCAGCAACAGCATTCTTGTTCAAGCTAATTTCCCAGCTTCAATTTAGTGGAACGGTTCCAATGATAGATATAGAGGCGTATGGACAATGGTTAAACAAGTAACCAAGCAGCACTGAACAACAAGAATGCGAATGTCATATCGATGCGCCATTTCGTTGTAATTCATCTCCGAAGCATTGGGAATCACGGGCAGATAGGAGTGAAGGCAAAATGAGCAGTCCTTGGACCACCTCCGTCAAGAGCTTGAAGCCTGTAGGCCACGTCGAGCCGCCCTCCAATACCGTTGTCGGAAGTTTTGGTCCGCCGAGCCTGGGGCGTGTCAGTATCGCTCCAGCTGACCTCTTCAAGAGCATTGCACGTTGTTCTGCCCTCTCACGCTCATCCGCTTCCCTGGTTGCGGCTGTTGTTGCCAGCAGCCAAGCACTTCTGGAGTTTCTCGTTGACGACGCGACCTCAGTCATCGCTTTCCTCGACGAGGTGGCGGACCTTGCTGACGCCGAGCGAACGGCGCTTTCCGGCAGGGTCGGAGCGGGGATCACTGACCAGACCATGGACATGCTGGGCTTTGTCTGGAGAGACTTGGCGGAACAGCTTGTCAGCTCTTCAAAACCGTTGGCAGACTATGTCTATGAAGGTGCGACTGGCACGCTCGTTCTTGCGGAGGCAAAGGGCTCTATCTCTAGCGCAGCCGCACAGAGCGGGGCCAACACGCGTGCGCGAAATGCCTATCGCCGGCAAGTCGACCCGTACGTCTTCACACGACCGCCCGCACCTGGCGGCGGTGCATCGATTGGATTGATTGAACACGGTTATGCAGTTGCTTTTGCCGCGCTGCCTGGGCCTGCGGTCGCAATACCGCCAACAATTGGTGCGGGTGCCTTTCTAGCCGTGGCAGAGACGGATCGCTCGTCTGGCGGATCACTACCTGGAGGGCCAAGCACCAGCAGCGGAGGAACGACTAGCTCCTCTACTGGACCTGCCGGCTCACCTGCACTCAATCCAACAACTGCGGCATTGAGGCTCGGCAATTATCGAGCCGTTTTCTTGCTGGCGAACGCCCCCGCTGTCGTCGAGACGGTCGACGCCGCTCTTGGGAGACTTCCCCTTGAATATCGCCAGCAGGAATTTTTGCAGGTGCAATGTGGCGGCAACGAATTCCTCGTCGGACGTACGCCGGTTTATCCCGCAATTAGCTCACTTGAGAGCTACCTCCATGGCTGGGTCTTCGCGATCGCCCTCGCCTCGGCCGAGGCATTTCTTCAACAGCTCGCCAATCAATCGTTCGTCACCGGCCTGCCCATTCAAGCTCTTGTGCGGGCGGCTAGTGAAAAACTGCCATCGTTTCTGCTGTCACCGGACGGCTTTGCCATGCTCCGCCGTGATGCGGCCATGGTAACGCATGACGTTACATGGGACGCGAAAGCCGGTCTCAGCAGGCGTCCTATTGCGCATCGAGCCCTATAGAAATGCATTCCCTTTCGCGGGAGTGAACCAGCTTTTCAAGAATGTGGGATTGCGCGAGCGGTCAACCGACGGGAGGAAAGCCGGGGTCAGACGCAGGCGGAGATTGAATGTCAGGCGGCAACCTCATGTAGCCCTGAACGGCAGCCTGCGGCATCTGTCGGGTGATCCGAACCGGCAGACAGTCGCGCAAGATCTGCGCGAGAAATCTTCCCCGTATCGTTCCGCATGGTCTCGTGACGCCATCCCGACCGCACGTCGTCTTCGAACATTCCGAGCCGTGCTCCAATGACTACAGTGGGGCCGACTCTGGACCGACCGGCTTCGGTCCGAGTTAGCGGAAGCCGCCGTTTATAATTCGACCCGTTTCGACGGTGGAAGGCCGGGTTGATACCGCCTAGAAAGGAATTTCGTCGAAGGGGCTTAGGCGATTCGAAGAATTGGATGGCTAGGACAGACCTATGAACCTGCCCGACGATATCTCTCCGAACGATCCCTGCCGCTGTGGAAGCGGTCGCATATACGCCGAGTGTCATGGGCCGATTTTCTCAGCTGCGGCGGGTAAAATGATCAGCGTTGCACAGCAGCGATATGTCGAAGAATGGTCCGGCAACGCCCGAGCCTATGAAGCTCAGGGCCTATACAATGCATTGGCGGAGCAACTGGCCCAGCGCGTCACTGGCGGCCGAGTTCTCGATGTTGGTTGTGGTTTAGGGCATGGTCTGTCCGCGATGCGCGACCGGCTTGGGCTCGACATGCTGGTCGGCATCGATGAGAATCCTGAGTGTTTAGCGCTAGCGGCCGCGAAATTAGGAGGCGACCCTCTCGATTCCGCTTTGCGCCGCATGCACAGCAGTGAGCTGCCGAATGGACAATACCGGGCACAGTATGATGGGAAAGCGCTGCGATCCGGTGGTGCGCTTCGACTCATCCAAACGGATGTGCTGGTCAATGATCCCGCGTTCGGTCGATTTCTCGATGAGATTGGCCCACTGGACGCCATTACGCTCTGGTTTTGTGGGGTGCATAAAGCCCGATCCGCGACCGAGCTAGCGGCCTTCTTTAAGATAAGGAGCGATGCCGATCACCGCGAGGTGGTGGAAGATGCGGTTACCGATCTGGCACAGGCTAGACTGCGCCGTGGAGGCTGGATGCACATAGCCATTCGAGCTGGTTTTCCCGACGCGCAAACGGCCGTACGGGAGACCAGATACTCGATGGCGCCGATGATCGATGGGAAGCAGTTCACGGTTCGAGAGATTGTGCCCCTGTCCTATCGAGAGGAGCCAGCGAACGGCGCGATCGTGGTGCGATCGAAAAACGAGCGCATCAATCGATTCCCATCCTTTGCTATGTCAATCCTTATCGAACGGACCGACTACCTAACGAATGACTATGCGAGCTTGTCGAGCTCTGCTCGAACACGATCTAGGGTCACGACCTGACGTCTCTGGAACTCCGCGATCAGTGCTGGCAGCCGTAAATTGATCTTGTCTTCCCGACCGAAGAATAAGTTGCGATTTGCGTACCGATCAAAGTCGTCATATCGGGAAAGAGCACGAACTTCTCAACGGCTGTGCCGCCCTCAATACGCTCGTAGGCCTTGGGCATATCGTCAAGCAGACCATCATGGATGATATGGTTGCGCAGCGCCTCGACTCCGACCATGAATTCGCAAGCTTCGAACAGCGAACCGGCTTCCCCGTAGAAGCTGACATGCCTTCGATCACCATACTGCATGTTCGCGCTGCTGAACTTCGGGTACCGAGCAAAATCGGCGCGCAGATGTTCCGCCTCGAAGGCTACCTTCACCGTGTAGTCGAGAAGACTGTGCAAGCGGATGAAAATGAAGCCCAGGTACGCGGCGAGCTTGGTCGTAACAGGTGAGCTCGAGTAGCGGATCCCATCCTCGTGCTTCATCGCTGGGAAAAAGAAACTCTCTGTGTTGAGCGACAGGTAAAATTCACCAAGGACCCGCTCAACCTCCTTCGTACACTCTTGGATGGAGGCAACCAGGTGCTGGCAATCATAGAGATAGAGGAACCTGTAGAGCTCTGGAATTTCCGCAGTCGCGCCGAGGAACTCCTGGAACTGATCGCGCGACACCGACGCCTCGGCATTAAGCCCGGCCATGCTCACGTACTGCGGCATGATCCGGATCAAATCGGCGTATGGAACGCCCTTCATAATGGCTCTGCGGAAACCATCGTGGAGGTGAACACATACGGTCTCGATTTCGTACGACAGGTTTCCTGCGGAAACGCGCCAGACCCCTTGGGGGTCGTGCAGGAAATATAGCTGCCCATCGCCGCGCGTGGCGTCTGTCGGGATGCCGTCAAGGTTCAGGTACATGACGCGTCACCAGATCATTACGCACTCGACCCCATCAAAGCGTCACGTCGTCCGGCCGAGGGTAGTAAAGCTGGGTCGTATGCGTCGAGCTGTGGTTGGGCATCGCGGCAGCTTTCTCCAATGTTACGTCCATTTTGAGGTAGGCGCTGATGCCGGTAGCACTAAAGCAGTGCATTTTTTGTACGAAGAGCTCGGTCATAGCTCGAGACCGAGCTTCTCTTTGGCGACGTGCTTTCCATAGGCCTTCGCCATTTCCCACATGAACTCAATACCGGCACCTCCCATCTTTCTCGCGCCATCCTTGGTTTTCCGCCAGATCTCATCGTCGCGAATGCTGTCGAGGAACTCATGGCCTTTGAACGTGAGCTCGAAAGGTATCACTTCGATCAGACGATCGGGCGTCGATTTTGAGCGAATGACCTCGCCTGTAATGAAGCCTGCCTCGTACATCTTGATAAGGGCATAGCCGACATCGTCGGGTTTGCGACCCTCAGGCGTGATCTGCTTGTACTTTCGCATGGCGAAGTCAGGCTTCGCCTCTAGGGCAAAAAGCATTTCGCGGACCAAGTCCCTATCTAGCTTCAAAAGCCCCTCCTACATGTATGATAGGGACATTGTCGCAGGCAGGTCCACTGGCGTCGACTACGTCCGGTTTCAGTTGAAAAGTCTGCCTGTCTGAATGACCGAAATGAGGCGCGTTGCTGACAGGAAGTCAGACCATAAGGAGTCGGCTTTTCGGCTACAAAGGCCTGCATCTCGACCTGCGCCTTAGCGAGGGGCGAAGGATACTCAAGGAATATGCAGGATACGCCCAGTTTCCGTTCGAGGCGCAAAGCTATTCACGAGGTTGATACCTGGGAAGTTCCTGCCCTGCATTGATGACGCGCCTCGGGAAACCAGGCCCATCACGCAACGAGAGCGGCGCGCTGGCTATGGACCGCCGCAGTTTGCCGGCGTTCAGCCGTGCCCCGGTAGATGGCAACCCATGCTTTGTCTCAATATGGTTTTCCTATCAGTTGCCTTCGTGATGGCCCTCTGCGGCTAGCTTCTGCTTGCTCTTGCGTACTCGGATCTCGATACGACGCCTTTCTGGAGCGTCGCCTGACTGGGCTCCATTCGTGAGGCGATCATCAGGCAGGATTAGCTGGCCGCCTGACATAGGTAGGATGTTCAGGTGATCAAACGACGGAATCTTTTTCAGAACTGACGCGACGGATATCGCTCGCGCGAGGCCTAACCCGGCATTGTCACCTGGCTCCATTTTGCTGACGCTCTCAGCCCCAGAGAGTACGCGCCCCAGAACGAAGTCCATGTTCGACTGCCTCGACAATCGCTGCTCATCAGTGTGGCCGATGACCTCGACGACGTCGACATCGTATTTTGCGACGATATCGGCAATCTGCTTGGCGATAGCGTCCTCAAGCGTGGCCCTAAAGGCCGGTTTGAGTTCGGCGCTACTGACTTCGAAGGAATAGCCGTTGGCTTCGCTGAGATTGATGATCGGTGGTAGATCTTTAGGCTGCCGTGTTGTTTCGGAGAGTTGCTTTTCGGCTTCCGCCAGCTTCCGTTCGGCTTCGGTCGCACGCTGATCTGCTGACACCAGCTTGCGCACATCGTCGGCTGAGAGATTGTTGTCGCGGACCGCGACTGTGGCTTCCGCCAGCCGAACTGCTTCCTCGGCAGACAGTCCCTTTTGCTCGATCTGCTCGATCGCTTTCTTGGCCAGGACCAGCTTTCGCCATTCCTCAACGGGCACTTTGTGCCCAGTGGACCGTTCCATGAACTCGGCAACCTGGGCCAGCAGGTTCTTGTTCTCCTGCTTGAGTTGTCGAACCTCTGCCTCGCTGCGCGATACCCGTTCAAGGGCCGTTTCCAGTTCGGCCTTCTTCTTTGCGACGATAGCGCCTGCGACCAACAGCAGGCAGAAGACGAGCAGGAGCATCGTTTCGGCCATGGTCAGTCCAAGGATCAAACCGCGGGCATAGCCTTTCCTTTCGTAGCTGACCGAAGCTCCGCTCGGTTCGTTCAGCGCCACCATCTCGCCCTCGACTGAGCCTTTTCTACGACCGGTTCGGGGGCCTCGTCCGGATGAGGCCCGGCATCGGTCCCGTTGGCCTGGAAAGTTGCCTCGGCGTCTATTTGCCGACCCTGCGCAGCTACCTCGGAAATGGGGATGAAGATGGATGTCTCGGCCGAAGGTTCACTGGCAGGCCCTGGGGCGACAGGAGCGATCTCGTGTGGGACAGGCACACGATCGCGATCGAGGACGCGCAACAGGAGGTTCGTCGTACTGGCGTTTTGTTCGGTCTGCTTCTCAAGCTTCTCCAGGAGAAGCTTCTGATGCGCCGCCATTCTCAAGACGGTATCCGAAAGCTTGTCGGTCCTTTCCCCCTGCTCTTTGGAAAGCGCTTCGGCCCGCTCGGTGAACCTTCCGACGGACGCTGCAAGCACCTTGAGCACCGTTACGACGTCCGTCTTGAGGACCTCGTCCGGAATAACCACCTTGGCGAGCTTCCCGGCAACAATGTCGGCCTGCGCCTCGAACTTCGATACCGTGCCGGCCATAGAGGCATTCGCCGTGTCGAGCGACGCAGCGACCGTGTCGACCTTTTCAGCGACACCTGAAAACCTGCTTTCGATACGGCCGAACGTATCATCGAGGCTTTTGGCGATCTTCTCCGAAGTCTCCTGGACGGGCTTTATCGCTTTCGCAGCCATACCCTCGAATGCCTGTCGGACCTGATCGCCGTTCTTTTCCGCCTGTCGGGCTATTTCCTCAAAGCCCTCTTCCAACATCTGATTGCAAACCCGGCGGAAGTCGGCGAACTCACGCGCTACGCTTTCCATCTCGGTGCGCACGCGGCGTGTCATGTCCGCGAGCTCGTGACGGGCAGCCCGTTCCACGTCGGCGGGGTCGCGTCGGACCTGATTGTGGAAGATGCGCAGTGCGATGCCCGTGATGGTCGACGTCACGGCAATGCCGAAATTCCTGACGATTTCGTCGGTCGATGCGTCTGTGCCGAATTGATAAAGCGAGGTTCCCAAGCTGGAGAGAGTGAACAGGAAGCCCATGTAGTAGAGGTTGTCACCTGTCTGCTCGTCGTGAAGACGCAACTTCCCGACGTACCAGGAGAACGCGAAGTAGCCGATCATGATGCCGATCGGCACCGTTGACGAGATGGCGGGACTTATACCGGCCGTCTTGGTGACGGCGATAAAGACGCACCCACCTACCGTCAGAGCGATATAGAAAACCTGCGGGAAGATCCAGGTATCAAGGAAGGATTGTCTAGGGGCGGCCATGGGTTACATCCCTTCCAGCTTTGTAAAGTCGCTGAGATTGCCCCCGTTATCCGAAAACCACTGCGTCCAGAAATTGGCGTGGGCGACGGACGGGAACTTCCTTTCCGGCCTGTTGAAATAGAGAATGGTCACGTCGGCGCCTAGAAGATCGGTTCTAAAGCGCGAACTCGCCGGGCTTTTCTTAAAGGCGTTATAGTCGGCGCCCGATTTGTATTGGGAATAGGCGGGCGTGTTCTCCATCATGTCCGAAACGAGGACCAGCCGTTTTGGCACATTGTCGAACATGCCGTTGTCGAACAGGCTGAGCTTCAGTTTCTGGATTCCAGCCATAATCGGCGACTGATCAGCCTGGCTATCCGCTGGCAAATGTTCCGGCAGTTCCTTGAGGGGCTTGTCGAAGGCCTCTTCCCAGATCCTTTGATGCTTTCCGGGATTGCTGGTCCAGACGTCAACCGTTGAGCCGTCTCCCGGATTGCATCGCGCGTACAGTTCTTTCAGATCGCCAGATACCGCTGTCAGGGTGCCAACCCAAAGATAGCCGCCTTGCTTGATTGAGCCGGCAATCTGCCTGAATTTGTTGGCAAGATCCTCCATGGTGGCATGCGGGACGGCATCAGACGTGTCGAAAAGAACAGCGGTGACACTGTTCGGTCCCGCCTTTGTTGGGCAGCCGGTCTTTGCGTCTGTTTCCACAACGTCCCGGGCCTTTACGTTGAGCCAGACGTAGCCCGAAAACATTGCGAGCGAGGCAAGCCCAAGCAGGATTGCTCCAACAATCGCTCCAACACCTTTCCCGCGCGAGCTCCCTGCCCTGCGACGGTTTCTAGGCCTGGCCATCGAGCGTCTCCGGATACAGCTTGTCGAGATCGCGATACTTTTCAATCCCGGACTCGCATTCCTTGCCGACCTGCTGCATCTGCTCGTTCAGCGCTTGCTGGGCCGCGGCAATTGATGAAGCGAGATCGCTGTCCTTGATCTCACCATCGTTTTGGACAAGGGGCTTGGTCTTTTGGAGTTTGAAAGGCTGGGAGAAGTGTTTCGGAGCGGGTGTCTTGCGCGCCCGGACGTTTGCTTCGCGGTATTTTGAGAGAAGCTGGTTGCCGCTCCTCTCGAGCTGCTCCTGGTGTTCATTGAACAGAGCCAAAAGCCGTGCACGGCTTGAGAGGATTGCAGCGTGTTCTCTCCTGCGGCTGCTTAGCCCCTTCAAGATGTCTTCGACCTTGGCGTTATGGTCGTCTCGCAATTCTATGAGGCGGTCTATGAGGTCGGCTTTGGTATCGGTGTAATCCTGCCGCCTCTCGCGGCGCCGTTTCTCCACGCCGGCATAGCCCGGATATGGATCGAGAACGAACCAGCCGTCGATGAAGGCGATGATAGAAAAGAGCAGACCAACCAGGAAGAGCATCCACGATCTCACCTCCTCCAGCCCGAGCGGGTTATGGAGCATTCTCTGGACCGCAATGTTCCCAGCGCCGTCGGCGAGCGTTCCGCTGACCTCACGATAGTGCGCAAGCAACAAGTTTATGCCGAGTGCAACAGCGGCGTAGAGTAGGATGAAAACGGTCCCAACAAGTTTCCCTCCCCAAGACCGATGGGTCACCCAGCGCACGCAGAAGATAGCGAAAATCAAGGCAGACACGATATTCACGAAGGAAAAGGCGAATGCTTCCGTGGCACCGCCGAGGAAGCCTTGATCATTGCCCTTGGCCAAAAAAGATCCGTTGAGATACGTCTCGACCAGCAGGAGGAAAATGAGGAGTGCTACCCTGAAAAGATGGGCTGTTCCTTGCTGCAGTCTGGCAACGCGTTCCAGGCGGTGGTTCTTGCGGAAGCTGAAAAGCTCTCTGGTGGCCTCATGAAGGTCGGTTCGCTTGGCGTGAAGGGTATCCAAACCGACCGCTATTTCTCCCTTGAAGTCCGACAGGCTTGAGGTATTGGCCTGCTGAAGGAGGCCAAACTGCTCCTCCAGGCCCAGGTTCGCAACTCGGCCGGAGAAGAGGTGAAGCTGATCTTCCAAGATCTGGTGGGCCGCCTTTTTTTCGTCCTGCACCCTTTCGACGATGGAGTGTTCAACCTCGTCGAGGGTCTTGGACGAGGACGATGGCCGGTCTTTTTCACCATGCGCCGTTCCCTGATCGTCGAGGTCCATGTCCCTGGCAATCTTGTCGACATTGAGACTCGGGAAAATGTCTGCTCCCACCCTATAGTCGTGGTTCGCTTCCATTATCCGATTGCGCAGCTTCTCGAGCGCTTCAAACCTCGCAGCCAAGTCTTTACCCCTACGATCGATTCCCGAAAAATACACGCTTGCGGCATGCCTCACGCTCCAGCGCGCGGCCGTCCCGCAATCAGCGCCTGCCATATCCGGCTTCCCCCACCTGGCAGAATGCAAAACCCATTCTGAACGTGCTCGATAGTACATCGACGGGTTGCGTGCAAACTAAGAAGTCGCCCGGCCCCCGAGCGATTCCTTGCAATAAGCCCTGCCGGCCATTGTCTTTCGCGTCCGCGTACTTTGATTAGCCCGCCAGCGATTGCTCCAGTTCGCAAGAATTATTGCCACACAGTGTTGACACGATCGATGACCTCTCTGCCAGACAGAAAAGATTCTTAACCCTGGGCAACTGCCAAACCTAGACCAGAGCCAAATTTGATAGCATTCTAGTAATGGGGGGAAGGGCTTGAACAAATCTCAAAATAACTACCGCTCGGGTCAGCGGCGGAAGCGCGATGGGGCGAAGGGGTCACCCCCCTGGAGCCGGGCAAGTGTTATACTGCTGCTCGTCTTTGTGACAGTGGCTGCCGCAGCCGCCTTGGCCACGCAGTCGGCTTTGCAGCACAGTGACCGAATACCAGACATTGGGGTTTCGAACTTTTTCGGGTCGAATCCGGAAACAATCGCTGGAGTCGCGTCCGTCATCGATGGCGACACGATCGAGGTCCACGGTCAGCGCATCCGCTTCAACGGCATCGACGCCCCGGAGAGCAAGCAATACTGCAGCGACGCCAAGGGGTTCGATTATCCCTGCGGGCGCCACGCAGCCGAGGCTCTGGACACCTTCCTAGCGGCCTCAAGGCCGGTCTTATGCAAATTCGTGACTTGGGACCGATATCACCGCTTCGTCGGTGATTGCCAGCGCGCGGATGGAGTCAGGGTGGCCGCGTGGATGGTCGAGCACGGTCAGGCTCTGGATTGGCGCCGCTACAGCCACGGAGCATATTCAGCGCAGCAGGCGAAGGCGGAGGCCGCGAAGCTCGGTCTTTGGATCGGAACGTTTCAGGCGCCTTGGGAATGGCGAGCAGCGCACGCTGGGGATGCGAGGCCGGCGAGCCAGCCGCTCGGCATCATTAGCCGCCGCCAGGTAGCGCAAAGCTTTTCGTGCCAGCCGCGGCGCACATGCTCGCAAATCAGCTCTTGCGATGAAGCCCAATGGTATCTCAACAACTGCCCATGGGGCGGCAAGCTGGATCGCGATGGCGACGGGATTGCTTGCGAGACGCTCTGTTGATGGCGCGGCGGACGGCCTGCGGTCGAACGTTGTAGCGCGCTCCGGTACAGAAGGCCGCCGCTCACGCGGCGGCTGCTTCGTCGGCGCTGAAACGCGACAAATAGTCAGCGGCGCGCTGGGCGTGCGCGGCGGGGGGCGAAGATCGCTCGCTGTCGTCCTTCATCCGGACAGCCAGTGACCGACATAGGCGGCATGGTCGTCGCGATCCTCGAGGTGCAGCCCCAGGTCGGCGCACAGGAACGCGGCGCCGAGCTCGGCGACCAGCTCCTCGAGGGCATAGCCGCCATCTCCGAAAGTTGAGCGCGAAGCGCTTAAAACTACGAATCTGAGGGTCAGGAGTTCGAATCTCTTCGGGCGCGCCATTCCATCTAATTGAATTTCCTGAATTTTTTGGCTTTGCAGCCGAAGTGCCGCCGGCTTGATTTTCGAGATTCAGCCGGTTTCTCAGCCGGTTTTGGAAGAACGAACATTCCTTCGAACCATATCGCAGCCTGGCGGATGGTGGCCCGCCTGTTGGTCAACAGACGGCTCGATCAGATTCGCACGGATCGGGCTGGCGGTCGTCGCGGTTGCTAGGTACACGCTTGAGGCACTTGGTGTTGATGTTGCCGGCTTCCTGACGCAAAACCTAGGGAATGACCGTCCGAAAAAAGGCAAACCGTCTTCAACTGCCGCCGCTTGTTGCAGGCGAATGGCGTGGTGAGATCGTCGGCTCAGCCAACATCAATTTTGGCCAGTCCGTGCAGCCCGGACCACCACGCCAATCAGTCGAGTTCAGCTATGTCATACTGGCCGCGTCGCTCATCATGCCGAACGCAGCATTCAGATGGCCTGGCGTCGTCATGATCATGGCCCCAACGCCCATGAAGACAGAACATCCCGACGCGGGCGCACTTTTCGAAGCCGATCAGCTGGCGTCGCTGAGCCTCTCCCTTGAAGTCACCAGGGCGCAATTTTCGGACATGCTGCCACGCTTCGAGGCGAAACGATTCAGGGATTTTCACTTTACGGTAGAGGACAAGGAGGCAGACGGCAGATGGCCGGTGCGAAGCTGGGGCATGGGAACCGCCCGGCTTTGAGCCTACTGACGATACCCGCAGGTTGATACGAGACAACCTTAAATGGCTGTCACCCGGTCTTGCGGTCAGCAGGATTGGCTTGGTCGGTCGCCTTGGTGTCCCTATCCGCGTCGAGGCCTGCCAATTCCTCCCCCAATGCGGCGATTACGGCTGCCACGCGACCACGCACGCGTGGAGGAAGATGCATCAGCCCCTCGATCAAGCGCCGGCCTTCCGCGCTTGCAATGAAGTCGATGCGCTCGTCGACAGGCAGAGGCGAAGTTTCACGGCTGGTCTCATTCCCAGGCAGGCCTTCGAAGAAGCGACTGACGGGAACGTCCAGGGACCGTCCGATCTCATAGAGCATGGAAGCGCTCACGCGATTCCTCGCGTTCTCATATTTCTGAAGCTGCTGGAAGCTGATCCCGATGGATCGGGCAAGTTGTGCCTGCGAGACGTCCGACTGGACGCGAACGACCGCGATCTGCCTGCCGACGTGTTGATCGGCGGGATGAGGCGCGGCCTCTGCTCCTGCCCTTGCCCACGCCTCGAATCTGGTGGGCTTCGATTCCGGAAAAGCCTTCTGATGCTGCATCTATCGCTCCAGACTGGAGAGTTTGTGGCGGTAAGCTCCAGCGAACTCACCAAACGGGAGTGCAAAACCGTCTAGTCGGCTTTGGCCTTTGGTTTCGGGCAATCCGGATTACCCAAAATGGTCGGAGCGTTTGATACCGTGTTGGCGGCAGCAATCGCCAGTAGGGTATTGCAGGCCAGGGATACGCGTCTCAGCCGCAGAAAGACCACCTTGAAGGCAGCATTAGAGATCCGGCTCACCAGCCTTTCCAACCCCATCTTGCGGCGGCTGCACGCGGACCGCGATGAGAAACATGAACCCGAGCGGCAGCAATCCTGTCCAAAACCAATCACGGAATCTGGATCCCCAAATGTTGATTGTCGAGAATACTCCGTGGTGAAATACTCTTCAAGGCATTGCTCTCGGATCTATGGAAATCCGAGAGGTGTTCGCGCGAAACCTGAGAGCTTTGCGGCAGACCAAAGGCCTGTCACAGGAGGAGCTTGCGCATCAGGCGGGGATCGATCGCACCTACATTAGTGCGTTGGAACGCAACGTGTATAACGCCAGCATCGATGTCGTTGACAGGCTGGCCGAAGTGCTGGGCGTGGACGCCGCAGAATTGCTGAAACGACCCTCAGCTGATCTGCAGGGATCGAAGTCGGAGCTTGACGAATAAAGAAGTTGATAAACTCAACGTCTGTAAGTTGCCAGGGCTGCGCACATGGACATGCGCGACTCGTGGGCCGAAGGCGAATGAAGATACGAAGCAGCCAATTACCGACGTGTTTCGCAGGGCGTCCGGCTTCTCTGTTAGGATGAGTGGAAGAAGATCCAAACCGCGCTGCGACAGTAGGCCATAAGTGAATGGAAAGACGTTCAGCCTTTCGACACGCATGGCGTGGATATTCGGTCTGCTGATCCTTCGAACACTTGCGTTCGGGCCCTCACGTCTCGCATAACTGCCATCACGAGGGGGAGGATTCGATGGTCGAGCAGGTCATTCAGGTCGCGGTGCACGACCTGAAGAAGGATTCCGAGAGCTTTGAAACGGTGCAGGGTAACGCGCACCTCAAGGTCTCTGAAACGGTGGAGCGCGTAGTCAGCGAGTTGCACGCTATGTATGCGAGCCGCGCCTCGAAGTCTCACGGGCGCTTCGCGGCAAGCGCCGACAACTATCCGGCACAGACCTATCTTGACGAGTTCCGGAAGGGCGAATTCAAGGACTTCGCCACACTCACAGCCAAGCTGATGACGACACTGACCGTTCAGGCGCGCCGAAAGCCTGGGGCGACGGGCGGTCATGTCCTGTTCGCGCACCTCGAGAAGGACGAGCAGCGGTTTCTGCTAGTGGCGATCATAAACGATAAGCTCGGTGCGGCGCTCACCAAAAGCTTTGACATCGCGTCAGTCGAACATCTCGACCTCGACGGCTTCCGCTTCGCCGGCCGGATCAACATTACGGCATGGACTAACTCGGCAGACCGTTACATCGGATTCCTGAAGGGCAAGGGGAACGTCGCCGAGTACTTCAAGGAATTCCTCGGTTGCGACAGCACCGTTCAGGACCTCGAGGATACCAGGACACTGGTGCGCGTGCTGAACGGTTTCGCCGAGCCGGCGAAGGGCTTCGTGAAGGACAAGCAAGCTTTCCTCCAGAAGGCGTACGACATCTGCCAGCGATACATCCGGGAGAACGAGCCTTTGGATCTCGAGACATTCTCCAACGAGCTGTTTCCGGAGAACCCGAAAGAACTCGCCAAATCGCTCGGCGATCCGGATGTCGGACTTGGCGACGGCTTCGTTCCGAAGAAGCGAGCGCTGTCGCCGATGGTGAAGTTCTCCGCGAAGACGCGGCTCTGGTCGGTCGAATTCAATCGGCAAGCCCTTACAGACGGCAAGATTGTCTACAACGACGACAAGAAGACGCTGACCTTCACCGAACTACCTCCCGAACTGATCGAAAGACTGGAACTCGATCAGGAGTAGCTGAGCCTCATGATCACCTTCGACCAGTTGATAGCCCTCTACCGCAACACGGAGTTCTCGAAAGATGGCTCCAGGGGAAAGTTGACTGTCCGCGATTACAGCATCGTGGAAACGATGAAGCAGATTGAAAGCGATGAGAAGGCGTTCGACGACGCAGCATTCACGGTCGACTCAGCGTCCTCGGTCGTCATAGGTGCGACAGTTAGCGTGGAAGTGGGTGCTCCACGCACAGGACTTGGCTTCCTTGCGCTCACCCTCGACCGGCTGCTCGAGAACCGTCGCAACCGCATAGCCGAGCCGGAGCGCTACTACCTGATCGAGGAGAGGTTCGCCTATAACGATACCGTCGTTCCCGACACCGTCGCGCGCTACCGGAACGCACTGCGCCTTGTCCGCACATTAAAGGAGGCGGCTGCGTTTCTCGACCCGTACCAGGCGGAGATGCTGTTCCTCGGGCCGATCCGGCTGATGGTCCCTGTAGACTTCAGGTCATCCGACCTTGTCTCGGTAAACTCCACACTGGTCGACCAGTTCGAGAACTTCGTCATGCAGAAAGTGCACAAAGACCAGAAGGCTGCGATCGTCGCTACCACACTGATCGAGACGTGTCGTACCCACCCCGAAGGCGAACGCTTTAGGTGCCTTATTAGACACTTTCGGGACTTCGTCACGAAGTGCGAGGACAGCTATAGGCTGTTCGCCTCGGAGTTCTCGTACGACAAAATCCGGGGGAAGGCGGAAGAGGCCATCGCGGACTACACCGGTAAGATCCATAAGACATTCCATGACATCCAGAACCAGATAATGGGCATTCCCGTCGCGAGTGTGATCATCGCCACGCAGTTGAAGCCCGCAACTCAATGCGACGTGAATTTCTGGGCGAACCTGGCCATCTCGCTTGGTGCAACGCTGTTCGTGGCCCTCCTGGCGTTTGCCATCGTCAACCAATTGCTGACGTTGTCGACGATAGACGACGATCTGACCCGACAGAAAACAAAGCTGAATGGCGATTACTCGATCGTCGCCGCAGAGTTCCTCCCTCTTTATCGCAAGCTGGAAAACCGGATTACACTTCACCGATCCGTCCTTGGCATCATCCTTGTCGTCTGCGGGCTCGGGGCGCTACTCACCTGGCGAATTTATTTCCAACTGACAACTCTGATGCCGTGGGGGTGCTGAGAGCGTCGTTCGGGCGACGCTATAGAACCGAGATTCGTTCGATTGGAGCGCTGCCTGGACGGCCGATTAGAGGCGCAGACCAGACAGTCATTACCTGGCCATCCGCGCGCCGGTCACATCAACCCTTCAACATCGTCGATTGAAGAACGGCCCGCATATGCTCTGCGAGGTCGAGTTCGCCGCGCGCCTCGATCTCTAAAAGATATCGGGCCTTGGCCAGGCGATCCCTTCCCCAACGGCAGGATAGCCGCAGATGGCGAGCAGCACCCTCTCCTCTTCCCGACTGGCTCTGGCGGGGTCGCAGCTGCCACCGCCTATCTCGTGCAGAGCTTTGCCGAACTCAGCATAGGCTGCCTTGTGCGCCTCAATCAGCGCTCGCAGATAGCCGGACGGCTCTTGGTCTTGGCTCGGCGGCTTTGCGCCGAGCGCCGTTGCCGTCATCGACGAGGCGACGACTGCGCTGCCGGAGTGGAGGAGCAAGGCGCGGCGGTTGATCCTAGACTTGGCAACCTCTCCCATTTTGCTTTGATGGCGATCAGGCCAGTGGCGTAAAACCATCAAACCGTAACACGACGGTTTGCGTATTCGTGTCAGGATGGCCAGATCTCTGGCCGTCGAGAGTCCGTGCCTGGGCGATGCACAGCGCCTGCATCTCGGAAAGGATGCGGCGCCCGACCGCCCTGCGGAAGCTTCGATTTGGGCGCGGGTTGTCGCGACCGGGCGCTTCCATTGGGGCGGTGAGCCTAAGTATCCGCCGTGCGTAGGATAGCGCCAGCCGACAAGCCTGCACTCGGCTGCCACCCTACGGCCGGCGCTGGCGACGTCGGCTCTACCGGCCGAGGTGAAGCCCCTCAGCGAGCCGTTCGCCGATCGAGGCCACCTCAGGCTAGGTCGGCGAGGTTCTAACGTGGTCTATCCAACAGCTCGTTATCTACCGACGAGCGGCTGCGCCTCAGGGACAGTCTTTGACCCCGCCCTCCTTCCCGGCCCCAGCCCCACAAAGGCAAGCGGGCGGCCACACATCTCACTAAGCTACTGATGAAGAACGAAAATCGACGATCTTGGGAGGTGCAGGGAAAACCCGCACCTCGCGAAAATTGGGAATAACCTATTGGAATAACACGACCGCCACAGCCCGCACCTCGCGGCCTTTTATCTAGCCATCGGCCTTCGGTCGTATCTCGTGGGCCTGTCTCGATAGCACCAAACCTCGCTCTGCCACGCGGCAATGTCCGGCTGCCCCCTGCTGCGCGAGGAACTACGAAAGGAAGCAGATCGCTTCTAGAGCGTCCCGCTGATACTCACTGAGACTACTGCTTCAACTGCAGCCGATCTGCAGCCGCCTTGATGACGTGGGCGCATCCCTGGCGCGATCGAGGGCACGTTGGAGTTGCCAGATTTGACCTTAGATGGCACTGGCCAACCTGTCATATCGGCACTGCGAAGACGTGCCAGAAGCAGCCTTGGCTGAACAAACGGAGGTAAACCGACGTGTGGCAGAAAGACATTCTTGTGTTGCCCGACGATCTGATTGCGTTCGCCTGGTCTGCACCGATGCGAGACTTGGCGGCGAAGCTCGAACTGTCCGACGTCGGGCTGAAGAAGCTGCTGACACGATGCGGAGTTGCGTCGCCGCCGCAAGGCTATTGGAACAAAATACGTGCCGGAAAGAGGGTGCCAGCACTACCCAAGGCGCCACCACGGCGCCCCGGTGAATTCGGCCGAGCAAGTGTCGACGCCCGCTTCAAAAAGGTTCTGACAATTGCAACACCTCTTGCATCCAATGGGCCTTTTGCATCCGCTTTGGTTCCAGAAGACCTCGACGAACTCGATGCACAGGAATTGAAGGCGATTGGCAAAGTTTCCGTCCCGCAGACGTTGGACAGGCCTCACAAAGGGCTCGTTCAAATACTCAAGCAGGAGCTGCGTCGCCGCGACAAAAATGCAGGACGCCAGTGGACCTTTGACAAACCCAAGTTTGACAATGCACTAGGCAAGCGGCGGCTCCGAATCTTGAATGCGCTGTTTCTCGCGCTCAGCAAGCGCGGCCATGACGGTGACGCCTACGAGCACGATGGCGAAATCCATGCGCGAGCAATCATCGGCGACACCCCCCTAGGTCTGGACATACAAATAGTCGGCAGCCACCGAACGGTGCGCCATCAGGGCTACCTGCGGCCGGCGCCAGACCTGTCAACTTCGACGCCGCTCGCGCTGCAGCTCGATCCTAGCTTCGACCGCAAGGCCACCATCTCGTGGCAGGATGACGGTGACACCAAGCTTGAATCAAGGATCGCTGAGATTGCTGCTGCAATCATTGTGGCGGGCGAGAAGAAGTTCCGGCTTGGCCTGCGGGAAGCCGAGAAGCGTGCAGAGCGGGAGCGGATCGAAAAGGAAAACCGGCGCCAAGAACAGCTGGCACAACTCAACCAACAGCGCCTACAAAACCTGCGGACCAGCGGCGAGCTGCTGCGTCAGGCTGAAGACATCCGTTCACTTGTTGAGCGCGTGCGGAGCGCGATCGACGATGGTTCCGTCGCTATCAATGCAGCGACATTGGAAGCATGGCACGAATGGCCACTCGCAGAGGCTGACCGCCTTGATCCGGTACGGTCCGGTCAAATTATGACCCATCTGCACGCTCCCGGGAATCGATAGGTTGTCTTACTTGGCCGCAGCCGGAAAGATGTCGACAATATCCGATGATACCGAAGGGTCATTTCCCGGTGCCAACACCATTTGCCGGAGCCCCATCGCTGAAAGATCGAGCACGAGTGGTCGCAGCAATCTGCGGGCTGCCTCGCCACCACGCGCCAGCACGTCAATGAAGTCTTCCTGATTGGGCTGTCCTAGCGCCAAGCGGTAGATCATACGTTGCTCGCGAAGTTGATGAAAACGCGCGACATCGCGGCCAAACGGGCGCTCAAAAATGTGACGACTGATTTCGGCGCCGTCGAGCACCCACCAAGGGCGAAGCCCGCTCGCATCGACGGTGAGGTCTGCCTGTCTTTGCAAACTCTGCCAGGGTGAACCGCCGGTCTGCGCGAGGTCTTTCAATGCCTTGTCGCGCAACACGGTCGCGAGCTGGCGCCTGATCGCCAGGCCGGCATAGCGTTGAATGCGGCCTTCGCGCTGCTCAAGATCAAGTGGGTTGGACGAGAGGTCCCAATGGACCACGCGCGAACACCAAGGGTGGAAATCTAGGCCCTCCTGACCCACGGATGTTGTCGCCAGCACGTGCGGCCAGAAGGGCGTGTTGAAGCTGCGGCGAACCTCGTCGGGACGAACCGGCGCGGCCTGGGCAACCCCGTCTCTGACTTTGACGAGAGGCTCGGCCTCGGCATCGCCAAAAGGCACGGCAACATGGCAGCGCACCGGAATCTTGTGTGGCTGCCCGCCGATGCCGTGAAAGCTGAAACCGCCGGCGCGCAGCCCAAGCGAGGATTTCAGATCCTTGGCCAGACCAGCAGCTCCCTCATAAAGATTTTGTGCCCGCAACCAGAAATGTTCATCGAGGACACTCTCAAAGCCACCATCAACGACCGCCCCCATCACCTGCTCGACAGCCGTCTCGCCTGGTAGCGATGCCAAGATAACCGGATTGTCGAGATAGGCGCGCAAACCGTGCCAGCTAAGGTGAACCAGTTCCGGAAACCTCGTTTCATTCAGGATCGTCGGGTCGTGGCGCAGCAAGGCGCGGCCGAGTGCGACACCTGGCGCTCCGATTGCATAATCAACGAGATCTGAGAGTTCCCGCTCGGAAATGCTGTCGATCCGCTTTGCCTGTCGCCATTTGCGAATCGCGGAACGTGCGGCGCGATCAACGCCGATCGCGCTCGCCCAGGCTGCCGCGGATCGTTCCGCCATGCATGCGGCCTGCTCGATCGAAGCCAGCACCTGCGCAATCGATCTGTGGCGCTGCCGAGCTTTGACCGTGTCGTTCTCAGCGATGCCCTTGGGAAGGGCCTTGAGGATCTGCCGCTCCACCCTGTTGCGAATTGCGCGCAGCGTTGCTCCGGCCTTGGCGAGCGGATCTGTATGCCGGATCAGCCATGGGGAGGGATGGAAGGCGGCCATGACGGGCCCGGGCACGGCGGATAATTTAAAGCGGCGGCGCTTGTAGGCCCGCTCATACCCGCCTCGGTGCTCGGGAAGGCGATGCGCTTCCAACCCAAAGCTGAGGAGTGCGGCCACGCTTGGCGGCGTTGCCCGAAAGCGGCTGAACATCAAGATTTTGGGATCAAAAGCTTGGGCGGCCCAGCCCTCGCGCAGCGGCCACCACGGCAGCGATGGAGCAACCCATGGGAGCGCCAGCAGCTCAGGCGGGGCGATTTTAGCGAGCGCGCGAAACTTGGCATCTGGCCAGGCTGCGGGCGCATCCAGTCTGTTGCGGCGATCCCTTGTCATGCGTGTCAGGTTCGGCGCCGGCCTGATATTTGCTCGCCTCCAGGCCACGTAGCGCGGACCAAGAGATTGGGCGGGCAGCGGGACCGACGACCAGTAGGGCAGCGCTTCATAGCGGATCTGTTCAGGAAAGCTGTCGACCAGATGCCGGTAGATCCGAAAATCCTCCGGCAAAGGGTCGGCGTCGAGAAATTTCGTCGCAGCGAGCGGATCCGCAGTCGTCACGCTGTCCCGTTCCGTACGCGACATCACCGGCACCAGCAGCCCGCGCAACCCATTCCTCAGCCTTGCTGCCTCCGCCACCGAATGCGCCAGCTCCGAATGGCTCGCCTCGGCGTTGACCGCAATGTCGCGCAGCCTGTCCCCGAAATCGGAGAAGAACCTGGTTGCGCGTTCACGTACGTGCGCGCCACCAAGGAAGTCAATCAGCTTCAAGAGCTCCACTTGGGCTAGAGCACCGCGCGCTTCCTCCCATCTCGTGCCTAGCAGCCGGTACGGCGTTGCGCTCAGGAGCAGAATTGCCGGCGGTAGAGTCGACCCTTCAGGCTCAAGCAGCGCCTTGAGAAGTGGATCGGCATCCTTTTCATCGAGAATGTGCTGGTAGCGCTGGAATTCGTCCAGAACGACAAGATCCGGCGGTTGATGGCGCAGTGTCGCCAACGCCAGCGCCCGGCGCAGACGGCCTACGAAAGTGGCCGGCGTGAGCGCCTTGATCTTGCGCGCCTGATCGCCGTCGAGCGCCAATTCCATTGCAGGGCGGACTGGATCGCCGAACTCTAGCGCGAGCGCGTCCCTGAACCGCTGCGCCAAACCCGGAGGCGCGTTGGCCAGCTTCCTTCGCGCGTCATCGACGAGCCAGTCCCACGATCGGCCGACCGAAAGTCGCAAGATGCTCGGATCGAGATCACCCGCGAAGGCAGGGTATGCACGGGCCAGGAGTACCTGCAGGAAGGCGCGCTCTTCCTTTCGACCACCGGTGAGGCGTGCACGGGCACCGGGAAACGACGTCGCCGGCGTCAGCGCATAAATCAAGACAGGGTTCCTCGGTCGCGGGGAAACGGCGATTAGGGACAGTCGATCCGGCGTCTTGACGGCGGCCTCGCGGTCGTGCTCCTCGAGAAAATCGACCACTCGTCCCTTGTTTTGGTGAGATACGGCGTGACCGTTGGCTATGTAGTAGATGACGAGCGGCCGCCTGCCACCATCCGACATCGAACGTGCGATCTCCTTGGCGACAACGGTCTTGCCCAGGCCCACCTCGTCCGCGACCAGAAAGCGCCGCCGTCCGCCTAGGTCGGCGAAATTGGATAGCGCCGCCATGACGGCGGCCTGCTGAAACGGTTTGGGCGACGCGCTCATCGGCCTCTGCCCCTGTCGCCAAGACCCTCTTTGAGCTTTCTCCAGAGATTTTCGAAACGCCTAAGCAGTTCGCCGGCTTGCGCGTCCTCGTGTCTAACCTGCTCGCGCACCGCCGGAAGATACTCGGTGACCCTTCGCTCGATCTCGCGAAACTTTTGCCGGTCGCGCGACCAGGCCGCCAGTATCTCTTCCAGCGTCGGCAAACCGGGATCTAGTCCGATCTTCTGACTCGGAAGTGTCGGCTCTTTTCGCTTTTCGGTCGTCCAGTCTCCCTCGTCGCGGCCGTCATCGGCCAGCAGTCCGGCCAGCCAAAGCAGGAACCCCCTCGCCCCCAGCAAACGCACGAAAGCGGCACGGTCGCGCTCCTCACCAAAAGGTGGATCGACCGGCGCACGCTGCAGCCAGGAGAGGCCTTTTTCGCCGCGGCTGACGCGCAGGCGAACAAACTCGCTTCGTTCCGACAGCGGCATGGCTCCAAGTTGCAACGTTGTTGAATCCCGCGGCCACACCATGAATTGACCCTGCAGGGAGCCGGCCTCGAGCACGAAGTCGACTTCCTCCGGATGAGGTCCGTCAGGATGGATATCAGAGATGTGCTGCAGGCGGGCCTCGTCACCATCGAAACTGAGCGTGGCGGCCCATCGCGCGGCCACCTGCGCGCGGGCGCGTTCGAGGGCCTCCTCCTCCAGCATGGCGGCATCCGGCTCGTATTCTTTTTCAGGCGCGCTAACGAGCCTTGCTGAGTTGGTGAGCGCCTTGAGCCCTTTTTCTACTGCCTCGGTGATCCGCAGTTCGGCCATCACCTCCACATTGCGGCCCGACCAAGCGCGATCGGTGGCGTTCGCGCTCCCAACCCACAAGGTCCGGTCACGCCCCACACGCACGAACAAGAGCTTAGCATGGAGGCCCAGACCGATCTCTTCCTCTTCTTCCTCTTCGTCATCTGCCGCCGTGGGTTCGGCTGTGTCGTGAGACTGCGGCGCCTCCGGTTCGGGATCGCCGACCGGATAGTCCGGGGCGTCGAGGGCCAGAAGTTCGTCAAATGCGCTGAGCGAGGGGCCCAGGCGCTCGATCTCGCGCATGGTCGTCAGGAGCACACGCCGCGGCGGTTTCTTCTCCTTTGGCGTCTGGCTGGCCAAGAAACGCTTGTCGATGAACGGGCTGACAACCACGACCTCATCGGCATTGGCCGGCGGAACCGGTATTGGCAGAGCGCCGGACCCGGTCGACCAGCGGATCCGCTCAACGGTCACGCCCGGTGGTGCGCGCCAAGCGATCATGGAGACTGCAGACGCCAAAGACGCCGGGCGAATACCATTGAGCGCTGCGCGCTCTGCCAGAGCACGTGCGAGTTCGCCAGACCCACTTATCGGCTTTGCGCCGTCTCGGCCCGAGACCAGCAGCAGACCCATATCGCGGTTGACGCATTCGGTAAGATTACGGCTTCCGATCCACAGCCGCCAGCCGACCTCGTGATTGTTGTTTCGTGTGCGCACCAGGGCGGCTTTGGGATGCCAGCTATGCATCGCCTCGTCGAAATCGACCTCACGCACGAATTGGTCAAGCACAGCGGCGATGCGCGGCGTTCGGCGCATCTTTGCCAGGCGGCCACGCTGGATAATGATGCGCATCTTGCCACGGAGCCGTTCGACCGCGTCGGCAAGATCGCTCGGACTGCCACGACCCGCATCGCTGTCCTTGCCTGCCAGGGCAAGCAAAGCGGCGCCAATGGACGCCAGATCAGCCGAATAGGAGGCCAAAAGCGCCAGGTCGACGTGTTCATCAGGACCGGGGCGAAGAGCCTCGAGGAACGATAGCGCCGGCCAGTTGTCGACGGCAGCGCTCATTCTGCATCCATCAGGTCGTTGAGAAGCGTGCTGACCTGCGACCATCTGTAATGGAGTGGCGTTGCAAGACCATGTTCATCGCTGGACCACTCCAGACGTCTAGCACGACCATTGGGCGTCGGCGCCAGGCGTGCTCGCGGCCCCTTGCGAGCTTCCGCCGCTGTGTAGATGTAAAGGAGCGGAACGGGATCTTGTGTCTTTGACGCTATCCAGTCCTTCGTGGCTAAGACGACAGCCCGCAGTTTGACCGGCAACGCCCCGATATCGCCCTCAAGCCCCTTGACATCGAGATTCGCCGCAACAGGACCGAGTTCCCTGGCGATCGCTGTGAGATGGTTGCGATGGCGCGTCGACATCTCGCGTTTGTCGACCGCCTCAAGTGTATGTTCTAGCAGTGCGTCATAGACCGCGCGGCCTATACCGGCGAGGCTTGCGACCTGCTCGGCCCGGCCAAGCGCGAACTGGTCTGGGCCAGCCAGCGCCCGCGTCTCGGCAGCCCACATTCCAGAGGGCGCGCCTATCTCTGCCCGCACCAGCCTGGAGAGCAAGGAAAGTTCTTTCCCACCAATGGGACGCAACTGGCCGAGGTGTTCGCGCAGGAACGATGCCTCTTTAGAGGTCAGCCGTAGCGTGATGGGGCCGCTTCGCCAGCTACCCGGTCGTTCGGGAAGCGCAAGGAATGGCGGCTCGGGACTCAGGAGCGGCTGGTCATCGTCATCAATCGCTGCGCCGGCACCCTTCAGCTGCCGATGAGCTTGTGACCGGGAGATGGTTCGCCCGTCGGCACGCGACCGTAGAATCCCCCAAACTGCCAGCGCATTCCAATAAACGGTAGACGGCGGCTGACTCGAAGCTTTGGGAAAAACCCGCCCTCCTATCACTTGGGATTCGCCCGCGTTCTTTAGCCGGCCAGCCAACTCCCTTTCACGCTCGCGCAATGCCCGCACGGCGGCCGGTCCTATCAGGCCGGCTAAATCCTCGAACAGCCAGGGGACGAAGAATGCATAACGGGCGCGGGTGTGCAGCACCGAGGTGCCCGGGAAGAAGCGGTCTGCATAGCGCTGATGGATAGTCAGAAACCCGATCTCGTCACGCACACCTGTGGATTCTTCATCCATCTGCGCCTTTGCGCGAGCCAGCGCCGCGCGCGACAAATAGGTCCATCCCAAGGACGGCTCGATCGGCGCGTTGCCTCTCATGCGTTGTCGACCAGTTCCGGCGTGCCCCCTTCCGGACAAGGGAACCTTGCCGGCCCGGCATGATCGCACGATCTGATCTACCGGCTTGTGAATCAGCCCCGCTGACGCATGGCCCAATTTGCAGCGACAGCGGGATGTTCTCTATAAACGGACTATCCACCGCCATTATTGAAAGTCAACAGTACAGTCAATGAAATCCGGGTATTGTACCGAAGGGGCCTTGAGGTTGAGCTTTGTGAACAAATGCTCACGGTTCAGATATTCGCAGCCCTTCACACGGTGTTTTGCACCGCCATGAGCCCCTAAAGATCAATGTAGCTGTCTCGCTAGTGATTCACCTGCCATCCAGATTGTCAGCAATCCATGCGATCGAACTCTATCTGACCGCGCTTTTGCTCCATCGTGGACACCCAGTCAGATTCGCAAAATGCAGCACGACCTATTGGCGCGAACGTAACACTCGCTGAAAGCCGGGCTGCTGCTTCGCACGAAAGCAGCCAAGCATCTTCACTCCCTAAGCCAGAACCGGGAATATCTCGTCACCCGTTACGGCCCTGAGCTGGCAGCAACCGCCTCGCAGATAAACCGCCTCACCGCCACCCTTGAAGAGGTGGCGGCAAAGGTCACGATATTGATCGCGCTGCCCCCTAGAACGCCGCGGCAGTCAGAGCTTGCGGGCGGCGAGGCTCAAGATCGGGTTTCTGCGGCCTCGCCGTCCGCTTCGGTTGCCAATCCAATGACATGATGCACCAGGAATACGTCGATGTAGTACGCAACTTCGTCGCGTCGCATTGGCAACTTGTCTGGGGTGATCAGCTCAGTAAACAGTTGATTGTCGACGTAGTCACCAGCATCCCAAAGGCTTCTGGTTAGCACCTCGTTGTTGGGTTCTATCCGCTTAAGGCAGCCTCGAACGCTGCGTTGGCGGCATCAATAAGTACAGTGCGGTCGGCCCCGGCGACTGGCAGGGACACAATAACGGCATGGGAATCCATGACGAGTTTTCCTCTTGAAATGGCGGGTATCTTGCCTCAGTATTTTCGGCCGCCATGCCGACGCTGGTTTTCAAAGTGGCGGCCAATCGAAGCGCCAGGCGCCACCCTAAGCTCACATGCGCAAGAGCAGGATACGCTGGAATTCAGCACACGCAATGCAGCGCGAAAGGGAAATCACCGGGAAAAGCTTTCCCAGAAAACCCTGCAGAACTCGCTGGGCCACTAACGTAGAGGGTTATTTAGACCCACCGAGCCCGCGAAGTTCGAGCCGAAGAATTCGACCATGCCTTTCCGATCTGAAACGGATCGGTCATGACCTTTAATTGCCTATGAGCTGGTAAGCGCTGGGCATTAGGAACCGATGCGCAAAAAGTGGCATCGTAAGCTCAAGGATGCGGGCGCATTCGTCGTTTTCCGGTCACGGCAACAATTTTGCTCCGAAAAAGCTGAGCTGTGTCAGCGGCCATGCGAAACCCAAAACGAACGCAAGAGCGGAGATCGTCAGGCTTGCCGCCCAGGCAATCGAATACCGCCGGCTCAATTTCCACGCATGCTCCGCCTTTGCATGCTTTTCGTGTGACTGACTAATCAGCTAATTTCGAGTTCGATTCGCTTCGTCGGCGAGCCGCTTGGGAGACGCAATCACTTCGGGCATCGCTTTAATCGCTTCATTGATCTTTTCCCGGTTGTGCGACGCTGCGAAATGTTCGCTTTGCTCGTCCGCTCGCAAGGCAAGAAAGAACAGGCTGGAGCCTACTCCCACGACTCCGATTAGAAACGACCAGAGGGAGGGCTGGAGGAAGCGAAAGACGTAGGCTGGATCGGGTAGGTTGGCGGCCAGCGAAGTCATCGATATTGCGCCGCCCGCCGAGCCAACACCAAGCCATATATGCAACTGCCGCCTATAAGCTTCGCTCTCAGCGTTCTTATTTTGAACGACCCGCAATGTGTCAGTGGCGTCTATTTTCATTTCATCCATTCCGCTCGACAACTACCGTCAGGATGAGTGCCAAAACAATGGAATAATGCGATGACGGATAAACAAATTTCTACCAGTCCCCTCTGACGAATGACTCGACCTAAACCACAATGAATTCTCGACCTGATCATCAACTGATAAATCCGGCCTAATGCCAGTCAAACGTCTCATCCAATCGTGTAGAACAACGTTGGCTTTCTGCTGGCGAAGGTAGATAATGATCTCACCGTGATCTTGGTTCTCAGATCCCGTCAGATAGGTACATAACTGGCGGAAACCTTTTTCCAGCCAACTATAACCATTGTGGATTTTTGCCTCGGCAACCCACAAGAATCGACCTTTTCCTCTTACCAGGATGTCACAGTGACCACCATTTTGAGTGTCATGGGAGGCGTTTATTAGAAATCCTTTTAATTGCTCGACTACATTGACCGTAAGAGCATCCTCGCTATGACTTTGGTTTAGGTGGCGATTTTCAACCAAGCTGTCATAGGAAAAATCTAGGACCCGTTCCAAAGCTCTAACTCGACCCTTGTCGGTTGCGGCAAAGTGATAGGCAACGACCGCCCCGTTACACATGTCTCCAACCAATCTAGCGAGGTCCTCAAGAGTGGGGCCATCACTACTCATTCAAACACCCTCAGTCGTTCGGGGCTCACGTAGAATTCGGGATAGATTCTGGACCTCACGTTGTCCAACTGGCCCAAGACCGGATGATCTATTCGGTTTAGCAAGAGGGCGTTGTCAAATTGATCCGAATCGAGCTGTATGCGCCTTCCAGTAGCATCGACAAAAATTCCGCGCACGTTCAACGGCGCGATCTCTAGTGAAGCTAAAACAAAGATCGTGGATACTAATTCAAAATTGATAGTGTCTTCCGCAACCACTCCCTGTATGTCTTTTAGAGAGAAGGGAGTTTCTGATGGAAGGTCAGAATCAAGCAATGCGTCGATAATTCTAATTGCCAATTCAAATATATGTGGGTTATCGGACACTTTCTCTATCTCCCGCTTCAAAGCCTGATAGCCACGCCTCTCTGCGGACCGTGCTTTAAAAGTGGCTTGTTCAGTTGCAATAGCTAACTCTGCGCCAATTGCAACAACGCCTGTTTGGACAGGAAAACGCGGCCTCTCGTCTTCGATGATACTTGCGACCACTCCGGCACCGACGGTGCGGCCGCCTTCACGGATGGCGAAGCGCAGCTTCTCTTCCATGGCGATCGGCACGATCAGCTCGACATCGACCGTGATGTTGTCGCCCGGCATTACCATCTCGGTGCCTTCCGGCAGCGTCACGATGCCCGTAACGTCGGTCGTGCGGAAGTAGAACTGCGGACGGTAGTTGGTGAAGAACGGCGTATGACGGCCACCTTCCTCCTTGGTCAGGATGTAGGCTTCGGCCACGAACTTCTTGTGCGGCTTGACCGTACCCGGCTTTGCCAGAACCTGGCCGCGCTCGACACCTTCACGGTCAACGCCGCGCAGCAGCGCGCCGATGTTGTCGCCGGCCTGGCCCTGATCGAGCAGCTTGCGGAACATCTCAACGCCCGTGCAGGTCGTCTTGGTCGTCGGACGGATGCCGACGATCTCAAGTTCCTCGCCGACCTTGACCACGCCACGCTCGACGCGACCGGTGACAACCGTGCCACGGCCCGAGATCGAGAACACGTCTTCGATCGGCATCAGGAACGGCTTGTCCAGCGGACGAACAGGCGTCGGGATGTAGGCGTCGACCGCAGCCATCAGCTCGCGGATCGCGTCTTCGCCGATCGTCTTGTTCGAATCTTCAAGAGCAGCCAGCGCCGAACCCTTGATGATGGGAATGTCGTCGCCGGGGAATTCGTTCTTCGACAGCAGCTCGCGAACCTCGAGCTCGACCAGTTCGAGCAACTCGGCGTCGTCGACCTGGTCGACCTTGTTCAGGAACACAACGATCGACGGCACGCCTACCTGACGGGCAAGCAGGATGTGCTCGCGGGTCTGCGGCATCGGACCGTCAGCGGCCGAAACGACCAGGATCGCGCCGTCCATCTGCGCGGCACCGGTGATCATGTTTTTCACATAGTCGGCGTGGCCGGGGCAGTCGATATGGGCATAGTGACGACTTGCTGTTTCGTATTCGACGTGGGCCGTAGAAATCGTAATGCCCCGCGTTTTCTCCTCAGGCGCCGCATCGATCTGGTCGTAGCGCTTGTATTCGCCAAAATACTTGGTGATCGCCGCCGTCAGCGACGTCTTGCCATGGTCGACGTGGCCAATTGTGCCGATGTTCACGTGAGGCTTAGTACGCGAGAAGCTGAGCTTAACCATTCAACCGCAGAGTCATTGCTCAATTGCCCAAAAATCGGTGACCAGATTGGCTTCGCCGTATAGCGGCTTAATATATCATACAGCACTGATCTTGGCGAGCAACCGCGATAGATTTTGCAAAATAATCAGCCCAGATTCTCCAAGGCCGATCGATCTGGCACAGTCTAACAAGGCTTGTAGAATTCCCTAGCGATCCACCGGCTCGAAGCCCAGATGAGTGCCTCGATCAAGTTCGCACCGCAGCTGAATCAGACATTCCCACCTCCTTCTTAAGGGCGCGCTATTCCACTAGAGGCGCAACACAGAAAGTTCGAAAGGTTCCAAGAACCCCAGTCAATCCTGAATTGTAGAACTTTTGAACGACCGCTATTGGGCCGCAATGAGACTGGCCGCTTTTGGAGAGCGAGGGTGTCAAGTGGACTTACGGAATCTGTCTATCTAGCCAGGTACCGGTCGAATCAAGGTCGATGCACGGCGACCGATATTGATGATCACTTCGTTTCCGATATCCCGGGGCGCATATCCAGAGTTCCGGCAACAGAATCATCCATTTTTAGTGTGAGGAAGGGGGTAAGCCTGATCAAAGCGGCTTGCTCGATCTCACGCTCCTCGCCCCTTGTTTTCCCTGGCTGTTCTTCGGTTGTAGGTAACCGATCAGGGTTTTTTGATACTTCCAGGCGTAGCTTTGATGCACTAAAAGCTGACCGCAAGACCAGGAGTCCAAGAACAACAACGATCGAAATAAACGCAAGGATATAAATGGCTTTCGAAGGGCTATGTTTTAAATGCTCTATCCGAGAGATCCCTTTTATGAAATTATCCCAAGTGCTTTCGTCATGAAACGCAAAAGGGAGCGCGAACAAGGCGGCAACGCCGGTGCCCAAGAGTAGGAAGCTAAGGGTCGACTGCACACGACGCTTCGCTCTGACTGCGGGCTCTTTAACTCTACAGTATTCCATGGCGTGCCCAGCTCTTCCGACTCGCTTTGCCCGTGCCTTGTGGAAGGCGGCAAGCAGCGGCTGCAGCAGATCAATATCGATGTCCTCCTGTTTAACCGCGATCGCGACCATAGCGAGAGCCTTGGAGAGCCTGCTGTCCGAGATAGTACGCTCGGCCACCTCCCGAACTTCGGCAGCGCTTTCCTTTGCTGTCGCCAACTGCATGAGCATGACCGGCGCGGGATCGAACACCCTCGCACGCTTTTTGTTGTTACACGGGACACACGCTGGCAGCCAGTTCTCGCATGAGTTGACATCGAACTCAGCTGGAAGGCCGTATAGCTGGAGAACTTTTGCGAGTTCGGCGGGCGTTTTCAGCAAAGTCTCGGGGATGATGTGATCCACTTGCATCGACTGAAGGTCGATAGGGCGCGTGCAGAAATAGCACTTCTCGCCGTGGACCGAGTAGATGGCCCATCGTTCGGCCGCTGAGAATCCTCGCTTACCCACCAAGCCCCCCAGGCTAGATGGCGATTATGAGCTTGCTGAAGGGGATTTTCAACTTGGTGTCTGCTGCACACTGCCGTCTGCACGTATTCGATGAACTGGAGCGCCTGGAGCGCCGGTGGAGACAGTGAGCATCGCGATACTGTAGTTGCCGTTTCCGCTGGCAGCCCCATTAGGACGATGTCACCTGACCACGAAGATAGGGCCGCGCCGGCCAACACTAACTCCTCTTGGGGTGCAGAAGGCCGCCAGTTGAGTCCCCGCGATAATAGCATCTTTGTTGAGCTCGGCGGCGAGCCCTTCCATCCTCGTCCGCGCACCGCAAACGAACCAGCGACGGCGTGGTTAAACGCATGGCACCGCAGGTAGCCACGAGATCACACAAGTCCCTTGTCGGCGCCAGCGTCGGGTCGAAGTAGAGTAAGCTCGGGAAAGCGAACCGTTCCCCCCAAGCCCTGTTCGCCGCCTCGAGGCGCGTCTGGGCGTGAGCCTGTTTGGATCGAACGACGCGATCTGTATCGCCGACGCCGGCGATGCCAAAAGCTGGACACCAGTTGGACTGCGCCCGGACACTACCAGGTTTTCTTTCCGTGTGAGTTAAACCAACGGCACAGTGGATCTCCGCCGGGCACTTGCACCCGAACCCTGCTGTCCGAGCAGCGTTGGAGGTCGCGCATAGCGATCAGAAGGGATGCGCTAGCTCAGCACAAAAGATAGCGTTATGGATTTCGAACTTGCTATCCAAATCATGCACCCTGCCTCAAGAATGGAACCAAGCGCTTCCACTTACAGCGATCACTTAGGATAGAGGGAGCCCGCAAACTCGTAGTCGAGTTCATCAATGTCGGTGCCGCCCGCGATCGGGTCGCCGGATTTCGTGATCTCGCCAGGGATTTCATAGCACATGATCGAGTTGCTGTCGGAGCGGGGCGTGCCGAGGAGCGAACCATCCTCGATCGGCGTCAATACCTGCTGCTCGACCTCATCCTCGCTCCAGCCCTGCGTCTCTCCGAAATACTGAACAGCGCGTTCGCGGTCGATCAGTTCGACAAGCTGTCGGCGCATATGCTCATGCGGGAAGCCGAGCGTGTGCCCGGTCTCGTGACGCACGACGCGTTTGAACTCGGATTCGCTGGTGGCCATGGTGAACGCTTCAAGGTTCATCGTCGGCTGATCCTTCTCGATATGAAGGATATCGGTACCGAGATACGACCAATAGCCGCCCTGATCACCGCCAGCTATGCGCGCGATCCGGACCTGCGCCTGCTTTCGCGTCTCAACGAAGGAGACGTTTGCGCTCTTGGCCCAAGCGTTCATGTGCAAAACGATGCGCGCGCGCAAGTCAGCCGGCGCGTCGTCAAGGAAGCCGACCGTGAGCCGAACCCCACCAGCAGGCCAGCGTCGAGGAATGAGAACTGACAACGTCGCGCGGTTTGCCGCCCCCCCCCGTTCGTACCAGTTCGTCGATGACTTGGTCAGGCAACCTCCGTGGTGTGCAGGTCAGTCGGATCGTCATTGCCAGTCTCCTTTCTCGATCAGCAAATTACTGGGTCGGCGGCACCAAGACCGCCGCGCGGGAAAATCCTATTGTTGTTCGTTGTCTGGCCGGTCAGCAGGCTTCTCCGGCTTTACCGGAGGCGTCGACGTACTCGTGGGTGGTGGCGCCGGCTCGGGTTCTGGGCCCGGTAACGCATGTGTCGCGAGCGCCGCGATCCTGGCGAAGAGAAATGGCGCCGATTATGGAGGTAACGGCTGGTCCGATCTTGCCAAGGCTGCAGGCGAGCGCTGAGGTAGCCTCAAGAGCTCGGTCATTTCGGGGACCGACGCCGGCGCCAAACTTCGTGCCCAACTCGGCCATAGCTTTAGCCGGCGCAACTGGCTTCGGAGAGAAGAGCCCAGAGCTCTGTACGACATACAAAATGACGCAGATGACGCTCATGACAAGCGTGATCAAAGTGACCCAAGCTGCGCCGTCCATAATTCAATCCCCCTCGATTGCTCCGCTCCTCACCCAGTCCACTCGATGTAAAGCCCCTTCGACACCTCGAACGGCGCGCCGGTTACGTCCTGTTCGGCGTCCGTCCGCGCGATTTTCGCGTGGCGGTCGTTGAGTGCGGCCAGCAACTTCGCCCGCGGAATGTTCGGCCATTGCTTTACCGGCTTGGTCGAGAACAACGCGGTCAATGGCTTGGGGATGATTTCCTCGACCAAAGCCCTCGGCGTCGCGTTGTGGCTGCCGTGATGTCCAACTTTGAGCAGGTCTACCTTCTCAAGGACCGCGCGGCATTTCTGATCGGCCATGATCGCTTGCCACGAGCCCCATTGCGCGTCGCCCGGAAACAGCATGAAGTAGCCATCCGCCTCCACGACGATGACCAGGCTTGTGTTGTTAATGGCCTTATCCAAGGCCGCCGCCAACACGCCGGAGGGCTGAACCAGCGCCTTCTTGACTGCCGCCCTTTCCTCGAAGCGAAATGTTCGCCGAGGTCCGAGAGGTACGTAATTGGGGGCGCTGATCTGGTAGTGCTGGGAAAACGGCGGACCGACGCGCCGCTTTGGAATGCGTGTCGGCCATTTCAGATATCCCGCGCCCTCGGGCGGATCCATGCTTGCCAACGCCTTCGCATCGTGCGTCGGGCCAAGCACATGAAAGGTAACGCCCGCCAGGCCATTTACTGTCCGAGCTTCGCAGGTCGTATTCTCAGTGGGCAAAAACGCCCGCCGGGGCGCCCCGGCGAAGCCGCTGTGGAGCGTGGTCATTGCTTTTTCATTGGTCAACGCGTTCAGCGCGATGGCTTGGAGGTTGCGTGCCCTCGCCTGAGCGACCGTTTCTCGTGCTGGCGTGATTTCGAGCGGATTTTGGTTGCTAGGTGCGCCGGCAAGTGCCAACGCCAAAGCCGAATGGCGTTCGCGGATTTGGGTGGCGCGCGTGTCCGTCGGATCCTCCGTCCAAGGCATCCAAACTTCGCCCACCTCGACGTCGGCCCAGCGCGGATCATCGAAGCCCCAAACGTGATCCTTATGCCGGTGCGTCGCTATCACCAGGGCAAGGCGCTTTCCGGAAGTCTCGATGATGTCGGAGACAATGTTATCGAGCTGCGCCTTCTTTTCGGTGATCGTCCCGCAATCGATCAGCACATACTTCGAGCCAGCATCATCGTGAAACCCTAGCAAGAAGCAGTCACCGAACCCGACCTCATACATCCGGATCGTGTGTCGCATCACAGCGCATCCTCATGTAGTGCTCGAAGGCTCATCCGTGCTGCCATGCGGTTTTTAAACTCGGACTGGTCGAGATAGTTGGTTCGTGGATCAGCCTCATCGAGATCTTCGACGAAAGCACGCTGCTTGGCCACTCGAGCATCCGCACGGGCCGAAATCGCAGGGTCAAGCGTATGCGCTGGCAAGGGCTTCGCTATGACGTAGCGCAAGGTCCCGTCGACCCCGATGATGGCAGTGGTGCCTCCCCTCACCGGAACGCCTCCCCATTCGGGGTCGGAGGCAGTCGTCTTGTCAGTTTCGACGAACTGCGCGACAAGCTCGATCTGGAGCGCACCGGAGGGCGCGACGCGGAATACGGCGTTAAATGCCGACACATACACATCCCGGCGCCCTGTGAGCTGCAGCGCCTTGCTGTTCTGCTGCGCATAAGCGACCAGCGCGTCCCGCATCATCTTCGACGAGTCGCTGCCGGTTTCCTCATTCATATCATCGCTTATTGACGCAGGCCGCTCATCCGACCGTTTCGCAATCTTGGGGTCAGTCGAGATCTTTGTGAAGCGAGCCGCTTCACGCCGCAGCAGTTCCGGCAAGAGGGAGCTGAGGCTGTCGACCATTGGTGCCTTTTCGGGGTCGGCGGCAGGCCAGCGCAACGATTCCTCTGCGAGCGACGTCGCCCCATCGGGATAGATGCCGCGGCGCCGAAATCCTTCGATTAGTGCTGCGCGCTGCCCCCAGGCGTCGTCTGGGTCGAGTTCGAAATCTGCGGTCACCAGCGCTCGCAAATAGTCCCCGAAAGTTATGTCTACCGGCGGGAGATAGTCGAACGCGCGGATGCACATATTGAGCTGACGCTGCGCCGTCTGTGCGGCCTCGCTCGCGATCCTGGCGATGAGATCGGGATGGAGTTCGCCCGGCGGAAGCTTCCCACTGCCCCCTGTGGCGATGCGAACAAGGTCCGCAATGCGTGACCTGAACGTGGCCAGGAACCCATCGAACACCGCCGCCACCAGGATAGCGCCCCGCGCGTGCGGCTCGGTCACATTGCCGTAGCGGCGCGGGTCGGGCGTTTCCGTATCTATCGCCGAGCGGAGAGCTTTGCCGGTGCCGGTTGCTTCGCCGAACTGTCTTGCCAGGTTCACCAGCAGCGAACCATCGACGATATCGCCTCCCCCAAGTCGAATTTCATCGATCAGCAGATCGCGGTAGGAAAAGTGCTGGAGAAGCGCCACGATGTCAGAAAAGCCCTCGTGAAACGCCAGAACGTCGACATTTGACGGTTCCAGAAAATAGCGGCGGAGCCGATCGACGATCGCATGCGTCATTTCATGAACGATGATGTCGTGGCTGAGGCAGGTGAAAATCGTCTGATTGGGGATGTTCCGTCCAGGCTTGGCGGGGTCAGCAGAGAAGTAGCCGAACAGCACCGCGTGTAGATCGCGATCGTAAAAGGCATTCTCACCTTCGAAAGCGTGCGGAAGCAGACGCAGCTTGTTCCGTACGTCGCTCTTTTTCAGCGAAACTCGGCGACCGAGCGCCCGATCGAAGTTGGTCAGGGTTCGCGAGGCGACCGCATAGACCATTTGCTGATGGAAGTGCGGATCTGCTTCCGAAGGCGCGAGGCCAGACTGCATTAGGATAGAAGCATGGTCGAGATTGACGGCATCGTAAAACAAGTCATTCCCAGCGTCGTAGTCGACGACCTCTAGGCGGGCGCCGATCGGCCCGGCATCGAGCGGTTCATTCTCAATGCTGATGGTGGTCGTTCGAGCGGCTTTGTAACCGCGCGCTGGATCAGTCGCATAGATCCGCAATGGGCGCAGTGACGGCCGCGGAATGTCGAGCATTGCAATCCCCCACCCCACCCAAGCGGAATCAAGATGCGACAATTCGATCGTAAGATAAGACCTCACTCTAAGAGTAACGTAAGGCCCGCCTCATGGCTAGACTGTAAGTAAAATCACTCGGTTACGATTCGTCTCATCTCGACGGAATCGCCAGCAGTGTCGCACTCTGCGCCTCTTTTGATCGCCATCCGAGCACAGCCTGCTGAATCGTAGAGCGGGCCGCCTTCGCTCTTTTTGCCAGGACGGGTGCGTTCTTCCAGCTAGCAGACCAGCCTGTGGCTGCAAGCAGGCTGGCAGCTTCTGCCGTCGCGAACGCATCTTAAGCCGTCGTTCCTGCTGGCATAGTTATGGACGGATTTTCCGAACACGATGGCTCCTTACGGGAACGTCCGAAATACCGACCCATGCTGACTTTCCATTCAGATACGTCGAAGCAAAAAGAGGTGAGCGCAATAATCAGTTGATAGATGTGCGTATAGCGGCTGCGCGACGTTGCATCGCGGCCCGAATCGGCGCGTTCATGACGGTCATTTCCTTGCCTTTGTCCGCCATGGCAGGGCAATTGCTTGCAAATTGAGTGCCACAACTAGGGGCGAAAAATGCGGTTTCGCAGCGGTACGCAAAGAATTTGTTCGACCTTAACATTGATGGCGATCATCGTCCTTAGTGCGTGTACGACGGACCCCTCGTCTTCAATGGTTCTTCGGGCAGATCGGGTAAGGGCCGCCGCAAGCAACAGGGTGGACGTGGTCGCCTCGATGGTCCGGTATTCAGGGCTCCCGGCAAAGCCTAGTCTTGAATCGCCTGACTGGAAACTGGTCGTGCTCGGGGGCTATGATTATGTCGACGAGGACCTTTGCAAACCATTTCTGAACAGCCTGTTTGTTGCTGAGCGGAAGTTGCGCGCCACGCACAACCAGATCGAGGACGTAGGCACTGCGGCTATATCCATAATGTCCTTCGCGGGAACATCTGTGGAAGCGATAGGCTATGTAGCGGCTTCCTTGGGGCTCGCCCAATCAACTGTCGACAACTATCAAATCATTCGCCTAGTGGATCTTGGGCCATCACGCGTTCTTCAGTTGGTCAACCGGGCTCAGTCTGCCTACAGAGAACAGACAATGAGGCGTGGCGGCGACTATGATCATGAGATCCTGGCGATGAATGCGGTCGCCGGCTACCTCGACCTTTGCCGCATATCTACTATCACGTCGCTCATCGACAAGGCGGTCGACAACACAGACTTCGTCGCCGACACATCAAGCACCTTGCCCGCGCCGCAGCTTCTGACTGTGGGCGGCATGCAAGTTTCTCCAAATGCTGCCCTGAGGAATGGCGAGCGGGGTCAAGCGCAATTCGTACCAAAAGATCCTGATTCACCCATCATCGTAACACCACGTGGTCCCACGAGGATCACCGGCGCTATAACCAACTATGAGAGGGACATTGACCTTTCGGATGGCAAGCTTATTCAGCAGGCGCTTTGCGTGAAAGATGACGGAAACTTCGGCGGTCTGGAGAGCAAGACGAGGCTCGCCATCGAGCAGTTCAAGCTTGCCTGGGCCTACACCGTCAAAATACCAGGCAGTGATCCTCCCAGAACCATCAACGGGCCTGATCAACGCCTGGCGATACTTTCAAAGGGGTCGCAGGCGCGTTGCAAAGCGTGGGCTGACAACACATTTGAGATGTTCGTATTCCCGGAAGCTCAGAACGTCGTGGAATTCAAGGAGCGCTTTATTACGACCTTGAATGAAGAAAAGATTTCTCCCGAAATAGTGGCAAAGATAGAAAAAGGTGATAGCTTTGGACCTAATTTGCGCGAGGCAATTAAGGCGTTTCAACAAAGCAAGCAGTTGCCCATCACAGGCATATTGGACAAGAAGACTTTTGACCTGATAGTGAGCTAATAATGAGAGCACGCCAATGACGACAGCAATCGCGAAGTTTGGCTTCTTTCTCAGATCGAAAGCGGGAGGAGAGCTTACCAATCATTTCGTTCTGGCCGAGACAGAGTTGACCGTGCTCGATGAGAGTTCTGTGGACGGCAAACGTTGGGTCAGTGTTGACGACCAAGGCACAAAGGGATGGACGCGGCAGGATAACCTGCGTGAAGCAGAACTCCTCCGTTCGATAAATGAAACGGAACTGGCGGCCGTCGCCGTCGCCGTTGCCAAGGACCTCCAAACCAATGCGGGCTACCTGTTAGCTGTTGCCCATGTGGAGAGCAGAGACGACTGGAGAAATGGGGTCATAACCGCGAAGGAGGACAGCAAGAGCGCTGTCGCGCCATATAGGTTTACCCAAGATAGCTGGAAGCTTATCGCGGAAAGCGATCGTGGACGGGAACTGGGGTTGCGTGACGCGGGACTGAGTTTTCCCGATCAGCAATGTCTCGCTGTGGGACTTAAGAGCAGGCAGGATGCTGAAGTCTTGACCAAGGACCTGCAGCGCTTCGTAACATCGATCGACCTGTACCTTGCCCATATCTTCGGCGCAAAGGCTGCGATGGCACTGCGGGAGCCTTCAGCGCAGACCAAAAAGCTCGGCGATATGGTGGATAAGCTCGGGCTCAGCGCAGGCGCGCTTCAGGACCTGCTGGCCAATCGCGGCGGGCTGACGGTGAATGCCGGGGTTGACGCGGTCGTCTCCACGTTCCTAGAGCGTTGCGGTGATGCACTGCAGGCAGGCCTGGACCGGGCAGCGACGCTTCTCCGCGACTTTTCGGTCGAACTGCCCGATGGTTCAGACGCGAGCTTCAGCGATATCCCCGCCGACTTCAAAGGGGTCGTGATCAAGGTGGAGCCCGACGACGTTGATGCGCTGGGTCGGCTGTGCAGCAAGGAAGTGGGGGTGTTTGAAACGTTTGGAGAGCAGGTCCTTGTCGACGGGGTGGGCGCAGTAGTTGATACTGTGTTCAATCGAATGGTCGATAACTCAAAAGAATTTGAAAACACCATCCAGGCGGTTATCGACGAGAAGTTTCAGTTTTCGCCGATCCTTGAGACGCCGAACAGAACTTGGCGCGAATTGGATCCGTCACCGAAGGTGTCTGCGATCGTTGACGCGCATTTAAAACGGCGCGCCGCCGGTGGTTCCAGCGTCATTTTGGGCGCAATGCACTTCTTCAATCCTCACTCATCAGATCCGGACTGGGGCGCAGAGGTAAGGGCGCATCCAACGTATATCGGTGGCAATCCCGACACCAAATTCGTACACTATCATGGATTTCCGAGGAAGGCCGGGGCATTCTACAAGCCACCCGGGCCCTACCTGATCTTCTACGCGGGCCGGGGACATGCATTCAATGGCGACGGTTCGGCTATGGCCGCTCTATCGGTCCCGGCAGCCGACGACGAAGTAACCAAGTTACTTCGTGACCATATTGCCAACGGCAAGATTCGTTTCCAACCTCCGAAAGACAAGTTTCGAGGCATGCTCCTTGGTACCGGAACCGATGGTTCAGCAACACCCTCCCTTCGGCGACTCGTTCTTCACTTAGCAAGCGTTGTCGATACGTTCATCGAAATAAGCTCGATTGTTCGCCCTGGCGGCGGCAGCTTCCACCAACTGGGCCAAGCCGTGGACATCGGGAATGAGGATGTCGCCGGGAGGCTTTTGCCAAAGGTTGCGATACAATCTGTCGTCGATTCCTTTGGAATCGACGAGATCATTTTCGACTCCCGTAAGATTGGCCAAAAAACAAACCGATTCAACTTCGATGGGGGTAGCCCGCACTCCTTCGATGATGCCACGATCAATGACCACGGAAACCACATACATTTCGCTGTGAAAGCTTAGACTACAGCACGGTGTTTGCACAATGCCGGCCAGTGCTGCGCGTCCGACAGCCGGCTGATTGTCCACGACAGCGTAGAGAAGGCGCTGACAGACCGCATCCTTGAACTCATGGCCAAGGTGCGCGTCGGCGACTCATTAGGCCCGGAAACCCGTGTTGGCACGATCGTCAACGAGACGTAGACGTGACGTCGCGGGTTCTAAGCCTCATCGAGCAGTGCAAGTCGCAAGGCGGAAATTTGGCTACGACAGCCAGCAAACGGCGGATGTGCACTCGGAAGGGCGCTGGCGGGACGTGCGGGAGTGCGCACGCATTTCGCGCCACTTTCGCTATGGCTTGCGTGTAGCCAATGTTTCAGCAATCCTCGGTCGATGAGCGTGCGGGACGTTTGGCAAACGATTAGAGATAAATTGGCCTCTAGCCCGGCTGGTGCTGTTGAGTACTGGAGCCACTTGCCGATAACTGATGCTGGCCGGACTTCTCGTCTCGAGGCGTACTATCCGCCAGCGGAGTTGGAACGACAGCGTGAAGGTGCTGAGCGGGCAGCTGAGCGCGCTGCCTCCCACCTCGCCGCTGAGTTTGAGAAGGCAAATCTGCGCCGAGAACGACGCCGCGGCGGACAATGATCCGTCGCTCTTTTCCCGAAGAGCTTGAAAGCGCCGCCGATCGCATCGCGGATATCTCGCGAGCGGATTTGCAGGTCATCCTTCGTCACGCTGCCCTCTTGCTGAGAAACATCGCTGGCGTGCCCCTGAAGCCTGCGGTCGCGGTCGCTCTGGATTCGATCGCCACCGAGATGGGAATTGGCCGGTCGGACCTCATTCAGAGCGTGTTGCGCGAGTGGCTGGAGACCAACGCCTACCTGCCGGTGCGAATCGACGAGGAAAGCGAGACAAACGGAAGCGCCTAGGCACAGTTCCACGATCACGCCATACGCGTAGGCGGCCTTTCTGTTACTTTGTTCTGCCGGTGGACTTGATTGCCAGCCTGGCCGTCGCCCTTACCCCAAAGCCCCCGCAGCGCGGCTAGAGTGCTCCGTGTGGACGGCCCGCGCGCGGAGGTGCGATTGCGCGGTGGCATATTATGGCCTTCCTGTGTGAAAAGGTGTGGGGTGGATTGCCGATTGCACCCGGGCCCTCATAGTCGCAACATGAAGGTGCAGTACGTTGAACTTGTCTTATTTGAGCAATCGCTCGCCAATACCGACGGTATGAATCGCCCGTTTTCGACGTCCGTCTCGACGGCGACATGCGATTTCAGAGAATGGCGGCAATTGGATACGGTGCGGAAGGCACTGTCGCGATCGTCATGGACAGAGACGGACAACTTACCTCGGCGCCTATCGACGGAGGCGAAGGCTGGATTGCCGAAATAAGGGCTTGGTACTCTCTGGCGATGGGCGAGCAAATATCTACCAGTTACTGCGAGGCCGCTGCCAAGCTGCTTGCGAAACTGCGGAACTCCGGCAACCTCGTTTGAAGGGCCGCGGCAAAACGGGCGCGCTCGCGCTTGCCGCACAGGTGGCGCGGTCACTATTGCCTTATTCCAGTTATCGCAGCGGAACATCGACCAACTGGCTGAAGGCAAAAATGCCACGCGATCGGGAATTTCGATCTGTTGAGAGTTGAGCAGGAGCTGGCAAACCGACATTTGCGCTGCTGGCCGATCGGGAAACCGGGCAGTATGTCGGCTCGGCGTTCATTTTCTCAACCGCGAGATGCGCGGACTCGAATCGGAACCCGAGCCCGCTATTAAGTATGCTCGGGATGCAGCTTCTCTCCGCGACGAGTCGGGATACCGTCGCCCGCCGATCTGCAGAGCGTGATTACTTTGGTTCAGCGTCGGAGCCCTCCTCCCGATGCCTTTCGACACTTCGCGTCCTCGAGGATTTGGTGCTAGGCGAGGCTTACTCGGACCGTCGCCGATAAGAAAACACCGGTTCCTCAATAGTGGGTTTGGCAATGTAGCGGTCTTCCGACTCGCCCCCCCCCGATCGTGAGCGGACGCCTCCATGATCAAGTCTGTCCCACGGCGTAACCGGACGTTCCAATCTCCTTCATCAGCACGTGTAATTCGGCTGGAGGAGTAAGACAGAAAGTTCGAAAAGCTTCCAAGAACCCCACGCGGACTGGAAACCGCGGCGGACAATTCGGTTTACGGACATCCCGGCGAACTTACGCGGTCGACTAGGATATCAGCCGCCTCCGCCGAAGTTGTCGGCCGTCATGCGGGCCTCATGTGACTTCACAATGAGATCTAGAACATTGGGGCTCAACAGATCTCTGTGAGGTGCCAGCCCTCTCAGCAAGCCTTTCCAGCATGCCAATGTATATGCGGCCTTTTCTTTAGCGATTTCATATACTCTGCGTTCACAATCAGCCACCATTCGCTGGTTCTGATGCGTCTTTGCGGCCATCAGATCGCCTACCAATTTTTCGGCCGCCATCATCATATCCAGCCGGTTTTCACGAAGATTCTCGCGGTTGAGGCCAAGAATGCTGATGGTGGCTTCGCCCTCTGGGGTTCGGCCTTTCAATAAACCAGTTTCCTCCAGTTCGAGATGGGTCAACGGATCTTCCTGCACCGGATTGATCAGGAGCGGTAACTCGAGATCCAACGGATCCTCCGGACTGTAGGCCCGCTTCCCCTTTATCGGAAAGCAATCCTCCTTACCGTAGGAGGTTAAACCTTCTCCGTCATCGAACGCGTGCTTGCGACGCCGGTTGCAGTCGATGCACGACATCAAAAGGTTGTCCACATCATAGGCCAGCCAGAAATAACCAGGATGCGGAGAACTCTTGCCCTCGATACTTGTATTGACGATGTTACCGAATTGATCGGTCACCCTGCCCTTGGGTCGGAAGTGTTCGACATCTCCAGGCTGGTTTTCGATCTTGCTTTCACAATAGGCACATTTCTGGAGGTGTGTTTTCAAGATAAATTCACGAAAATTCTTGTAATACTCTCCGATTGTTGGTTTCAGGGGAGGATTCTTACGGAAATCAGCGATGTCTTTTTTGCGCAGTTCCAACGCCTTATCCAATATCTGTTGGTATTCGGCGGGCACAACCGTCTTCTGAATCTTGCGCACGTTATCACAACTCACTCTGTTGTTTGTAAGAGTCACGAAATTTGGCGATCTCGTCGCTTGAAAGTGCTTTAACTGATATTTGGGGTTTGGCCTCAACGCCCGACCATCCCACCTTCGCGAGCTCCTTTCCAAGCTCAACGAAGGTCTCGTCCTCGGCTGGATCGCGCTTCAGCTTGTTGTGAAGCTCCAGATACTCGGCGATCTTCGTTTCGACTTCGGCGGAGCGTGCGTTGCGTAAGCCCACCAGGTCACTTTGCATGATCTGATCCGCGGACCTGCCATAGGTTTCCTGCGCCGGCCTGCGAATTGCAGTACCTCCGTCAGCCGTTCGTTCAACGAAGCGGACTTCCTTGGCATAAAGCGAACTGGCAATCAGGGCGGAATGTGTGGTCGCTATGATTTGAACGTTTGGAAAGAACTGCTTCGTGAGCGACACCAGCCGCCTCTGCCAGTCAGGATGCAGGTGAACATCGATCTCATCGATCAAAACAATAGCGGGGCATAGATGCGGATCCTCTTCGATCTCGTAGACGTCATAAAGCCTCTGCATCAGGACACCGATCCAATTGAAGATCGATGACATTCCCTGGCTTACCGAGTTGAACGCAATACTCTCCTTCTTCGCGTCCAGGCAGCGAAGCCTCAGCATCGTCCTTTCATCCAGGTCGGCAAAACCGACGAAATCGCCGGGAACAAGGTCGGCGACAATCTGATCCAGCAGTTTGCGGATCGCCGCAGCCTTGGCGGACCCTTGCGCGCTCTGGCTCAGAATGTTTACGACCCACTGCTTGAAGTCGGCCATACGGGGATCAACGTCGGCCAGGATCAGCGGCGCCACGTCGGCCGGTTCGGGAGGCCGTTTCGCCAGGGTGCGAGGTCCGCCCGGCTCGGGCGCCGGTGCGCCCCGCAAAGATGGAAAACCCAGGACCAGCGCCTGCCCTGCCTCGACCGGCGATATCTTTCGACCGACGGCTCTCGTGCCACGATCTTTGACGAAATTTATTTCAAAGGTCTGCTTCCCGAAACCGAGTACGATCCTGCCGCTTGAACATCCCTCCTTAAGTAGCGAACCCGCGCTTCGCTGGATTCGTTCCTCGCTGGCGATGAGCGCGATTCCAATGGCACGAATGATAGCCGACTTACCAACACCGTTTTGACCCATGATCACGGTCCAGAGTTCTGCGGTGCTCTCTGGCTTGCCGTCTGCCGTGAAGTCGACCAGCAGCTTTTGAAAAGGACCGATGTTCTCGAGTTCCAGCCGCTGGATCCTCTGAGATGCGAATTCCCGATCTATACTTGCCTTACTCGTTGCTGGCGGACTGTTCCTGACGCACTTGGCCAAAAGGTCGGTGACAAAAAGATCGACCGCCCGGTCATCGGGATCGCGATATTGAAGAACCTCCACACCATACCGGGCGAGTGACGCTGCATTCAGATCGTTGCTGGGCGAATAGGGCACGAGCGCGAAATGACGGGCACCTTGCGACTGCAGTGGAGAGTTCAAAGCCTGCAAATATTCCTTCAATGTCTGCAACGACATGCCAACGAAGAAAAAGCAGCGTGTGTCCAGCATCAAGGCGATCTGGCGCATATATTCCGGCGAGAGCAACAAGTTCTGCCGATACTCCGCAAGGGTGAGCGACAGGTTGCTTCCGTTAATGTTACCCAAGACCCTCAGATAGAAGGGACGTTTCTCGAGCAACGCATCACGCAATGCCGCCCCTTCTTCCGGCATCAAAACTATTTTTCGTTTCGACGTCGTGCCCGAGTTATCGAACGCTGCGGAGAAAATGTCCTCGCCGATATCGCTGAAGGTGAACGAAAGCACTCCCGACCAGGGCAAGCTGGCCAGTCTCCTGTGCAGTTCGAGATCGACCGTTGCGGTGTCCTTCAGAAGGGAGCGGATTTCGGCGATAAGACTCTCGCGCGGCACCACGGTCAGCAAGGCATCGAACAGGTTCGAAATCTGGTTGATGTCCGGGTCTCGTTGCAAAACTTCGGCGATCGTTCTTTTAAGCGCGGGCGGAATGGAACTTGCGAAATGTTCACTGATCGCGACCATCGACTCGCGCCAGGTGGGAAGGCCAGCCTTCACCGCGAGGTCTGCGCCGATACCGAGAACCGCCGAACCGCGCGCGAGCGCGTCTAGAAGCGCCGCGGGAACTTGCGGGACAGGTCTCAGCGGAACTGAGTCCGTCGCCTCGGCAGAGCTTGTGTTCACTATCCAGTTGTCCGCACGTTGCGCGCGCGCCGCCAGTTCCGCGGCCCGCTCATTATCCTTTTTGGCAGCTCCTTTTCTTCTGAGATAAAAATATGAAAAAATTGAAAATATCGTCCCCGAAAACAAAATAAGTGCAGTGATTGCAAACAAATTTTCAATCTTACCAAAACCTGATACTTCCAATATGGCAGCCCTGGATTTTATCAACGACCCCTCGTCCACCACTGAAACGGCCAGTTGCTCGCCCAACAGACTATTGAGTCTGCCGACGATATTTCCTCGTACGGAAAGATCGGCCTCAACAAGTATGTAGGATTCACCGTTGCTGAGCTTATTTGTCCTAATACCTGTCAAAGTCAAAGGTATTGCCGATGGAATGTCAGACGGAAAAATGATGACTGTAAAAGCCGACAGCCTGCTGGCAATAAAGGAACGCACCTCGGGGGTTATGGCCAAAGACGCGTCATTCTGAAATGTTATGTAAACTTGTGCCGTTGCGACTTGATCGCGCCTTATGCTTTTTGGGTTGAATTCAACGACCTCGATTCTTGTCAGGAATGGCGCGCTCGACGACGAATTCTGGGCCTGAGTCACGCCGGTGCCGATAAAAAGCGTGAGGATTGCAGCCAACACCCATAGAAGCCGAGCCATCTTTCCCGAACTTTCAAGACAGAGTGATACTATTAGGAGCCATCATACCAGATTCCATCCACAGGGAAACGGCGTGCACAGGCACAGCAATCGCTCTAGCACTTTGAATCCACCGTATTGGATTCGATTGTTCTTTTTGAGCATAAAACCCGTTGTGCTGTGCGGTAAGGCTATCATAAGAATATCTAATTTTCGAGATCTAAAAAACAGACCACGCATTCAATGAAGATAAGGAAACTGCACCGGATAATTCGTCTGAGCGTTTTTGTAGCATTGCCAGCGACTCTTCGTCCGGCACGCCCGGATAGGCGCCCACCGTCGTCGACACGACACTGGCTCGGGGCTTGCCATCAATCTGGGGTTTCAGCTTTTGCTGAGGCAGCAGCCATGCCGAGCAGGCTCCCCATGCCACGCTGGCGCAAAGACGCGCCCGTCGCCCAATGCCCTAAGGCTGTGTGTAAATCGTCTTGGCGGTCGTATAGAATTCCCCCGCGTAGCTGCTTTGCTCATCGGGTCCATAGGATGAGGCTTTCCGCCCGCCGAATGGAACGTGGTAGTCGACCTGGCAGATCACGATGTTCTATTCAGTCGGTTTCGCCATCGAGGATTTTTCGGCGCTGCGCTATGTGCACGACCAGCTACAAGCGACCGGCCTCTATGAGGAACTCGACCTGCTGGACCCAGGCAAACTGAACGCCGCAGCGGACAATGAGGGTCACGGCTATCCCGGCGAACATCCGCATAGGAGCGGTCGATATCGTCGGCAGAAGAGCGTCCGAAAGGGCTGTAGGCGGCTCTGTCGTGGGAACGAAAAAAGAAGAGAAGCAGAACTGTCGTGTGCAATTTTTGCACACGACAGTTCATAACTATCTGATTTTCTTTAAGACCCCATCCATCAACATTGCTCATGGCTGATCTCCAAGACGGGTCGCCGAGAGCCTCTCTCTCGACTGTCAACCCGTCACACAGCCAAGACCGCAGCCTCTCACTCTAGCCGAGCGCTGCGGGGCAGCTTGACTCGCAGAAGCGACTGCCCGAGAGCACGGGGCTCGGGCAACGCGCTGGCCTTTCCCCTTCATCCTCGGGCCTCAGGTACAAGGTGGATTGGAGCTTCTTCTTGCCCTTGAAAAACTCCTTTCGAATGTCTCCCCACCCATTATGGAGTGGCATCGTTAGGTCGTGGTCGATCTGATCAGGACTCAATTGGACATACCGGGTGGTTCCGATGAACCGCCGGTTTGCCAGGAAGTCAGCATTCTTTAGCGCGTGCTCGATCCGGTCGAGTGCGGGCTTACGCATTTTGATTTCATAGTTGCTACCGTTGATCAGCTGGGCTCCGCGCAACCGCAGCAGGACTTTGCCTTCGTCCTTGATCTCGTTGAACTCTTTGAGCATATCGGCCGACGACAGCAGGAACGATCGCTGCTCATCTTCCTTTCCCGCAAAGACCAAGAGAAAAAATTCGTTATAAGGCGAGCCGTTCTGGTCTGTTACGTATGACCTATGAACCTTAATGTAGGTGCTTCCATCTTGTATGAATTTGACCTGCACTACCCCTAGGCGCGGCGAGATGGAAGAGGTCGCCGAGGCCTTCGGCAAGATTATCCAAGCCACCGACCCCTTGGAGGCACTGCGCGTCTATGAGGAAGAGGTGTCGGATCATGTCGGTCGAGGCGCATTTCGAGATGAGATTAGTTTCCGCTGTGAGTTCTTCGACGAGGATTTCTTTGTAATCGTGAAAAATCACCGTGCCCGGCTTGCCAAACTCAAGGACCTAGGGATTGAGGGCGCCTATTTCGATCTAATTCAGAATTATGAAGCAGCATCTCTCAAGCAAGTTCTCGACGTCCTTGAGAGCGACCCAACTTTGAAAGCCGTCCAAGTCTCCGTTTCTTACGACAAGAAGACCCTCGCCGCTCCAACCGTCGGGGTATTTCCAGCCTCGGCCCCAAAGGGCGAACCGGAAGTCACAGAAAGCGAGGAGGGACGGCAAATCTTTGTCGTCGCTCTTCCGGACGGCATCCACGATGTGACATCCGCGGATAGGGAGGGATTTCTCAGGGAGCGCATGTGGCGTTTCAGAAAGGTGTTTCTGACGGAGCTCGATAGAACCTACCTGGGGGAACACCTTGTGGACTGGTAAGCAGCGCCCCCGGCGAGGCGTGCCGCTCGACTTGTCGCTACTTGGTCTTCTGCGCTTGCTTTCGTCGCTCTCGCCACGTCGACACCAACATGACCTGGAAAGAGAATGCCCAGAATGAAGCCGAACTCGCTATTGCGCGTGTCATGGTACGCGCCGGAAAGCCGCTCTAGGCTGTCAACTCCGAAGCGATTGCTGGCGACACTGACGGAGACGGTTGCTCAGGAGAATGCGGTCGGCGCCGGCGACTGCCGGCGCTCCAAGGAAAAACGGCGTATAAGCCGCAGTTCTGCGCGCGTCCGCAACAGCGGACATTTGTCGCGCGCAGGACGGAGGAAATTCGCCCCCGTAGCGGGCGGTGAACGGGACAGCTGTAGGAGCGTCAGCATAGCGCCGGCCGCAGGCCGGGACGCGGGACCGACTGTCCCCGTCCGCGGCGGTCCGCATGCTGTGACACGGGTGGAGATTTGTCGGCCAAGGTCGGCAATCGACAGCCTGACAGATCGATTGGGCAGATTGCGAAAGGCGTGCGGGAGGCAGAAGGCAACAAAAGCAGACTAGGCATCTGCTTGAAGCGTTGCCCGTAGGTGCACATAACTCGTTCTGGCTAGTAATCGCCAGGGAATGGAAATTTGGCAGGCGCGGTGATTGATATCCCAAGCTTTGCTTGAAGCGGCTCTCCAAGATGCGCACGCAGGCCCGCATCGCAGATGGCATAGCCCCAGTTCATCAGCTTGTTCTGAACCGCACGGGGCATTCGTTCAAGCCTGGTTGGCAATTCGGCAAGCGAAGTTGGATCTCGCGACGCACACTTCAAGGGATCGTCGGTCAATTTGTAGTCGTCGAAGTTCGTGCGGACGCCCCAGTATGTCCCGCTCCGCTCACCACTCTCAAAAGACTTTATCAGCTGGCGTTTACGCAGGCTGCGAACCTGATTGTCGACGGTATCAAGAATGCGAAGGGAATGTCGGGGCCAGTCATGGTGTGGATTTTCTTCGGCAACGATCTTTTGTCCCGCATCACTAACCAGGACCGTTGCGAACCGCTTGATCGTTTCCAATCCGAGATTGTCGTAGACCCCACCGTCGCTCAGAATTGCGTTTGTCGTGAATGGAGGGCGGTTTAGGTCGGCTCCCTCTACAGGCTCGGCAGGTTGTGAGATTGGCAATGTCAGGGGCGATAGAAAGGGCGGGAACGCAGAAGACGCAGCGACTGCGACACTAAGCTTCACGTCAGGGTTCCTGATAAGTCCTACCCTGTAGTCGCCCATGTATGGTCGCGAGAAGCGCCAGATCGCAGCTGATTGAATGTTGGTGGCATTGATCACGAAACGAGGAGCCGTATCCGCCGTGTCATCGGGCAGCTGTCTTAGGGTTGCCCCTTTGAACAGAACGTCGTCGTAAGTATCGGCCAGACGCTGGCTGATCGTGCCCGGTAGAAAAATGCCCCCGAATATGGCTCCGACATCGACAGACGTATCCGCCATAGCTCGAATCCCGTCGACGAACAGGTCAAATCGAGCCGCTTGGCCGCCCGAGAACTGAAGTTCGCTCCAGCGCAATCCCAAATACGCGGAGGTTATCGAACCTCCCGATACGCTGGATATCCTGCCAATTTTGCCAAGCAGCCCTACTTCGTTGAGACGATACAAAGCGCCAACGTGAAACACCATCGCGCGATAACCGCCACCTGACAACGCAAGTGCAATCGAATCATCTGAATTGCTTTCGGGAGGCTCCGCCAAATCTGTCGGCTCGATGGGCACAGCAGTCTCCTCTCAGGATCGTCTCTTGCTGTCAACCCTTAGCTACTGTTTTGGAACCTGCAAGCGAAATCTAACCCAAGTCAAATTTCGCCAACGATGCCTCCTATTCTGTCATGGCGAGCGTTGCTTTTACCCAGATGCGCAATTCGAGTATCGGACGTCGGGCAATACAACCGTTAGCGGTGCCGTGTCGCTCTCTGGCAGGCAGGAAAGTACGGTAGAAGATCGGCTTGCAGATCCTGCCGCAATTTGTACGGCTACCGACACAGCACGGAGTATCATTGCTGCCTTGTCCTCCTTCAAGCGGGTGTTCCCGCGGTTTATGCTATCGCTCAGCCTCCCGCCGCCAGTGCCGCAGGCGCGGGTTTCTCACGAACCGCAGCAGCAAGAATATCGAGCTCGAACATGGGTTCCCAGTCACTCCCGGGAACCCGCGACCCGGCGACTTCTCCCATTCGCCCCCTGAACACCGCTGAAAGACACCAAGGCCAACTTATCGCCGCCACATCGAAAAGATCCCGGCTTCCAAGCGCAAGTGCCGCGACTGCGGGGACAACTTGAATCCCCGCGTCTTTCGAATAAATGAGGACGAATGCTTCGGTCGTATAGGCCAGCATCTTTTTCAGCTGATCAGTCAGACGGTTATGGTCGTTTTGGCCCATGGACTTGCCAGGGGTGAGTTTCTTCGCCTGAACCAAAGTCGTTGTGCTGATGCGCCACTCAGGTTCGTCGCAACGAACCGTATGAGAACATCAACCCCGTTCTCGGCCTCGTCGCGCTTCTTTGTGAAGGTGGCTCGCAGGACCACGCCAGCCCGTCCCTCCTGCAGAGGCCCACGCGCGGCAAGCCGGGTCGAATTGACCAGCGCTCCAAACAGATTCGCGGTCGTCGATTCCTCATCGGGCCAATCGGTCCCGAAACATTCAGCAAAGAGCGTCTCTTGCTGTTCCCCTAAGTGGACGGCAAGGTCGTGTAGTTGCTCCTGGAATTTCTTGGCGCTCACCGCTCGGTCCAGTATTTGACGACGAGATGACTGATAACAGGAATTAATTGCCGATCGCAATTGCTTCGGAATAGCGGCTTCTAATCGACCGACAAGCTTACCTGGAAAGAATTCAACGATGCTTGGCGCCGGACCGCGCAGGGCCTGATCAGGGCGCGGTGACCAGTTTCAGGGCCTTGTCGACGTCAAGCCTCCCGGCGCCCCAGACATTGTCGTCAAGAGACTTGTTTGGATCCGTGCGCAGGATGGTGACGATCTGCGCTGGCGTGAGCGTCGGATTCTTCTCCAGCATCAGAGCAATGGCGCCGGTGACATGCGGCGCGGCAAAACTGGTTCCGGCTCCCAGATCATAACGATCAGTGGTGCCTGGCGGCGGCTCTTTTTTCTTTGGGTCGGGAGGAATCGCAGCCACGACAAACTCCCCCGGTGCGGCAAGTGTCAGTGCCGGGGTAACCGCGTCCGCCGCCGGACCTTGGGCTGAACTGCCTGCGATCTTGTAATCGGTGATGGCATTGCCCTTGCGGTCCTTGGTCACGAAAGAGGCGACAGTTACCATGTTGGGAACGGCGACCGGAACGGTGATCGTCGTGGCGTCCGACACCAGGCCCGCCGGTCCAAAGCTGACACCGCGACGAAGCAACGCGCCCCATGTTATCCACGCGTGCCATTTGACGTCGGCGGTCTTGGGTGCGCTCAGCCGGATCGTCCATGTCCCGGCTATCGGCTTTAACCACAGGACCACCGCGCCGAGCCCAAGCTGGTCCGGTCGCTTTCGATTGCTTGCCATGATCAGCGAAGCCGGCGCCGTGCAAAGTCCGTCGTAGGGGACGTCGTAGGTTGAACCATTCGGCGGAGTGATGGTAGCGCCCAACCTGGGATCGCTCCCGCCGTAACCGTACCAGATCTGAACGCGGATCCGCGAGGCACGCTTGGCCACCGCTGCGGTCATCGTCAGCTGCAGGCTGACGGCAGTGTTTTTCTTGATCAAGCCGGTGGCGTGTCCGCCAAGACCGCCGCCATTGCCGGCGCTCTTGACCAACGAAATGCCACTGGAGTCGATAAAGGATTTGAACCAGCGTTCGACCTGCCCATCCGGCAGGTGCGGACCGTGATGCTCGCCAGCGCTGAGGTTCATCACCGCGGGCTTGCCCTGCATCAGCTTGCGCAAAAAGCGCATCGCCATCGCCCAGTCATGCGGAGAGCGCTTGACCACGCCGATCAGGTCGGCCTCGGGCGCAATGCCTATAGTTTTGCTGTAGGCTCCGGTGCTCAGACGACCGTTGCCTGCCGCAATGCTCGCCACGCGAGTGCCATGTCCGCTGCCGCGCAGCATCCTGAGGTTTCCCGAAAGTTTTTCTCGGCGCTTTGCCTGCTGCTTGGTCTCTCCACTTATTGGTTTGCTAAGCGCAAAATCGATATCGGCCTTGGAATAGACCAGCCCTTTCTGGAAGCCGTCTGGCGCGCCCAGACCGTCAATCGGGGCAGTCTTGCCGCGGGGATTCATGTCCCACAGCGTCAGGAAGCGCGACGAGCCGTCGGGATTGCGCAGTGATTGATGGAAAACATCAATGTCGGCGTCGATCAGCCCGATAATGACGCCCTTGCCAGTCAGGCCCTTGAAACTTTGCTTTCCATCCGTGCCGGTGACGACTTCGTTCGGCGTGTTGACGACTTTGCGGCTCACATCCAGCTCCGGGATGAAATTCGGCAGAAGCTGCAGGTAACCAATGTCGGGATCATCAAGCAGCCGCCCGACTGTGCCCAGCGACATCTCGACAAGAGCCGTTCCATCTTCGATCGGCGCCAGCAGTGTGATGCCTTTTTTCGTCAGATCTTCGTCAGAGCCGCTCCAATCGAGCATCAGTTGCACGAGGCGCTGCTGCGGCTCGTACTGAAGCAGGAGTTCGAGATCTGGGTCGAGCGTTGCCAAACCTGCCCCCATTGCTGGTCGTCGCCGTCCGCCATCATCATTTCAAAAGTAATGCCACAAGGCAACATTTTTATTCTCGCACACTTTACTTATTGCATGTGGCGCAGATTTGTACTTTGCTGCTGATGAACAGGGGAGCGGTGTTCTCCCCGGCGGTGGGGACTGCCATGAGCAAGACGGCGTCGGGCAAGACTGCTGACGATCATATTGCATTCATCGCCATCCTGGCGACGCTGGACAAAGATCGACCTGGGAGCTTTGAGGTCGTTGCGGTAGGAACCCGCGCCGGAAAACCGGAAGAGTGGCGCTATGCCCGTCTCCCGCTGAAGACATTTCTCGAACTGGGCCAGCGATCACGGACTATCTTCGGGAACACCGTTCAGGACGGCCTGGTCGATCCTGGCACCACTACACCCGACGACGCGCCGGGGCCGACGCTGGCGGCTCAGCCCCAGGCTTATTCCAATGTGGTGCTGGTTGCGTTTTACACGTACGATCAGGACCCAGGGGACGGGGGGCCACAACCGGTCGCGCGGCTCGACACCGCGGGCTTCGTCGAGAACGCAGATCGAAGTCTCGATCCTGGACTCCCGACCTCCGGCAAATGGCATGTATCGACGCTCTATATCGTGCCGCATGCTACGCAGGGCGGCGTTCTTACCGCCTTTGAGCTGCAAGCACATGTGCCGATGGCGCTCAACGGCCACAATGTCGGCTCAACGGACAAGAATGGCGATCGGTTCGACAGCCGCATTCTGCTTCAGTTGTCGGCCACGCAGAAAACAAAACCGCGCTCGCTCTGGGACAAAGCCTCTTCTTCGGGCTCCGTGCCGGCGCCGAAGGCGGAACGGGATGCACTGTTTGACAAGCTGTCGCTGTCCATCACCACGAGTTCCTTTGATTCTGGTGATAGCCGCCCTTCCCTCGATGCAAACGACAAGCGGCTGTCCGAACTGGGCTACACGACACAACAAGGCACGATGAACGTCATCCCGCTCTGGGCGGACAATGGGCTTAAACAGCCTAGCGCAGCAATCACAGTTCGCCGGTGGTGGGGATTCAGGGTCGCCGAATATCGGGCCGGGACAAATATTGCGAGGCGGATAATCCTTCGCCTCGAATGTCAGTACGATCCGTTCATCGACGGTGGATCGGATAGTTTCCGCGGCGCCGTCAAAGCCCTGCTAACCGATCTGGCGCCTGATGCCACCACTATAGCCACCTCGCTCAAAATCCCTATCTTTTCGCAGGAACAGCGGCTGCAGGATGTTTCGGCCAATCTGGCCCCCGGCAAGCCGGTACGGTGGATCGTCGCCGCGCGCCTGGAGGCGAAGGCCAACTCGACAGCGCTGGCCCAAGCCCTGATGGTGGGCCTGGAGACCACCGGAATTGCGGTCGAAAATTCGCTGCGCCGAATTGCCGATGGCTCCCAGATCAGTGTGCTGCCACAGCTGTCAGATTTTGCGGTGGCCGGGGCGGCACTCCCTTGGCATATAGTCGGGCAGTTGGTTGAGAACCGCGCCTGGCGCCGCCTGATCCGGCCGGCCACCGGCAAGAACCCAGCCGATCCGCGCCGAACTGTGCTCTGGAACGTCGTCGAGCCAAGGATGCAGGACGACTACTGGAACCCACCCAAGACGGCCATCGGCAATTTGCACGTGACGGCGGCGGCGACGTTTCGCGGCATCGTGTCGAGCGACGGCGCGGTCTTGGGGAGATCGATCCGGCTGGCAATCCTGGCGCCTGGCCGGGCGACCTTCGACAGCACCGAAGACGTCCCCTGTACCCTCTGGCCATCATACCAGCCAGCTGTCACCGCACGCGACAATTTTGGCGACGTCGACGAGAGCGTACGCTTCGGCCTGTACGTCGAAGCGATGCCAAACAATCTGGATGTGGTGATAGGGGCCTTCCGACTGAACCTCCGGGCTGAACGGCCAGGCGACCCGCAGCAGATGCGCGACCAGATGTGCCTGATCCGTCAGTATAACGGTTCAGGCACGCGACTGGCGCATGGCGTGGAGCTTGCGCTGACCTTGCCGGTCTACGGCTTGCAGCCTGGAGGACAAGACGCGCCGAGCGGGGCGACGAGGACGGCAACCCGGGATCCGACACGCCAGCTGCTGGCCGATGACCTCAGGCCCAACGCAAGCGATCCACTGCTGTTTCCTGCCACTGATCCGGCGGTGAGCCGCTACGAACTGGTGGTGCGCGAGACGGCCGGGCGCGGGCGCGACCACGAGGTCCGGCTCAAGCTGCGCAGCGTCAACGATGACCGGACATCCTCAGCGACCGGGATGGTCCTGGTGATCGATCCGGAGCCATTCAGGGTTGCTGGCGTTCGCTACATCGAACCGCGCGCCGCGTCGAGCGACGAAGCCAATGAGGTCGCGGTCTGGAATGCCGGAGGCGAGGGTGGGCTGTCCTGGCGGGTCAGGGATGAGAATGAGCGCGTCGAGTTGCTGCTGCCACCGCAGGTCATTGGCGAGGCGATGGAGAAGAACCGGGCCGACGACGCTACGAGGCCGCCCGATATTTCGCCGGGCAAGCCGGCAGCGGTACGGTTCGGAGCCCCGACGGTCGTCGAGATCGATCCCACCTATGCCGATACCGGTTATCATGAACCGGGCTGGAACCTGCGGCGCATTCTTGGCTTCCCCGGCCAACGGTCGCCCGGCGCGCGCCTGCGCCAGCTTCGGGCTGAACTCGTCTATGGCCTCACCACAAGGCTGGTGCCCCAGACTGACATCTGGATAACCGAGATCGGGGCGACGATCGGCGTACCACCGCAGAAATATCCTGACGCGGCGGCTCCCCAGAGCCCGAAGGGACAGCACATCGCCTTGGCCAACGCGGTGATCGGCGCGGAAAAGCGGAGACTGTCCGTTGAAAAGCTCTGGGCTGGCGCACCCGATCAACCTCTTCGGATAGAACGAGGTCTTTCGTTCGGGCTGCGGCACCGGCGTCGCAATGCCGATGGCTCGCTTACCGATGGCGGACCGGCGACGCCCTTCCGCTGGCCGATACCCGGCGATATCCCGGCGGACCTGCCATTGTCACCGTCGCAGCGCACTATTATCGACGGCACTTTCACTGTGTCGCGCGATGATCGTGACTCGTTTTCGGGCGGCGTACCCTGGGCGTTTGAAAGCGCCAACATCCTCAGCGAGGTCTATCGGGAGCCACTCAGCGAATCGGGCCGCATCGAGGACGTCCACCTCTCGGCACTTGGCGCATGGGCCGGGCAACGGGCGCTGTTTGCAGAAGACAAGTCGGTGATCGATACCGAAGTCACGATGGGGCGGCTCCAGCGCTACAAGCTTGAGCGCATCGGCCGCATCGGCGCGCTGTGGCATCGGGCCAAGCACGTCATCATTTACGAGCGCACCGTTGTGCCGCCGCGCCAGTTCTACAATCGCCCTCCGATTGGTGCGCAGCAGGACGATCATCTGGGCCGGCCTGTGCTGCGCAAGGTGGAAGAATATGTCGAGCTCCTTCAGCCGACCCGGCGCTACCCCGAGAATGGCACCTCAATATCGGCAGCGGGATTTCTCACCGGTGTCGAGTTCAAGTCAAAGCGTATCCCTGTCGACAGCCGCTGGGGCGGCGATGTACGACGCGAAGGTTGGGCGGTCCCGCTGTGGAACACGGCATTCGCGGAGCCGGCAGCTAGCAAGCTCACAGGCGCGCTGGACAATCCCGACGATCCATCGCTGGTCTACCCCAAGCCACAGATCCGCTGCCTGTTCGCAGCGGCTGACGGCGGCGAGGCCGCGATCGAGATCGATGAGCCACAGAAGTTGGTTTTCTACACCTCGACGCTGGCGGGAGAACGCGGCGACAATACAGATGCGTGGCGTGCGGTACGCGATGTCGATTTCGTCGACCTACCGGTGCCAGTCGCAGGTCAACTGAAACCGAACAGCGAGCAGCTGACCGACGCCATGCTGGCGCCCGAACCGGCACACGTGCCCGGCTATGAGCGGCTTACGCTGAAGCTCAAGCTGACCGAGGAAACGGTGGCTCTAATGCATGGGCGCGCTGGCGATGGCCCAAGCGCAATGATGCACAACGTCACCATCGCACGATCGAGCCCTGCGAGCGGCACCAGCGCCGCCATATCGCGCGCGGCTCTGGTGGACCTGAGCATGTTTGCGGCCAACACGCGCGCCGAGATCGACGGCGCCATCGGCCGCGCCTTGGGCGTGCTTGAACGTCTGGACCCCAAGCTCAACCGATCCGGCACCGTCACAGCCAAGGATACCATCAAGGCTGCTATTCGTGCTGCGCTCCAGAAGCCGCTCGGGATCGCCTTTGAAAAGGTGCCCCCTGTCGCGGCGAAACTCGGTGGTGCGGTTCCGATGGACAACGGCACGCTGCGCAGCCGCCTGACCAGCGATGCCACCGCCGAAGTGTCGCGGCTGGCCAACGCGGCAAGGGCCTTGCTGGACGAAGCGCTAGACGGCGTTCAGCGCCCGCTACGCGCGGCTGGTGGATTCGCTTCCGGGGCACAGGCCCTGATCGAAGCGCTGAATATGCCGGGTTCGATCGATTACTATGAACTGCCGGAAGATCAACGCATCGAGTTGGTCGACACGCTGCGCGACGTGCGAGAGCGGCTTTGGGATGTCGCCGACGACGTCAAGGCCGACCTCAAGGGGCTGGCCGAGCGTGCGACGTTCGACATCGCGAAGGTCGTCGTCGCGGCCGGCGGCGAGATCCGTGCCCAGGGTGCGGAGATCGGCAAGTATCTCATCCTGGTGAGCACTGCGCTGGACGAGCTTCTAACAGCGCTGAATGCCGCCGCGGGCACGATCGACGATGCTGTGATGACTGCGGCGGTCAAGACAAAGGCTGCTCTCGATCCATTCGCCAAGGCGGTTGCTTCGGTGCGCGGCAAGATCGACACCGGAAGCAACTCCACGTCTCTGCGAGCCTTGATCACGATTTGCAGCGCCATCGAATCCGGGGCCGATCTTGCCACCACGACGTTGATGCGCCTGAATGTCGGCGACCAGATCGGGCCGGTTGATGGTGTCGTAAGAGGCGGGCTGAAACGTATCATAGATTTCGCAGCCACCCTACGCTCGACGCTTGAAACGCTGGTCGACGGGGTGGCAGACGCTAGCGGACCGCTGGCCGCGCTGCAGGCGCAGGCGGACCAGGTTGTGCAGCAGACGGTCTTGACGCTAGACCAGGCGGTCGATGAGCTCGCCGAGCAGCTCACCGATGAAACGTTGATGGAGTTCATCGTCAGGGCTGTCGTTGCCCTGTCGCAGCAGGTCGAGGGAGACGATTTCACTAGTTGGGCGAAGGATGCCATTGACGCCCTCAAGGACCTGTCGGCGGGCATCGTCCATGCCACCAAGACGCTCGAGGATGCCGTGCTTGCGGCAGACAAGGTTGCGCGTACCGTAATCGATCAGTTCGAAGCGGCGGCCAGAGCAAAGATCACCGCGGCGGTCGACCAGTTGTTTGCCGCTGCCAATGCCATCGAGGACTTGCTGCGATCGGTGCTGAGGACCGATCTTTCCGGTGCCGTCCTTGCGGCATTCGGCCTCGACCAGCCCGAGGCAATCGCCAGGCAGATTCAGGACGCGGCTGAAGCCGCTGTCGATCGTATCGCGCAGGGCGGTGAGCGCTATCTGGAGCAAGTGAAGGCCGAAATCTACGCGAGCGCGGCGCAGGCCACGCGCCAGATCGAGGAGCGTGGCCGTCAACTGCTCGGCAGCATCCAGAGTTCGGTGGCCGAGGCGCTCGGCAGCGATCCCTTGGCTCTTGCCGACCAGGCGGTCCGCCTGGCGCAAGAGGGCTCAGACGTTCTTAGACTGATCCGGGCTGTCGGTGACCCGCCCAAGAACGACCGGCTGGGGCTCAACAGACCCCAGGTCGCCTATGTGCTCAAGGAAGTCGACAAGATCATCGACATCACGCCCGCGGTGTCGCTGGTCAACCGGGTCTCCGACACGCTCGCGGCCGTCGACCAAGCGGGCAAGGCGATTGGCGACCTGATCCCTGGCATGGGCTTTCGCCTGCCTACTGGCAGGCTTGCCGAGAACATGGTCCCCGACGCCCTTAAGGACCTCTCCGTCGCCAAGTTGATCCCCAATATTGGTGGGCTCGACCTGCGCGGGCTGCTGACCCGAGCCGGCTTTCCGGATCTCGACGATCTTGAGGCCGTCAAGATCACGCAAGGCTTCGATAAGGCTGAGCGTCGTCTTTGGATGAAGGCGGTCATCGACGTGCCGTTTACTGAAGCGGTCGACATCATCACGTTCGGACCGGTGACCCTGGCCGTGGACAAGGCGCTGTTCTTTGCCGAATCCAGCATGACCGCCGGGCTCGAAGGGTCGACGCAGCGCATCACCGGCAACATCACTGGCGACTGGCGTGTGGTCTGCGGCGGGCAGGACATCATCACCTTCAGGCGGACCGGTCTGTTTTTCGATGAGAGCGGCAAGCTCGATTTCAAGATCGCACCGGAGCGGGTTGAGCTGGCCGACGCACTCGACTTCCTCACCAATTTCCTTGCCGTGTCCGGCAAGGGAGAAGGCCTTGTCGTCGAGCCCTTGATGCGCGGAAGTGTTCCGGCGGGTGTCGCAGCGACGCTTGATCTGGCGTTGCCCGATCTGACGCTGGGTGCCTTTGCCATCACCAGCCTTTCGCTGCATGTGATGTTTGGCGTTGCCGCAATTCCAGAGTTCGAAATTATGTGCGAGGTCTCGGTGGCGCAGCGCATCGCGCCGTTTACACTCAGCGTCTGGATTCTCAATGGCGGCGGCTACCTGACGCAGCGCATGTCATTCCGGCCGACATCGCGACCCAAGGCGGTTTTGAGCTACACGCTCGATGTGGGCATTGTCGCCGGTGTTGGACTCGGATTCAACTTCGGCGTTGTTTCGGGCGGGGTCTGGCTGCAGATAGGCTGCTCCATCGCCATCACCTGGACCACCGAGCAGGGCGGCAACTCGACCGTGGTCACTGTTTTCATCCTGGCGCGCGGTAATGTCGACATAGCGGGACTGGTGACCGCCAACATCATGCTGCTGCTCGAGGTTTCTTATGACGGTGCTCGGATGATCGGGCGCGGCACGCTACGCCTGAGCTTCAAGATCAGCATGTTCTACACGCTCAGGGTCAACCAAGGCGTCGAATACACCTTCATCGGCAAGAAAAGCGAGAAGGCCGGCAGCGACGACTATGCCGGGGCGTATGCCTAGGGGGGCACAATGGCTGCAAAACTGATCGTGCGGGTGCAAGCCGACTTGTTGCCACTGCTGGCGAACAAGGATGGCACCACGACTACCCAGATTGGCTTGCGGGTTTCAGCGCTGGTCGACCTCCCGGTAGGCGACGTCTTGGCGGTTACTCCGCAGGAACTGCTGCCGGATCTTTGCCCGTGGCACTGGCTGCCCGCGGCCCCGAACTTGCAGCCCAAATGGAACCCGCACGACGCCGAAGCATGGCGGCTGTTTCGGCTGGATGGCGGCGCGCCGATCGAGATCACGGCCAAGCTACCTGCTCCTGTGAACTTGGATCCCGGGCTCAATGGAGACTTCGCTTCCGCCCTCGAGCAGACGCTCGGGCTCATTGTCGACGAAGGTGCGGAAGCCGCAATCTGTCTGCCGCCGGGCGATCAGCTGATCGAGCACCGCACCGTGTTCGGCATGGTTGAGAGCCTCACCGGATCGCCACACCCGGTGCCAGCCGGCCTGCGCGTGTTCACCGTGCTGTCGGTGGCCGAGGATCTGTCCGCTGTCCGCGTGATTGCCATCCCGCGCTTCCTTCTCCCGGGTGGGGGCAGCTTCGATGTCGACAATGTCGCCTTTGTCGACATTGACCCGACGGGAGTGATAACCGCCGATGCAGCACCTGTCGATGCATCGAGTTGGGCCACTTCAGTGCAGTTCCAGCTGCGTGCCAGCCTGGTAATGTCGGAGATGACGCGGACCGCCGGTGCGGCGCGGCTTGTCGATTTGTCCAAGCTCTCGATCGGGCGCAGCGCACATGATTCCGAAACCGGTGACGAGGACTATGCCGCGCATCTGCCGGCGCGGCTTGCCGAGGCAATCGATCCGGCGGCACGCCTCATCAGTGCGCTCGATGGTGTCGTGGAGGGTCTTCGCGCCAGCCAGGATGCCGGTGATCAAGACACATTTGCGCAACTCAGAGCGGATCTGGCAGTTGTGGCGGACGGCAAGCCTTCGGCGGTGATGACGCTTCTCGAAGCCATGACTATGAACGTGTTTCGGCCAATGTCGCGGGCGTCGGACGCCGTACCAGCTGTAGCGCTTTCGCGGTTCGGCACATTGGCCCGGGAGCGCGGGGCGGATGGCTGGCGCACTGCGGCCGCCCAAAGCGCTGGTCAGATATTCCTTCGCATGCTGGACCGCGATGAAAGCGCCAACGGCGTGGTCCCCAATCCCGTTCGAGCGCCACTTATGTCTTACGCGCGCCTCGGCGCCACAGTCGGGATGACGCCCGAGGAAATCGCGCGAGCTCCTAAGGAACAATCGGCCGTGGACACGGAGGCCGGTCTTCTGGAATTCGTACGGGGCCATTGGCTGGCGCCGCTCGGCGATGCTCCCTACGTTTCACGCCCGGTGGCGGCAGGCGCACCGCGTCAGCTTATCGCCCAGTTGGTGAGCGCGCCAACGGTCGGGCCAACGATGCCGATCGTCACGACGTCCGAGGCAGTGCTGGATGCCGGCATGCTGAGCGCGCCTGGCCCTCGCTTCAATCTGGAGCTTTCAGGAATAGGGGACACGGCTCAGCTGTCACTTGGCGCCACCAAATTGCGGTTTGAGCGCACCGCTGATGCCTTGGTCACTGTAAGCGCGAATGGCGGCGCGCCGATCGATGTGGCTGCGCAGGGCAATATCGCATTGATCTTCGCTCTTGCCTTGTCATCTGATCGGTCGAGCCTTGTGGTGAGCTTTGACGCGACCGGGCAATCCCTTAACGTGTTGGCGCCGGACCTGGCGCGCGCGCCATTCTCGATCACACTTGAAGCGGTGGCCGGCGCTGTCAGCGACTTCCAGCCGCATCCTGGCGAGCCCGCCTATGCACAGCGGTTCGCTGACGCGCTGACCGCGCAGGGTGTGCGCACGGACCTGTCGCTCGCTTTCGCGGGCCCCTACCTCCCAGGTATCCTCGCCGGCCGGCAGGATTGGGCGAATGAGACCTGGCCCCCCTCGACCGAAGGCTTCGCTCAGGCTATTCGCGATGGCGTCGCCGGGCTCGTGCAACCACTCTTTACACAGCTGTCGGCAACGGTCGCCAATCCAGCCTGGCTTACCCTTCTGATGACGAAGGTGATCAGCAGCGCGCGTGATGATGCCATAAAGCTCGCTGCCATGGCCGTGCCGACGGCCACGCTTGAGCGCATCACCATGGATGCGCCCCCGCTGGTGGTCCGCATCGACCAGTTCCAGGATTTCGGAACTGACGATGCTTGGGGGCGACTTGCCGGCTATGGCGCACTGCTTGGCCGCACCACGGCACGTCCAAGCCAAGGCAACGCGCCCCAGGAATGGTGGACGCTCAACACGGCCGAACTGCTTGCGGTGGCGCCGAAGCAGCCCGACACGCCAAAATCGGTTGGACTTGTCGACCCCGTGGCGATCCAAGTCGGGCAAGGCGGCGGCGTTCGCCAGAGCCTGCTGTCGTACAACAATCGATGGCTCGCAACGGGTCTGCTGTCGGATACATTGCAGAATGACGCGCACGACCAGGCCACCCGCCCACGCCGTCCGGAGCGACTGGAGCCGCCATCGGCCAAGGCGGGCTACACGCTGCCGGCATTGTCGTTCGGCTATTCCTTCTGGATCCTGCCTTACTTGATCGGGCACGGCGGCGTGTTGCCGCTATGGCTGCGCGCGGACCCGGCCAACCCGCTTATTCGCCGCGAAGCGCCGGGAAAGCGTATCAGCGACACGCTCACGGGTGCGGTCGGCGACGCCCGATCCAAGACATATTTGCGTAGCCGCCCGATCGGCGCCCCGCGGTTCGTTGAGACGCCGGGCAAGCCGGCGCTTCCCCCGGTGCCCCAGAACGTTCCGCCGCTTGCTGCCGAACTGCCAATCCGGCCGCCGCCCATAACGTTGGAGCCAGGCCAGTCCGCGATGTTTTTCCGCGATGTCTCAGGCCAGCGCGGCATAATCTCGTGGCAAAGACCGGTCGAGGGCGAAGTGACCGGTTTCCGGGTGTTTTTGGGCGATGTGTGCAAACCAGGCACGACCTATGACAGCAAACGAACCGCCGTCGCCGAACTCGACGTGATCCTTTGGGGGACCAAAGGCGACAGCATGTCGCCCGAGCCACTATGGCAAGACAAGTTCAACAATGTCGTCAACGACTTTCGTTTATCTCTGCTCATCGATAGTGACGGCACCCAAATCATCAGCCGCACCGAACGACAGCAGGAAGTGCCCGCCCTCGCCGAAGATGAAGGGCGCTTCGATGTGACATCTGCGTCTTCGAAATGGGGCGATTGGCATGACATGTTCCTGGAGGTAGCAGTCCCGAAATCGGGTGCCGCCGCGCAATTCGAACTCCCGGTGGTTGTCGAGATTCAGCGAGGCAAGAACGACGATCTTGTGCTGGTCGATTCTCTCGTCAAGGGCAAGCCGCTGGTCGCGCCCGAGGCAAGCCATCGGTCCCGGGTCATAACGCTTTTCGACCAAATCAATCACGCCATCAAGAAAACCGTGCCTGCCGCGGTGACCTTACGGCGGCCAGGGATTGAGTTCGGTTCCTTTGAGCGCTGGATCAATCCGGCCCTGATCGAGACCACAGGTGGCCCGGAAAAACACAAGAACGCAGTCTATAAGGCGCTTAACAAAGCCTACGCGCTGTCGACAAGAGAGCCCGAACAAACCAGGACGCGGCCAGAGGTGAGCTTTGAGGATCCCGCTGTCACGGCGTTCTGCTTCGAACTCGTCGAAGTCTTCCCGCGCCAGCAGGCGATCGGCATGGGGGTAACGTCGCCCATCACCGGCGACGGCGTCTTCGCGCCGGACATGGGCAGCGTGACGTCCGGCGACGGGCGGCTGGCGCAAGTCGAGTTCGGCTATGGAGATTCTGCGAAACTCGTGTCCTCGCAAAACGGGGTGAAGGCCGTGCTGCGGCCGGGACGCATCTATGAGTTGCGTAGCTATGCGGTGGTTGCCGGTGGCAAGCAGGATTTCTCGCCGTTCCAAACTCTTGAGCGGCTTTCCGATCCTGTCCGCGCCACGCTGCGCAAGGTCAACATTGGCGGCTCCGACTATCTCCTGGCCTCGCCGAACGTCGTGACCATCGAGGTGGCCACGACCGATTTGCCGGCGGTCTATGAAAAGTCCGGCTGGTCGATTGATTCACGACTGATCATCGTGGACCGTCCGCCCACCCAACGCGAAGACACGGCGCGAATCTACCTTCCGCTCGGCCTTGCCGATCCAACCGCCCAGAAGGAAGAACGCTATCGCATGACGCGCTATGCCGCGACGGCATCGCTCTATTCCCAACGCTGGAGCTGGCGTGGACATCCGCAGGCTGAGGTCGCCGCCATGCCCGCGTCCAATTCGCTGCTCAACGGCGCCTGGACCCGGGCGCTTGCGGAGACGGCATTCACAGGGCGACGCGACGAGGATGTCGGTGATATCATCGTGCGTCGGCTGGAGAAGGCCCACATCTATGGCGGGCGAGGCAATCTGAGCGAGTCTTTGCCCACGCCCCCGTCGACCGCCGTCTTCACGAAGTCGCTCGATTGGCGAGCCGGGCTCAATCTGTGGCGTTTCGGCTTCTCGTTGACCAGTCGCTATGCACCGCTTTTCCCGCGCACCCTGTCGCCGGAAAAGCTCGCCCATCTTGATCCGAATGGCGCAGCAGCGTGGGTCGTTCAGGCGCTGCCCGACCGGCCAAGCGCCCGAACCATTGCGCGCCCCGGTCTCGCGCTGGTGCTGCCACTCACCGAACCGCTGATGGCCGGCGGCGCGACGCCGCCGCTGCTGGCGCTGTTTAACGAGCGCGTTTACGCCAACTTCAACCTGGCGGATGGAATAGACGTGGCGGTCGATGTGGCGCGCCACCCCTTCACGGTGGTTGAGCAGCAGGCAGAACTGAAAAGACTTAAGGATGAGGATCCGAACAAGCACGCCGATGCAATCCGCGACCTGGAGCATCTTCTGGCCGGCCATATCGCATCACCGACGGATACGCTGAAGCATTGGCAGGAATTCGGGCCTGACCCGATCCGCACCGGTGGCGCGCATGACGGCAGCCCGATCTTGCTCAGAACCGATGGCCCGCTGGGCTATACCTTCGATGCCGAGACCGAAGCGGGGCGCTTTGACCATGCCGGATTGCTGATCTCCCCGGTGGCGCAGGACTATCAGCCCTGGTCGATGATCAAGCTGCGCTTCCGCCGCCTTGAGGCACCCGAAGCCCTGAGCGGCTACAAGGCCATCCCTGTCTCGCCGGCAGATGTCAACGTTCCGCTGGCCGGGCACCGGTTTCCAGCCGCAGATGGCGGGACACCGATCGATTACGAGGGACTGCTGGTCGAGGTCGCGGCTCTCAGGGACGGTGATGAGGCAGAGTTTGCTCTATCGCTGGGCAGTTTCCAGGCGCCAGCTGGCTCCGCGGTCGCTGTCGATCCTACCGTCACCATTGCGGTCTCCCGCCAGCAGGGCAATTTGACCATCGCTGCCAGGACCTGGCTCGGCGAGGCCGGGACGACCAGTGTTGCAATCTCACCGCAAGAGACCGCGGCACTGCGGTTGGTGGTATCTGGCCGCGAACGGCCGGAGGGGGTCGACACATGGACGCCGCAAGGAGATGTGGCGATCAAAGTGCGAATTGGCGATACACACGCCGGCACGGATGTGCTCGAGCGGCTCGACCGCGATCGCTGGCTGGCGGTCAACTGTGTACCGCTCAGTGGAACTCAGCCGCTTGACGGCAATGCGACCGTTGCGACGAACATCCGCAGCACTGTTCGCAGCGGCAAACCAGAGGCGGTGCTCAAGCCGGTGCGCCTCTCTTCATTCACCCCGTCTGTATGGTGCCAATTTGCCGAGTCCATGTCGGTACTCGCCGCAACGCTCGGCCAAGACGAGCAGACGCGCCACATCTCGATTGGCGAACTTTTGGCGAAACCGGTGATCGACAACACAGGTATGACAGGCCTCGCATTGAGCCTGGCGTCGGCCCCGGCCGATAAGAGTCCGCCCCCTATCCGCTCGCTGGCGACAAGCCTGAGCACGGATGTCGATGCGCAGGTCGACCAAATCCTCCTGGCGGTCGTCACGCGCTACGTCACTGATGCCTTTGCTCGACTTCGTGAACGACCGGTTGGCGTGGTTCACCTCACTGACACCGAAAACCGGCCGTTGCGCGGCACGGGCAATTCACCGTTTGTCATAGCGCTTCCCTCCGACAAGACTGCGGAAGCATGGTGGGGGGACGAGGTCAAGCCGATCCAGCGCGGCAATGGCGGCAGGCTGCGTTTCCTGCGGATGCTGGTCCCCCGTTCTCGCGAACTCGGTGGGTTTGCCAACGCGACGACTCGACGGCTCAGTGATCTGTTCAGCCAGTCGCTTCTGACACCCGACGACCTTAATCCAGCCGATGCCGCCGGGCAGATACTCGGCATTTCACAGCCAATCGAGTGGCGATGAGGCCACGGCACCTCGGTTCAAACAAAGTTACTTGCCCCGCTGCAGTCTGTGCGCTGGCGACATTCAGTCCAAGGCAGCTTGCGTTCACTGCGGCGGGTCAATAGCGAACTTTGCCTTGATCATGCCATAGGTGGCCCTGCGACGATCAACTGCATCAAACATCGGAGCCAGTTCCGATCCAACCTGCTGCCCAGCAGTCATGGAGTCGGTGGAAGCTCGACTGTCAGGTCAACGATAGCCCTCGACGCAAAGGAGATCACTGGCGGCTGGTTGCCGGCAATCACCTTCTGCGAGAAGACGTCAAGACGTTCCGTCGATGCATTTCCTCCAGCCGGAACCTGATCCGGGTACTCCACCGTGATCTTGTAGGGCTTGCCAGCCTCCACAAGATATCCGCCGGACGGCGGAAACCGGGACAAATCTCGCCCCATGACGCGCACGAAGCGCTCTACAATCTTCTCTTTGCGCAAGGTGCCAGCAATACCCGCGTGCTCGATAGCGGTGCCATTCGGCGCCTGTTCTATTTTCACTACGACGGTTTTAGGGTCTTTCAACGCACCGCTAACCCGCACTGAGAGCCATGCTTTGGTCTGATCGATTGCAAGCGGGACGGGCTCGGTCGGAGCGGAGCGAATGCCAAGTCGTTCGAAGATGCGCATCATCCCAGCACTTCCACCGGCCAGGATGGCTGCACTGATCAAGAATGTCAGACTCGAGCCGGTCGGAGCCGCAGTTGTCACTCCGGCGAATGCAGATATGGCGCGATTAAAGACGTCAAGCGTAGGAAACCTGTAGGTTAGAAGCGCACTCACGATGTACATGATCGGCGTTCGCCATCCGGCGACGGGAAGGAACTCTCGAAAAAGCCGCCATTGAAAAAGCAGCTGAAAGCCCGACTCGAACAAAACGACCACCCCAAAAAATCCCAGCAGCAAGGCGCCAATGGTCGAGTAGTCAGGTTGAGCTGCACTCGTCTGCGCGAACGCGGCCTGCGGAGTTGCAGCCGCAAGTGCGATCGCAAAAAGGCCGAGTCCCCCCAGGCGACAGAGCGGCCGCCAGCCGACCGACAATCTGGGACCCGATCTGCAAACCTTGCGCTGCGAATACAATTTCCTGCTTCTGATCTTGCCGCTCGCACAAGCGAGTCGCGGTGCCGTCTGGTCTAGCGCTGCCGCCAAATACCTAATCATGTTTAGTGCCCCCCGATTGATGGTTGGCTCGCGCATCAAGGGACGGCCAACCGGATGCTTGCCGGGCAAGCTCCGCGGCAAGATCTTCGCCGCTCAATACCATCTCATGAGCAAGGCATCAGAATCTACAAGAATATTTCATGGAGTAGACGTTTTTTCACCTCGGAAACTGCTTCTCCGTGGAGAAGTGCAGACTGCGGCAAGAACTAATTTCTACTGACGCAATCACCTAACCCATTCATGCGAAAGAACGCCCGCCGAAAACCAGCAAAGGGCTGAGTGGAACTTGTTTCGTCCCGGATCTCGTCCGCAGCCTCCTTTTCTTTGTCCAAGGCCATAATTTGGTGAGCCGCATGCATCTTTGTAACAAGCAATCTGAGGGTAGTGAGACACTTGCCGCGTTCTTCCAGAAGCTCAGTCCGGTTCAAACCGAGGATCTCGATGGTCTTTTCAGCTCGTATCTTGTTCCAAGGGCTATCAGGGCAAGCAACTACGTAGACAAGCTTCAGGGATTCTTTCACATAATAAGCGAGGAGGTCTTCTGGATCATCCGCGGTGCTGCAAGGATCAATGAGGTAAGCCGGTTCGTCGGCTAATGGCTTATCCTCACTGCTAACGCGATTGGCTTCCGTTGCCACTGGGAAATGGTTGAGCTTGTAGACCTGGTTGCAGTGCCGGCAGCAAAACAGAAGATTATTCCAGTCATAGGCCAGCCACCAATAGCCGTCATGGGCCGGAGCCAATGTGACCTCGGCCTTCGGCCGGAAATGATCTATGTCCGATTCGCGGTTTACATCACGACGCCTCTCGCAATAACCGCACTTTTTCCTTTGCATCGTCCAGAGCGCCTGGCGCACGGTCTTGTTTCCCCACAAGGAGGGAAACTCCTTTGACAGCGGTTTGCGTTTTGCAGCGATCTCCTTGATCGCCGCCTTTGCGTCAACGACGTTCGGACTTATGAGCGCAATTGGAGCATCGGCAGGGCGGTCAATACGGATCATGACGTTGGACTTTCGTCTTTCTGTGCGTCCACACGCCGCTGCAGCTCCTCGATGTCTCGTCTAAGCTTCGTCTGCAAAGCTGCGTCCCTTTGATCGTCTGCGGCCATAACAGACCGGGATTCCAGAGCCTCCTCCTTGACCTTTATGTCCGTCTCGTTGCCGCTCACGCGGGCATCGTTGAGTTCCTCAACTATTCTTTGAGTGGTCAGATCGCGAGCTGACTTCAGACCGAATGCGCTCGATGTCATGATCTGATCGTAAGTCCATCCGCGATATGGCTCGAGTTTCTCTGCCAGCACAGTGTTTGACGTCTGCTCGAAGCGATACATTGCCGCATGACCCTCTTCGAGGTCCGACAGGCCACCCGCGCAGAGCGGGGAGTGGGACGACGCGATGAACTGGACTTGCGGAAACTGCCGGCTGAGCTCGAGCACGATCTCGCGCTGCCAGCGCGGGTGAAGGTGCTTTTCAATTTCATCGATTACGACGACGCCCGAAACCTGTCCCTTGATGAGATCTGGGTTGTAGAGGAACGTCCAGCCCAAGAGATCGGAGAGCCATGCGAGCGTCGCAAGATAGCCATCGCCGATTGCGCCTACTGGCACGAAGGGCCCCCAGTTCCCCTTTATCGAGAGGCCGGATTGGCCGAACTCGGTGCTGTTTGGTGGAAGCCGCAATACCTTCTCGATCTGGCGGCAGATTCTCTCCATATCCGCTCCAGCGCTCATCAAACGGCGGAGCGCGAGTTCGGGATTTTGCAGCAGCGCCTTCGGGTCGAACAGGCTCATTACGGCGTCAGTAATCGCATAGCCAGAATAGGATTCGCTGCCGAAGCCGTTGCGAAGAGCGCCATAGGCACAAACGAACAGAGCCTCGCGCGGGAAGAAAGGCGACATGGTTTGACTTAAGTCGACGCGCTGATCCGAATTCCGCGTAAGTTTTGTCTCGGCCCAGATCTCCGGGTCGGCGGGATCGGATGAGAGAAGCTGCACGCGAATGCGGCCTTCCGTCATACCCTGCCGAAGCAACTCACCCGACATCCTTCCCATAAGGCCGCTGGCGCCGGTCTGGTCGCAAAGCGCCATTGCGATGCTGCGCAGGATTGTCGTTTTGCCGAGACCATTGTCGCCAAGCAGCATAGTCCACGGCCGTGGTTTGCCATCTTCTGAAAAGTCGATCGTGATCGAGTCAAAACACCTGATGTTTTCAAGCTCCATGCTGAGGATCTTGAGTGTTCTGATCGATTTTCCCGAAACTTGCGTACGGGCGCGTACGTCCGCCAGCATCCTTTGAATGATATCAGAGCGCACTGCATAGCTCGGCATAAGAAAGCCGCCGCTGGCATGCAGGCCAACGGCTTGTCCACTATCGAGGTCGACGACAAGCGCACCGGAATTCGATCCTGGTACAATGCAATCGTGGCACAGCTGCATGTCCTCCAGCCGCGTCAAAAAACCGGGGGCGAGCGTCTTCTTGTCATGAAGATTGCCGTAGATCTGTCCCATCCACTGGGAGTCCTTGGACCGGCTGTCGAACGTCAGATAGCCTATGGTGGCAACGGCCTGGTTCGGAACGATGGTGGTCGCAAGTTCGATAGGCGTTGCCAGGCGGGCGTCGCCCGAATGTGTCTCGATTTCCAGAAACGCGACATCAGGTCCCGGTCGACTCTCGATATGCAGGACTCTGCGCAGCTTGAAGAGCAGCGAGTCCTGATCGTCGAATTCCTGGCGGAAGTCGATTTCCGCCGTAATCGGTCCGTCAACACCAGCCGTGAAGGAAAACTCCTCACCTACACGCTGCGCAAAAAGCTCCGCTACGTGGCGATTGGTGACGAGAATGTTTTCCGCCACAAGCCATCCGGTACCGACCCAATCGTAACTGAAACCGGTCAGTTCAATGCGACCCACGGTTCGGATCGCCTTTTCAAGGACTGGTCGTGCCACAGCAAGCCGAGAGACCCAAGTCTCATTAAGGTCTTCGTCGATCCGATCGACCACAGCTTCATTGTTTTTTATCGCCAGCAGCGGGCGCGCGCGGCGCAGTACAATGCTCTCAAGCTCGACCGCGTGGCCGATAACCACATCCGCTGGACCGCTAAGGCTGGTTTCAAGGTTCTCGTCAAATTGCGGCCTGTCCGCCTGGACAGTTCCATTAAATCTGCGCAATCGCTGAAGCTTTTGTTCATCTGCCATCGCCGCCTGCCCCACCGCAAATCTCAACGCCAGCAATATTTCTTGCCGACCGCAATTCGCATACTAATAGCCGCGGCAGGTCGAGGCTACAACGATCGGGTTGTACGATTTGACCCTTCTCTGCTGTGAGCATAGGCAGGAAGAAAACGGAAGGTGATCCCAAACAACCGAACGCCAGAATCGGCGGAAGACTTGATCGCCGTTCTGATCCATGATCGCTCGAAATGGAGCTTCCGGAGAGACTTACATTTGCAAGATTGAATCCGGCGTCATTGCAAACATCAAAGAATTTTGATTGCAAGCAGGTCCAAGTAGAAGATTTGCGGGCTTGCATGGCGACACCATTCGACTAAAGTCTTTTTCAAGCAGACTAGCGGGTAAGGCATACCGCTGGCGCGGGGGAGTGCCACAATGCCAACAAAAGCAAAACCTGTGGGAAGGACCGCGAAACGTGCGGCCAAGCCGCCGGCTCCCGCAAAGCCACCAACCGCTGCCGCCCCAAAACTCAAACGCATCACGGCCGACGGACGCGTCGATCTCTACTCGGCTCGACAATACCTCGACAGTGGCACGCTGGACGAACTGACCGTCAACATCCCGTTCGACGTCTATTTCCAGGATCCTGCGGTCCGCGAAGCGACCAAGGCGTATAATTTCGATGAGTCTTTCACTGTCCCTTGGGAGCCCGGCATCTCGGACGGCCCAACCAGTGCCCGCTTCGTTGTGATCGATTATGATGGAACCACTGGGTTAATCAACCCGTCCGCCAAATGGGATAAGACTGAAAACGTCTTTCGCGACGTCAATAAGGTCGTGCTCGATCGCAACAATCTCGACACGCCGCAATTTCACCAAGTCAATGTTTGGGCAACCTTGCAAAACGCGCTCGATTTCTACGAGAGCGGCGCGGGTCTCGGCCGCCGGATCAGTTGGGGTTTCGAAGGCAATCGTCTGATCATCGTGCCGCATGCAGGTTATGGCGAGAATGCCTATTATGATCGCGACAGCAAATCCCTGCAGTTCTACTATTTCGACTACAATGGCGAGCGGGTGCACACCTGCCTTTCGGCCGATATCATCAACCATGAATTCGGCCACGCCGTTCTCGATGGGGTGCGGCCGCTTTATCGCGAGTCCGTACAGGTCGAGACCGCAGCTTTCCACGAGTCCATCGGCGATCTGTCGGCGATCCTCATCGCGTTCCGCAACACCAAGCTTCGCAAGCAGATCGGCGAGGTAACGGGAGGCGATCTCGACAAGGACAACGCGTTGTCCAGCCTTGCTGAACAGTTCGGGCGCAAAGACGAAGAGCCTTATCTGCGCACTGCGCTCAACAAGCTGACCTACAAAGAGGTTAAGGACAGCCCGAGCCACCACTATATGTCGCAGGTGATGACCGGCGCCATGTTCGACATTTTGCGGGATGTGTATCGCTACAACCGAGATGTTCGAGAACACAGCGTGGCGCAGTCGCTATGGTTCACGGCAAGCCGGATGCAAAATCTTACCATACAACCACTCGATTTGCTGCCGCCGGTCGATGTCACCTTCGCCGATTACGCCGAGGCGGTTCTACGCGCAGAGCAGATCGTCAACCCTACGGATCCCGACGGCTATCGCGGCCTGATGCTTAAGGCCTTTGGCGAGCGCGGACTCTTGAGCAAAGCGAGAATCAAGGAGCTGAAAGAAGAGCCAGCCGTGCTGTCGCCCGTCGAGATGAGGGTGTTCCACGAAGCCTCCGAGATTGCCGCCTCGCGAGCCAATGCCTATCGCTTCCTCGACGATAATCGGCGCCAACTGCTGATCCCCTATGGGGCCGACCTCGTGGTCAGCGATCTGTCTACCGCGGTGAAATTCACGACACGTCGCCGCAGGCAAGCCAAGCACGTGCTGCTCCAATATGTCTGGCGTGAGGACGTGCCGCTTGAAGGAAGCGAGTTCGGGCAATTCAATGGCCAGACTACGGATCTATTGTGTGGCGCGACGCTCGCTCTCGATATTGACGGAAATCTCCTCGCCTGGGCGCGCAAACCCGGCATCTTGCCGCTGATGCGATCCGTCCGGGCGGAAGACAAGAAAGTTGATCGTGAAGCAGACGCTGGCACGCTACGCCGAAAAGCCTTTCTCTCGTCGCTCGCGGCCCGTATCCAGGCTGGAAACGTCGGCGGCGCACCGGCCGGCGGCGCGATGGGACTGCTGCAGAAATCGATTGCCCCGCTGAACTCCTATGTGGTTGACGGCACGGTCCGCTTCGGCCTCGCGCCGCATATCGGCATCGGCGACCATGCCGAGGATCAACACAAAGAGATGGGAGACAGATCGTGGTCGATAAGCTCTTGATCCGCGCCTACTCAGTTGGCGTTGGCGACTGCATTCATGTGGCGATTCCGAAGGCCCGGACTGATGGTGCCGACTTCCATATCCTGATCGATTGCGGAACACGGGGAAAGGCCGACGTGCTCAGGCTCGCGCTTGACCATCTCAAAACAAATCTGCCCAAGATCGACGGCAATCATCGCCTCGATCTGCTCTTGGTCAGCCACGAGCATGAGGATCATATAAAGGGCTGTGACCCCGCATGGTTCAAGGACATCAAGATTGAGAACCTGTGGATGAGCGTGGCGATGAACCGCCAACATCCGCAAGCGAAGTTTAAGCATAAACTGCACGATGACGTCGCGCTTGCCATGCGCAGCATCGCCTCGCGAAACCTTTCGCTCAGTCCGGAACTGCAGGACATCGTTTCTCGCTACAACATCGGCAACGACGGGGCGGTCACTGCGTTGACCAATACGCTACCCAAGCAAAACGATATCAAGCCTCTCTATGTCCATGCCGGCCTGCCGGCAGCCAAGCTCAAGCCTGAGACATTGGCCGGGGCCGTGTTCAAGGTTCTCGGACCGCAGGAAAACATCGACTACTATTATCTCGGCAAGGATGCCGGGGATGTCGTGCAGACCTTTGCTTTGGCCTCTGCCGGCGCTTTGCGCTCGCCAGCGCAAGTCGCGGCGCTTGATGCTGATCCGCCGGAAAACATCAGCGGTACCGATTTCCGCCGTTTGCGATCGCGCATGATGTCAACTGCCTTTGCCTTCGCTGAAGAGGAAGGCGAGGTGGTCAACAACACCAGTGTCATCCTTCTTATAGAGTGGCGCGGCCGGCGGCTGCTTTTCGTAGGCGATGCCGAATGGAACGGAGGTTACGTCGAAGGGAAGAAGAATTTCGCGTGGAACGTCGCTTGGAAAAAACATGGTTCCGAGCTCAGCAAACCGGTCGACTTTCTCAAGATCGGCCATCACGGAAGCACCAACGCGACACCATGGAATGACAAGGAGGACGGCAAAGCTACTGAACCGAGCACTATCCTCGATGCCATCTTGCCAAAACCCAAGGGCAACAAGAAACCCACCGCTCTGGCTGTCGTCTCCACTGACCGCACCAAGTATGATCCGATTCCCAAATCGCCGCTTTTGCTCGAAATCGGTAACCGTGTGAGCAACACCCGCAACTACCTCTCACTGCTTGGCGAGGACCGAGCTAGAACTCTCCCGCTCTACGAAAAATACGAACGGCAATGGTTAGACATGCCACAACCTTGGCGTACCGACATTGAGGCGATGATCAGCGGCGAAAGCTTCGTCGACGTCGCGATTGATCCCGCAGCCGGCCATTAGTCGCAGAAGCGTTGGATATCCGTTCCTTCCGGTATCGACAACGGCCGTAGCCCCGCAAACTATCGAGGTAGCGGTTGAAGTCGTATCGTTTCGGCGCAATTTACCGCGGACACGGAAGTGCCATATGCAGTCAGCGCCCTTTGCGGATGCCGTCAATCTTCGGGACTGGAGTACGCCTGGCACTACGGGGATTCGTAAGAAACAGCGCGGCGCTCAGGCACGCGACTAAAAATCGAGGCGAACAGGTCGAAGCCGCCTCAATATTGAGAAAGTCGCTATCAACACAAGAAGCAGAGCCACCTACCTGTCCGATTTGCACGCCATTGCCGCCGTTTTCCGAACCTACCTTTGGGACATCTTCCTAACAGCGATGTGCGTTCGTAAGAAATGGTCGCATTCCAAATTGGCGCGGCGCGGGATGTCTGGCTTGGTGGATTCGCGGACAGACTTCACCCCTCTGCCGATTGTACATTTTGGGTTGATAGCTGTGAAGGTTGACGCGATTTCCTATCCTCCCCGTGGCCTCTCCCGCGAGGAGGCAGCGCGATACGTTGGCGTTGGCCCGACCCTGTTTGATGAGATGGTCGCAGACGGCCGCATGCCAAAGCCTAAGCTCGTCAACACCCGTGCGATCTGGGACCGAATAACCCTCGACATCTCCTTTACGTCCCTGCCTGACAAGGAAAGTGGTCTCCGGGTCCTTTTGGAACGAAGCGGTCAAAAACCTGCAAGCGGGAGATGACTACGCAGGTTGCGTATACGCTGTCCGCGTAGTAAGATCGTTGTGTGAGCAAACGGGGTGACGTGAACGAGAACGAAGAACTCTCGCGAGAAGTGAAAGCTTGGCGAGCACGACAGGGATTCACAGCAGAAAGCGCAGCGAAATTGTTGGGCATCCCGAAGCGCACATATGAGGGCATAGAGCAAGGTCGAGGTTTCCCCTACCCATTGCTCCTTCGCCTGGCCATGCACATCGCGGCTCTTTCACCCGATGGGTAGACCAAGGGAAGCCGCGTGGAGAGCATGTCTTATAGAAACCTGGAAGGAGGGCTTGATGGCTAAACACCCGGACTACCCTGGGGCCTCGTCGCGCGTCGTCAATGGTAAGGAGTACTGGCGCTTTCGGGCCAATCGGCATGCTCAACAAATTACCCTCCCCGGCCAGCCGGGTGACGAAATGTTCGAGACAGCGTACCGTCGGGCAGTCGAAGGTTGCGCAGGCAAAGCCGAGATTATTGACCTACCGGGCCGCGCTCTGCCGCGCACTTTCGGACAAGCGGCACGGCGGCTCGAAACCACAATGGAATGGGCTGAGTTCGATACGGCCACGCAAGCCAAAAACCGCAGTTTGATAGAGCGGTTCCTCAACATGCCTGTCGACCCTAAATATGCGCTGAGATGGCGCGACGTGCCGGTCGAATACCTGGATGCCGACAAGCTTCGAGCTATCATCGAAGGCATCTTCAAAACAAACCGCACCGTTGCCAAACACCTGCTGGTCGCGGTCAAGAAGCTTTTGTGGGTGGCAATCGAAATCGAGAAGTGGATCAAGCCGCAGGATGATCCGTCGCTTTCTATCCGCGTGCGCGTGCCAAAATCGAGCAAGAACCCAGCTTGGCCCATCGCCATCCGCGAGAAGTACGAGGAGCGACATCCGATTGGTTCGCCCGCTCGTACCTGCTACGCCCTCGGCTTCTGGCTTGGCAACCGGCGCGGCGACATCGCCGACCTCGAATGGGACGAACTAGTGACCGAGGAGATCGAACTGTTCGACGGTTCGCTCGAATTGATTGAAGCCTTCGATTTTCGTCAAAAGAAAAATCGCAACCGCCACGGCGGGAGGGAGATGTTTATTCCGGTGGTGGACAAGCTGGCTATCAGCTTGGAACCGCTCGACCGCTCGAAGGGCGGCACCGTTCTAAAGAATGCCTATGGAAAGTCATTCTCGGAAAAAAGCCTGACAGGTATGATGCAACACTGGACGCGGCAAGCGGGCATCCCTGATGGCTATACGCTTCATGGACTACGCCGCACCTTCGGAACCTACCTGGCAGAATGCAATATCCAAGCGCGCGCCATCATGGACGCCATGGGCCATTCCTCAATGACGGTCACTGACGAGTACGTGCGTGACGCAAACAAGAAACGGATAGCGGTCGACATTGCAAGAGCGATCAATCAGCGTGAGGAAAAACGCGATCAGATGAGGCGGCGGGCGAACTTGCGGATCGTTCGGTGAGAAGGAAGCGCGAAGCAGGCGGCTTTGGTCGCTATTTTGTGGCTGGCATCAACCGTGGGCAAAGCGCGGGCAAGCCGTGGGCAAAGCCCAAATTTCCTCAATAAAATCAATGGTTATGGTGGGCCCGGAGAAACCCACATTATCGCAATTTGGTTTCGCGATTTCCTGTAGTTAATATCTCGCCGTAGCGCTTGATACCAACAATAACACCAACATTCTAAACCGCTGTTTTACACCACGACCAAGCGAACTACCCGGCCGCGAGCAGTCATATCGTGCACGCCGGCGATGCGGTCGTCGACCTGAGCCTGAGCGACGAGCTTTCGTCATGGGTTTCTCTCACGAGAAAGCCCGAGTACCGGGATGCAAGCCTCAAGCGACTTGTGGCGAAAAGTGGCGCGCCCGAAGAGACGCAGCGCGCCTTCGCCTAAGCGCTGATTTTATTGGTCTATTTCTTTAAAAAAGTAGCACGCCTGTAGCATAAATCAGTGACAAAAGCCCGTACTAGGCACGCTTGGATAATTAGTCCGCGGCGAGCGCGATGGAATGCTCGCCGCGTTGCGCACCGAAGGACAGCGGTTCTGCTCTTTTCCGGACGAGCCATTCATCCGGGATACGTCGGTTTTGTTCACGCGCACGGCCGACATCGGGAAGCTCGCTGTGCGCAGACCGATCCCCGGCGTCTCCGACCTATCATGTCGGCCGACCTATGGAACTTCTTGTGCGAGCATAGCCCGAAACCTTCCAGGCGATCTCCCGAACATATCTACCGAACGGCGCTCGTCCAGATTTCCGGCATGACCCGCTCAGCATCTTAGCGGAGACCGAGGCCTGGCTCGAGTAGAAGGTATACGTCCTTCTAGGGCTTAACCGTAAACGACATGCGGCTTACTCTGACCCACTTCGATGATGTAGCCGTCTGGATCGCGAATGTAACAGCGAGTTTCGCCGTACTTTTCCATCGGTTCCGTGATGAACTCAGCGCCCCGACCTTGCCAACGTCGATAGCAGTAATGAATATCAGCAACGCGGATGTTCATGAAGCTGCTGAGTGAATCGGGATCTGGGGGAACGCCGAGCGTCACCGACGGTTTGTCAGGTGTGGGGCCGCCGCCGATGTTGACGATGAGCCAGGTATTGGCGATGCGGATATATCCCGGCGCGCCGCTGCTATCGCCCAGGCTAAGAATGCGTCCTCCGAAGACCATCTCATAGAATCGAGCTGAGCGTTCGATGTCGGCGACGGTCAGAAAATGCGCGACGGTGAAGCCATGCTGCGGGGGCATTGCATAGATTTCATCCTCAACTCGTACTTCCGTCATCCGCGACTCCTATTTCGAGGTCTTCGCGATCCGCCATGGCCCGCGAGAACAGATTTCAATAGCGCTCCGCCGACACGGGTTTTAGTTGGCCTTTTGTATGATCCGTCTCTTAGCCGACGCCGGCGACGTACACGGCATTCCACCTCCACGGCGTCACACAGCATGGCTGCTTACGTCGAAAACGAAACTATCCCACCTGAACCCCCAGCATGTTTTTCAGGAAAGGCTATCAGGGCTCAAACGCCCTTCGCGGCCAGCAACTTGCGGTATTCCGCGACGGGCATCCCGCCCCAACCCCAATTCTCCATCTCCACTTCCTCAAACACTACCCAGGTCCAGTCCAGCGGCTTCCCGAGGACGTCGAGCAGCACCTCGCTCACGCCCTTGTAGATGGCTGCTTTCTGCTCCACAGTTACATGATCCACACCAGGCTCGATGCCTTCGCGGGTGAGCTGGACGGTGACAATAGGCATAAGAACCTCCCTTGACTGATGGCTCAGTGGCCAGCGCTCTGGCCGCCGTCGACATGAAGCGTTTCTCCGGTCACGAAAGCGGCATCCTCCAGGTAGAGGACCGCTCCGACGATATCGGAAATCTCACCCAGCCGACCCAGTGGATGCAAGGCCGCCAGCCTCTCGTACGTCTCTGGCGCATGCATCGGCGTCCTGATGACGCCCGGAGACACGGCGTTCACCCGGATTCCGCTGCGGGCATATTCGATCGCCAAACTACGGGTCGCGGCGTCAGCTCCGCCCTTGGTCAGCGAAGCAAGCACCGATGGCACCTTCGAACTGGCCTGCTTCACCAAGCTGGTTGTGATGTTGACGACATGGCCGCCCGCTTGACGTTCCATTGCGGCGATCGCGGCCTGGGTGGCGAAAAAGAAACCGGTCAGATTGGTAGCAACGGCGCGGGCATAATCCTCCGCGGTGTAATGCGTGAAACTGCTGGCAAGGAAAACTCCGGCGTTGTTTATCAGCGTGTCGACCCGCCCGAAACGCTGCAGTGTTTCCTCGATCACCCTCGGTCCCGTCGCCGGGTTGCCGATGTCACCCGAGATCGTGAGCAAGTCCGACCTATCGGAAGATTTGATAGATCGAGAGGTAGCGACAACGCGGTAATTTCGGCCGAGATACGCCTCAACCAACGCCGCGCCAATGCCCTGCGACCCGCCGGTGATGACAACGACTTTACGACCAGTTTCCATGACAGACCTCGGCGATACTGACCACTAACAACCAGACTGCGTCCCGTCATTTTCCAGGTAACACGTATCTGCAGTATGGCCCGGCAACCATCGTCCAATGGTATCGCATATACTTAGGTATCGGGGTTTATACAGCGACCTACCCGCTTTGCGGGCGGGTGGCGTCTCCACAGCGCCGGGCATTTTTGACTGGGACGAGCACTGCTCGCCAATACTCCGATGCCCATCCACAGGGGGGTGTGTCCGTCTTAAGTATTGCCGACACCTTGGCCCAATAGAATGTTTCGGCGCGGTCTGCTGTCATTTTCCGAAACATCGCGAACGGTGCTTCCGAGGTGCGGCGATGTTAGCGGAGGATCTGGTCATGCTAACAGGACGTGCGAATCCATCATCGGCATCGTGCCAGCCGCTGGCGTGGCATCTTGTCGAAGAGATTAGCCATCGGGTAATCAACGAATATGGCGAAGCGATAGCGATTCTGTCGCTGGCCTCGTCCAGCGGAGAGGCTACGCTGGCGTTAAGGCGCGCAGCGGATCGTCTGCGGGCGATGGCAGAGGCGCATCAATCGCTTCTCGTGCCCATCACTGAGGGATACATCGACCTCGGTGATCATGTTGGGAAGCTGTGTCACAGCCTTTCACGTGCCTCCCTTGGCGAGCGGAGCATTCAGCTGACTGTTGCAACGGACGAAATCCGGCTTGACGCCGCGCGGTGCTGGCCGGTCGGTCTGATCGTCTCCGAGTTGGTCCGGAACGCAGCACGGCACGGCCTAGGGGATAGCCCTGGTTCAATCCGTGTCTCACTGAACAGGAGTGGCAACAGTGTCTGTTGTGTTGTCTGCGACGACGGATGCGCGGCCTATCATCGGCCAGAAGAAAGAGGGCGGTGGTTGATACACGCGCTGACGGCGGAAATTGGGGGCTCGGTGCAATGGAAATTCACCCCGCGTGGATCGATCGTGGGTGTGCGTTTCCCTCTGATAGCGCCCTAGCTTCTGCACCCGAGACTGCTATCGCGCGGTCTGGGTCCCCTATCGGAGTCAAGCAGAGGGCGAGCCGGTTTCACGCGGCAGAGTCGATACGGATCCATGCTACCCGACCGGCGGAACGGAGTGCGCGATCCTTGCCGGTGCTTTTTTCGGGCGTGCAGGATCTCATCCGCCACCTTGCCCACGTTCCGCTCACGCGCGGCAAACCTCGTAGAGAAACCAGCTGCGCCGTTCGCTTTCGTCGATCCATCCTTCGATCAGGCTCGCGGTGGCAATGTCCGAATAGCTATCGCACAGCTCATGGACACGACGCAGCTCCGCAACCAACTGCTTGTTGTCGCCATGAAGCTCTGAGAGCATGTCCTGGGGATCAACATAGTCGGCGTTGTTGTCGAGGATCCGTTGGCGTCCCGCGATATCGGAGATCGAACGGATCGTGGTTCCGCCGATCTTACGCGCACGCTCCGCGATCGCGTCGGTCATCGCGAAAATCTGGTCGCCATGCTCGTCGAGCAAGAGATGATAGTCCCGGAAATTCGGACCACTCATGTGCCAGTGGAAATTCTTGGTCTTAAGATACAAGGCGAACACGTCAGCAAGCAGACCGGCCAGGCCGGCAGCGATGTCGCGGGTTGCCTCGGAACCAAGGTCTGTCGGAGTGCGAAGGAAGCGATCCGAACCGGCTGTCTTGCTCAACTGTTGCGTCATTTTTCAACTTCCCTCTATAGGCCGCGCACCGGCGCCGTTTCGACAAACCACATAGGAAATGCCGTGTTCTGATCCAATCAGACGAAGGTGTCGGACGATCGTAGGGACGCTACGCATCGTACTTTGGGCTTCAAGCGTGAATTGGCGCAAGGAGGATTTGGCCGCCTTCACCGTCAAACCCCGTAAAAAACTACCGTATTTGGTTAAGCTCAAGCTGCTTGCCGACACCTAGGTGCTATGGACGGTGTCGGACAGTACCGGCATCGTGTACGCGTCGTTAAACCGATGTCCAAATGACGAAGACCTGTCGCCGATACCGCTTGGGCCAAGCACGACGCGTCGTAGCATCGCGTCGCTCGATGAAGTCCTCGTCGTCATGATGGAAACTGGGGTTGGGCCCGTTCCCGGCCTCTCTGCGGCGAGTGTATTCGCGGTCCGTTTGAGCGGCGGATGCCTTCAGGTATCTCCATCTGGTTTCAGCAACGCTTCTGAACGCAAGGACCTCGTGCATGGCTGATCAACCGGACAAGTCCGCCACCGCTCAGCCGGTAACCGTCGATGCCAGCAGCCTGCGCGATCAGGTGGCGACGATCAAACGGGCGCTGATAGGCTCACCGGTGTTCAAGTGGCTGGTCTGGACGTCGGTCGGCATCATGGCGGTCATCGTCGCCACGTCGATCGGCCAGGTTCTGCTCAACCGCTGGAACCAGCCTTTCTACGATGCGCTGGCGCGTCGCG
>NZ_JAMYSB010000020.1:0-111412 GCF_040321695.1 Mesorhizobium sp. M0292
TCTGTAAGCCATCCTGTTCATAGGCCCAGGCTTACGTCCAGATAAGCAAGCAAACGCTTGCTTCAGATCCGGAGCAGGCAAGAGCTTGCCCTGGAGAGTCCGGAGCAAGCAAGAGCTTGCCCTGGAGAGTCCGGAGCAAGCAAGAGCTTGCCCTGAGGTGACGCGGGGTGGAGCAGCCCGGTAGCTCGTCAGGCTCATAACCTGAAGGTCACAGGTTCAAATCCTGTCCCCGCAACCAACAAAAAAAGCCCGCTTCACGCGGGCTTTTTGCGTTCGGACCGTGATCGATGGCCGCGACCGGCTATTCAACGATCGAGGAGGGCAGCAAGGCTGGCGTGCTCGACTTTATTGACAGGTCCGCGAACCGGGGGGTGATGCCGCCTCGGCGCATTTCGGCGAGAGCTACACGTCGAGCATTGGGAGTTCGCCAGCCCGTCATGGCAAGCGATCTGCACGACAACAGCATGATTCGAGCGGCGGAGAGATCGTCGTACGAAGGCGCGAACCGTTGATTTAAACAACCCGCGCCTTGCCGAAGCTTTTCGTCGCGGGCCGCGTCAGCCAGCTCGCCGCAATGACGCCTGGAAGACCAGCGAGGTCCAGCTGTTGCTCGAGGCGAGATGGCAATAGAGCAGCGCAAGCGCGCCGGATTTCCTGAGATCGAGAAACGCCTCGTCGCTCAATTTGTTGAAGGCCGGCTCGTCGATCACCTGAAAGTCGGTGAGGTTGAGGGTCTCGCCGCCCTCCAGCGTCACCTTGCTCTGCCGCGGCGCGAACAGGCCGTGCGCATCGATCTTGTCGATCATGGCGCGAGTCGCATTGAAGTCGGTCTGGAACTGGCTGCAGAAGGCGAGCGCCTGCTTCGAGGCCTCGGCCGGCTCGTTGCCGTCGAAGAAGGGCGCGATCTCGTCGCTGTCCTTGGACGAAGGCATCTGCTCGACGACGCGTTCGCTGGCACGGTCGATGCACAACGTCAGGCGGCCGGTCGTTTTCGATTCATCGGCGAGGATGAAGGGGTAACGGCGGACATAGGCGGGAATGTAATGCGGCTCCGCCCATTTGCCGTCGGCGCCTACGAACAGGTTCTGGTCCTGGCGCAGACCGGTGATGATGACAGGCGCCTTGGCGTCGCCAATGAAAACGATCGGATAGGAGCGCATCGCCGCCGGCATTTCCGATGCGACGACGGGGATGGCGTGCGCGGTGCGGGCAAAGGAGAAATCGGCCCGCGCCGTAAGGCCGAGTGAGCCGTGCCGCAGCGGATTGAGCGCCTCGGGTTTTTTGTAGAACAGCGGCAGCGCGTTGGTCGCGGTGCTTCCGGCCGGGGCCGTGTCTGTTTTCGCGTCAGTCATCCCTAGTGTTCTCCTCTTATACCATTCCGGTTTAGGCCAGTGGCTGCCGGTGCGCAACGCGTTGACGGCTGCTTCACCCTACGTGGCCAAGATAAATCTATCTGTTTGTTTGATCGTGCTCTTTTGTACTTCTGGAGATCGAGCTCTATAGACAGCACGCCATGAAGCGGCGAGATTGGCTGACGGGATAGACATCTCAAGAGAGCCGTCTGAAAGACAGACGAACCAGGGCAGGCGCATGGCATCGCTTTCGGATTTCGAGCAGGGGCAGAGCTTTTCCGTCGAAGCCGGCGGTCAGACGCTCACGATGGAACTGAGCGCGGTGCAGCCCATTGCCAACAGCCCGCGCGACGGCGGTGGCTTCACGCTGCTGTTCAGGGGGCCGCGCGACGCGGCGCTGCCGCAGGCTATCTATCGGTTCAACGGCAAAAGCGGCGCCCATGAGATCTTCATCGTGCCGATCGCTGCCGATGAGGCAGGGCGGCTTTACGAGGCGGTATTCAACTGATTTTTTTCGACCGGATCGGCCACGGGGACGCTCCGGCCATCAGGGCGATTTGGCAGCGCGGCGGCTCGACATATGATCGACTATATCGAGATTGCGGACGTATTTGACGGAGCGGCGTGTAGCGCACTGTGCGCGGAAATTCGGGCGGCCTTGGGCCGTCCGGCCGGCCTGCTGGGGCGTGCCGACCAGAAGATGGCATGGCCGGAGATCCGAAAGACCGTGCGCGCCGATGTTTCGCAGGCCACTGAAGAGCGAGTGAGTGCCCTGTTGGCGCAGCAGAAGGCGGCTCTGGAGCGGCATTTCGGGCTGCTGCTCGGCCAGGTCGAGAAACCTCAGTTCCTTCACTATCGGCAAGGCGATTTCTTTGTGCCGCACCAGGATGGCAACACGCCGCTCATTCACGACGAGTCGCGGTTCCGAAAGATCTCGGTGGTGATCTTTCTCAACCGTCAATCGGACAACCCTTCGCCAGAAAGCTATGCAGGCGGCTCGCTGGTCCTGCATGGGCCTTACAGCGGCCCGGACCTGCGCATTGCCATGCCGGCATTGCCGGGCTCTCTCGTCGCCTTTCGCTCGGAAACGACGCATGAAGTCACCCCGGTCACGTGCAACGAACGTTTCACCATCGTCTCCTGGTATCGCGGCACGTGACGACCGGCACGGCCCTTACGGCGAACGGATCATCAGGTCGTAGACGCCCTTGTCCTCGGCAACGGTGAAGCCGAGGCGCTTGTAGAGCCGCCGCGCTGGATTGTTCTTCTCGACATGGATCGAGACCGACTTGCCGACGGCGGCGGCCTCATCGATGAGATCGGCGAGCAACGCACCGCCAGACCCCTTGCCGCGATGCGCCGGCAGGAAGGCGATATCTATGATGCAATGCTCGCTCGCCGAGCGCTCGATATACAGGCGACCGATATCTTGCCTTGCCTGCTCGATCACCAGCCAGTCGGCGTTGGGATAGTATTTCTGGTAATGCGCGTGCTGCGCTTGAAACTGCATGTCGAGGAACGCCGTTTTCTGCGCGTCGCTCCACGGCGTGACGGCAAGTTCTTCGGCGCGGGTCGAGGCGTAGAGCGCCGACAGGAACGGCAGATCGGCGTCCGCCATCGGGCGGAACGTCAGATCAATCCGCGCCGCGCGCACCCAGCAAAATATAACAGGCCCGTTGTCCACAATCGGAAGCTGGATCATGGAGTGGCGCTTACGGACGCGCCGGATAAACGCCTTGCATGGCAATGATGAACGTCATCGCCAGATAGGGAGGCAGGTTGTTGTGAGGCAACGTACTGCCCGTTATGCTCAGTGCCTGGGGGTCCATCTGGACCAGATTTTGCGAAGTGTTGTTCTGATAAAGCGTTCCGCCCCCCGACTTCCCCAGAACAACCGCATCGGTAAGAGTTCCCTGGGCGCCACTCTCGGTGGATATCGCGACAAAATGATTATGTTGCGGCATTTCCGTTTGCAGAAGGGTGACGGACGTTTCGCCACCCGTCTCGCCGAGAAACCGCTCCGACAAGCCATTGCCCTGTCCTTGCCCCATGGGCGCGGAGCCAGCCATATTCGGCAACGCGAAGGTCGACTTGCCGTCGCCGCCGTAAACTGTGCCCAGCAGCGAAAACAGCGCCGTATTCTGCGAGATTGGCAGGAGCTGGCCATCGCAGGTCGCCCACCCCGTCGGGGCGAAATCTCCGGCAAAAATTCGAATTTCGGCGACGAACGGATTGGTCATGGCAAGTCTCTAGCTTTGCTGGGGGAAGATGCCAAATAGCGAGATGATGAAACTGACGGCGAGGAACGGCACCATATTGTCGTGAGGCTGGCTGCCGCCGGCCGGCGAAATGGCTCCGGCGGCCATGTTGCCATCAGGTGCGATACCCACATAGGGCGTCAGCAGGCTCGATGTCGCCAAGACACCGCCGGACGGACCCGGATTCTTGGCGATATTCGACGAACCGGTCCAGGTATGGGAATGGTTCGGCATTTGTTGGGTTGAAACAGTGACGGATTCGACCCCGCCCAGTTCTCCGATGATATAGGTCTGGCTGACCAGCGGGCCCTTGCCAGCATGGACGGGGATGCGGGATGCGAGGTTGGGCAGGGCGAATGTTTCCTCCCCGTCGCCGCCATAAGTCGTACCGATCAGATTGAACAAAGTTTCGTTCTCGGAGATCGGCATCAACTGGCCTTGGCAGAACGCCCAGCCATTCGGAGGGAAATTGCCACCGAACATCCTGATCTCGCCGACAAAAGGTTGGCTCATCGAAGCGTCCTCTTAATTTCGCGACGGGAATATGCCTTGCAGGGCAATGATGAAATTCAAGACGAGATAGGGCGATCTGTTCTCATGCGGCTGGCCGCCACCGACGAAAGTGATGTTTTCCTTCGCCATAGCCACCGCGCTGCCAGGCGGCTGATAGATCGGGCTGGCGTTCGCCCCCAACAGCGCGCCGGATGGATTGTTGACGTTGCCGGCAGTGTTCGATGCGTTGACGAAATGGTTGTGTGTCGGCATTTCGCCGAGCGTGAGCGTGTGAAACTCTTCGCCGCCCTGGCCGCCGACAATTGCACCGATAGGGCCGCCCGTATGAACCGGCGCACGTCCCCTCATATCCGGAAGGGCAAAATTTGTCTGGCCGTTGCCGCCGTACCTGGTGCCAAGAAGTGAGAACAATGGCTGGTTCTGGTTAAGCGGCAACAACTGGCCGTTACAAAATGCCCAGCCGCGCGGTGCATAGTTCCAGGAAATGATCTTGACTTCACCTAAATAAGGCTCACTCATCCCCGTCCCCTCCGTTGGCCGCTTACTGTCTGAATTCTTGTATTATGCCTAAGTAAGACAACAAGTCGATATCAGATTCATAAAATATATTTCCTAGGACGAATCCAAGGTTGCTGACTACGGTGTCGCGGCAGGCAGCAGTGGCAGCGGCTGGTTGAAGAACGTCCGGGTGTCCGTCAGCGCCGTTGCCCCGCCATTGATGGTTTCGATACCGGCCTCGCTCGCCTGCGGTACGTTGATCGTGCCGTCGGCGCCGCCGAGGCCGTCCGCGAGGAAGCGGATGGCATTGGCGTTGTTGACGTTGGTGATGGTGTTGGCATGAACGTCGGCATTGATGATAGCGCCGGCAAATGTGGCGGTGACCGTGATGCCGCGGCTGTCGGCATTGTCGCGAATGGTGTTGTTGGTGACCGTCGCGTGCACGGTGCCCGGCTGCACGAGCTGCGTGATCGAGACGCTGTCGCCACCGCTTATGCCGTTGACGCCGATGCTCTGGATAATGTTGTTGTCGATCAGCACCTTGGCGACGCCGAGGCTTTCATGCCCAACCCTGATGCCGTTGCCGGTTCGCGATCCCGAGGTTGCTACGCCTTGCGTACCGATGACGTTGTTGGCGATTGTGCCGTCAAGCGTCCGTGCGAGGTCGCCGCTGCTGAACACGTTGATGGCCGTCGAGTCGCTGTTGGTGACGGTGTTGTTCCGGACGGTGAAATTCAGATTGCCGCCCGTGCCGGCGCCGGAATTGCTGCTCTGGGTAAGGTTGATGCCGTTGTTCAGATTGTTGAATAGATTTCCCGTGGTCTCGCCGATGTGAGCGTTGACGGTGCCGTCATTGGCAATGACGAACAGACCGGTTCCAGGGATGACTCCCGGTCCGGGATAGGCGTTGTTGCCGGTGAAGGTTGCGCCGTCGACGGTCAGCGTCATCGTCGGCGCGCCGGCGACACCGGCGCCGTCCGCCTCGAAGATGAAGTCGCTGCCGGCATTGTTTGAGGCGCCGTTGTTCGAGAACGTGCCGCCGCTCACCACCAGGTTCGCCAACGTGCCGCCGGAATTGATGACCTGCACGTTATGGGTGAATGAGTTGGAGACCGTGAGGTTGGTGAACGTGGTGACGTGCGAGGCGTTGCCGGTAAGTTCGTTGAACAGGATTCCGGACTCGGTGTTGGCATCGGCATTGCTGTTCAGGGTCAGACCGTTGAGCACCACACCGTTGACGCGCAGGCCCTTTATGCCGTTGCCCGCATTGTCGCTGATAATCATGTTGCTCAGGCTGACATCCTGAGTGTCGGTCAGGCTGACGCCATCGCCGGTCGAGTTCTGGATCGTGCCGCCGCTGCCCCCCGTCGCGCCGGTGCCGGTCACCACCAGATTGCCGCTGGTGCCGGTGTTGTTGAGCACGATGCCGTTGGCTGCACCATTGGACGCAATGCTCCTGAACGTCACGTCGCCGGCGCCGATCGTCGTGTTGGCGACATTAAGGGCCGTGCCCGTGCCGGACACGATGGTGTTGCCGGTGCCCTGCACCGTCATCGTGCCGCCGGTGGTGGCTGCCGGACCGGGGCCGGTGGCGCTGAAACCGGCGCCGCTGGTCGTGGCGATGACCAGCCCGCCATTGGTGAAGTTGATCGTCGCGCCGGCATTGTCGCTCAGGCTGACGCCAGCCGCCGTGGTCGAGGTGATCGATTTCGACGCGCCGGAGAAGGTGATGATGCCGGCGACATTGTCGTCCAGCAGGATGCCGATCTGGCCCGCCGCATTATGCGTGATGTTGCCCGACAGGGTGATGTTGCCGGCGGTCAGGGCGCGATCCTGGATGTTGACCGCCTGGCCGGTGCTGCCGCTGGTGATCGCGCCGGCATAGGTGAACGCCGCCGTGCCGCCGCTGTTGGCGGTGCCTAGGCCATCGCCGATACGGATCACGGCGCTTGTTCCGCCCACCAGCGCGCCGGTGCCGAGGTCGATCGCTCCCGAACCGGTGACGGAATCGAGGATGACGGCGCTGGTGCCGCCGGCGCCTTTGTTTGTGGAAGCGAAGGTCACGCCGCCCGCCGCGATAGCAACGCTGTCAAGGTTGACCGCGACGCCGCTGCCGGTCGAAATCGTGTTGCCCGAGCCGATAACGGTCACGGTGCCAGTACCGTTGCTCGTGGCGTTGAAGCCGGTGCCGGAGGTGGTGGTGATGGCTAGGCCGCCGCCGGTGAAGTTGACCGCCGTGTTGGTGTTCGCCGTCAGGTCGACGGCATTGTTGGCTCCGGTGGTCAGTATCTTGCTGGCGCTGGAGAAGTTGATCGTGCCGCCGGTGTTGGCGTTGACGAGGATCCCGTTGGCCACGCCGCTGGTGGCGCTGAGAGTGCCCGACAATGTCGTGGTGCCGGCGGTACGGGTGGAGATGCTGACGACGTTTCCGGCCGTGGTCTTGGTGACCGAGCCGGCATAGCTGACATTGGCCGAGCCGCCGGTGACCAGGAAGGCCGCGCCGGTCGCGCCGCCGAGCGCACCGGAGCCGAGGCTGACAGTGCCGGCGCCGGTGACATTGGTCAGCGACACGTTGTTGGTGCCGCCGGTCGAATTGGTCGAGGTGAAATTGATGCCGGTGGTGGCGATGCCGTTGAGGTTGACCGCCTGCGCGGAAGTGGAGCTCACCGTGCCGGTCGTGACATTGACCGTGCCGCCATTGCTGGCGCTGAATCCGGTGGTGCCGCTTGTGACGATGTCGAGGTTTGCGAAGCTGACGGTCGAGGCCGTGGCGCCGTTGTTGATTGCGACTGCGGTGCCGGTCATCGGCGTCGTGGTGCCGAGATCGACCGTACCGGTGAAGCTCACCGTATTGGCCGCCGTCGCGCCGGAAATGCTGATGCCGCTCGCAGCGCCGTTGGCGATCACCGAGCCGGCGAAGGTGAAGCTGCCGCCAGCGCGGGTCGAGATCGTGGCCGCCGCGCCCGACGTGCTGATGATGGAGCTGGCGCCGTCGAAGCTGATCACCGCGTTGCCGCCGGTCACCGAAAGGCCGCTGCCGCCCGATATATCGACATTGATACCGGCAATCGTGCCGCCAGCGCCCGACGCGCCGCCGAAGGCGATGCCGGTGCCGGTCGCTGCGGTGGTGATGTTGACGTTGGTCAGCGTCGTCGTGCCGACGGTGTTGTCGAGCCTGAAGGCAATGCCGGTGGCGCCGGTGCTGGTGACGTTGGTGATGGTGGTGTTGGACGCGTTCAGCCACACATCGCTGGCGTTGCCGGAGAAAGTAACGTTGTTGATCGTCGTGCTGTTCGACGGGGTAATCTCGATACCCTGCGTGGCGAAATTGCTGATGGTCATGTTGCTGATGACGGTATTCGCAGCACCCGCGCCATTGTCCTTGACGCCACGCGCGGCACCCGCCGGGCTGCCATTCAGGATGAAGCCGTCGATGATGTTGCCGCTGGCGCCGAGCGTGATGACATTGTTGCCGGCGCTCGTCGTCAGCGTCGCGGCGCCATTGGGCGTCTGGTCGATGATCGAGATGCTGTTGCTGGCGAGCTGGATGGTGGAGGGCACCGTCAGCGCCAGATTGATGTTGCCGTTGCCGAAGCCGCGCACCTGCTCGACGGTGGCGAGAGCCAGCGTGTCGTTGCCATTGCTGCCTGCCGCGGTGATGGTGCCGCCATCGTTGACGAGAACCAGGATGTCCGTCGCCACGGCTGCTGCTTCGGCGGTGGCCAGCGTCGCGAGATTGTTCTGGTCGCGACCGCTGCCGTCACCGGTCGCGGACGCGCCGACGAAATAGACCTTGCCGACTCCGAAGCCCAGGCCGGGAGCCGACTGGAAGTTCACATCCTGGAAATTGTAGGTGCCGGTAACCGGCGCACTGGATGCGTCGATGCCTACATTGGCGCCGATGGTCGAGAGCTGGTCGGTCGCCGATTCGCCGTCGCCATAGGTGAAAGCGAGGTTGGTGGCGCTGTTGAGGAACACGCCGGTGTTGACGCCGGCAATGCTGGAGCTGGCGCCGCCGACAACGGCATCGCCGAGGCGTACCGTCTGGCCGCCAGTGGCGCCACGCAGGTCGACGCCTATCGAGGTGCCGGCGGCGGCGGCATTGGTGACATCGAAGTCATTGGCCGTCACCGCCGCATTGATGGTGGCACCGTTGAGATCGAAGGCCACGCCCGTGGTGCTGTTCAGGCCGATGTCGAGATCGTTGAAGGACAGCGCCGCGCCAAGCGCGCCGGAAACATCGACACCACGCGTGGTGATGCCTTGCAGGTTGACCGTGCCGAGAATGATGGCGCCGCCGCCCGACGAGGCGATATTGGTCAGCGAGATGCCGGTTGCGGCGGCAGTGGCCGAAACACTGTCGAAATTCATGCCCTCAGCGCCAATCGTAACGCCATTGAGGTTCAACGCGGTGCCGCCGGCAGTCGTGGTGATGCTGTTGTCGCTGAGGAGCGCGCCGACGCTGACCGTGCCACCGCCGCTGGCGTTGAAGCCCGTGCCGGAGGTGGTGGTAATCACCAGGCCACCCGTATCGAAGTTGATCGTCGCGCTGGTGTTGGTCGTCAAGTCGACCGCCGTATTGGCGCCAGTGGTCAGCGTCTTCGTGCCACCGCTGAGAGTGATGGTCCCGCCGGAGTTGCCGTGGACATAAATACCATTGTCGAAACCGCCGGTGGCGCTGAGCGCGCCGGACAGTGTGACCGTGCCGCCGGTGACGCCGGAGATGTCGACGATCTTGCCGGCGGTGGTCTTGGTGACCGTGCCGCCATAGCTGACGGTCGCAGCACTGCCATTGAGCAGGAATGCGACGCCCGAAGCGCCGCTCAATGCGCCGGATCCGAGGCTGACTGTTCCGGTGACATTGGCCAGGCCAACATTGTTGGTGCCGCCGCCCGACGAGGTCGAGTCGAGCGCAATGCTGGCGGCGACGTTGATGAGGTTGATCGCCTGGCCGCTGGTCGAATTTACCGTCTGGGCTGCAGCGGAAGCGGTGATGCCCATAACGCCACCGGTCCCGACAATGCCGGTGCCGCTGGTGGTATCGATGGTCAGGCCGTTGAGGAAGTTCACCGTGCCGGCGCTTTGCGAGAAGCCGACGCCGCTGCTCGTGTCGATGTTGGCGAGGCCGGCGATGTTGAGGTTGCCGCTGACCCAGTTGATGCCGCCGCCGGTCGTCGCGACGTTGTTCACCGTCACCGTGTTGAAGGTGAACGTGCCGGTGTTGGCGCCGGTGACGTCGATGCCGAAGCTGCCGGTGCCGGTGATGCTGGTTGCGCCGGAGACATTCACCGCCCCGGTGACGCCGTTGAGGATGATGCCGCTGGTGGCGCCGCTCGAGGTGATGCTGTCGAAATTGACACCGCCGGCGCCGAGTGTGCCTTGCAGCGACAGCGCGGTCTGGCCCGTGGCGTTGATCGTCGTCGAACCGGCATTGGCGACGGTGAGGCCATTCAGTCCCGAAAGGCTGAGGCCGGTGGCCAACGATGTCGTGATGTCGAGGCCGCCATTGAAGTTGACCGCAGCTGCCGCGCTGCCGCCCGAAATCGAAACGCCGTTGCCGCCGGTGATCGTCACCTGGTCGGTGAAGGTCACCGCGCCGCCGGTGCGGTTGGCGATATTGATGCCGCCACCGGTCAGCGTTCCCGGAGTGGCGCTGTTGGGCAGGATGCCGCGCGACACCGAAATGGTGCCGGTGCCGCCGTTGACGTCGATCAGCGTGCCGGCAACGTTGATGTTGTTGTTGATGATCGACAGATTGCCGTTGAGGCCGGCGACCTGGATGGCCGTCTGACTAGCGGCGACGTTGCTGATCGTCACGCCTTCGATGGTGATGCCGCTGGCATTGCTGAAGCCGACCGCGCTCTGATCGATGAGGAAGGCGGCACCGGTCGCGCTGCTGAAGTCGAAAGCGGTGTGGCGCACGGCGTTGTCGCCGAGCAATTGCATCAGGTTGGCCGTCCCGCTGACCACGGCCTCGTCGCCGGTGATGTTGCCGCCGGTGGCGCCAAGATTGCCCTGGACGTTGGCCGGCTGGATCGTGCCGGTCGAAACCACATTGCTGTTGCCGAAGCCGGTGATCGTCTGGCCGGAATCGAGCGTGAAGGCGGTGGCGCCGAGATTGATCGTGCCGACGAAGGCGAAGTTCTGCGTGCCGGTCAGCGCATCGGCGGCGGCGAGCGAAATGGTGTTGACGCCCATGCTGAGATTGCCGGTCGTGCCGGCGGCGATGAAGCCGCCCGACTGCGAGACCAGCGTGATCGAACCGGGCGCGGTGGCGAGGTTGGCGCTGCCGGTGAAGAACACGTCGTCGAAATCGTAGTTGCCGAGCGTCGGATCGAGACCGACCGTGTTGACGGTGAAGCCGCCGGCGGCGGCGATGATGAAGGATTCCAGCCCGTCGGTCGAATCGCCGTCGCCGAAGGTGAAGTTGGCATTGGCGGAGGTCGCCGTGGTCTGGCCGGACGACAATTCGACGCCGATGCCGACATTGTCGATCTTCGAGCCCTGCAGGAAGGTGATGACCTTGTTGCCGGTGGTCGACGACAGGTCGATGCCGCGCGAGGTCAGGTCGCCCAGGCCGGTGATCGTCGTCAGGCCGAAATCGGCCGTCGTCGAGGAGCCGCTGAAGTCGATGCCGGTCTGGTTGGCGCCGACATCGTCGATGGTGGTCGTGCCGAAGCTGACATCGTTGTTGGTGCCGGCGAAGTTGATGCCGGCAGTGCCGCTCGTGGTGCCCAGCGTGACCTGGGTCGTGCCGAAGGTCACCGGGCCGGCATTGCCGACAGTGTTGATGCCGATGCCGCCGGCGCCCGTCACGGTCACCGCCCCGAAGGTTGCCGATGCGGTGCTCGCGACACCGGAGACGGACAGGCCGGTGCCCAAGGCATTGGTGATCGATAGCGGGGTGGTAACATTCAACGTTGCGGTGCCGATCAGGCCACCGACCACCGCGCCGCCGCCACCGCTTGCCGACAGGGTCGGGCCGGTGAAGCTGAACGCACCGCCTGCCGGGGGCAATGTCGAGCCGATGGCGAACAGATTTCCGGTGCCGGTCGACGTGACGCTGCCGCTGAACTGGGCCGAGCCGCCGATGGTGCCGTCGATCTTGACCGCCGTGCCTGGTGCTGTTGCCGAGCTGGAGATGTTGGCCGAGACCGTGATCGCGGCGCTGCCGCCAAAAACCACGACGCCGTTGCCGGTGCCGGAACCGGTGATGGTGCCGCCGATGTTGATCGTGCCGGTGTTGTTGGTCAGGCTGACGTCGTCGCCCGAAACCAGCGTCGTCACCAGATTGTTGACATTGACCGTCGCGGCGCTGCCTTGCACCACGAAGCCGGGGCCACCGCCAACAACCGTGTCGATCGTCGTCGTGCCATTGAAGGTAACGGCGTTGGCCACGTTGGTGAGGCGGATGGCGTCGCCATTGACGCGATTGATGTCGACAGCGCCGAAGGTGACGCTGCCGCCGCTGGTGTTTTCGATGAGGATGCCGGTCTGCACGGCGCCGCCTGAGCCGTCGACGGTGACGCTGTGGAAAATGACGCCGCCTGCGCCGATGGTCAAACCGCCGGCGCCACCGAGATGGATGCCGTTTTCGACAGGGCCGAGCCCAGATGCGGTCGTGTTGGTGCCGGTGACGGTGAGCGTGCCGCCATTGATGGCGCTGAAGGCAAGGCCGCCATCGGTGGTGAGGTCGAGCCCGCCGGTGAAATTGATCGTGCCGCCGGCATTGCCGGTCAGGTCGATGGCGTTGGCCGCGCCGGTGCTGGCGGTGATTTGGCCGGCGAAGGTGGCGGAGCCGCCGGTCATGCCGCTGATCATGACCGCGCTCGCGGCACTCGTCTGATTGATGATGCCGTTGTAGGTGAGGTTAGGCGTTGCTCCAAGAATGCTGAGCGCCGTGCCCGTCGTGCCGGCGATCGAACTCGCATTGTCGAAGGTCAGCGTGCCCGTGGAACCGCCCGTGACGCTGACGCCGATACCGGCGCCGGTGATATCCAAATTGTTGAAGGTGCCGGTGCCGCCGAAGTTGCTGGCCAGCAGGCCGGTGCCGCTGACGCCGCCCATCGTCGTGTTGGTGATGTTGATCGCACCCGTTGCGCCGGTCAGGTCGATGCCGGTTACGGCGCTGCTGATCGTCACCCCGGTGATGGTGGCCGCGTTTACATTCGATCCGTTGATCGCCGAGCCCGAACCCGCATTGCTGACGCTGAGGTCGGCGACGCGGTTGCCGTTGGCGAGATCGATGGTGCTGCCGGCCGAGTTGTTGAGAGTGGCGGCGCCATTGCCGAACGGATCGACCTGGGTGCCCGAAGTAACCACCTCGGCGCCGGTGACGTTGGCCGGCGGCCCGCCGAGAGCGACGGTGTTGCCGTTGGCGAAGGAGACGATCTGCTGGCCGTCGGCAAGCGTGAAGCCGTCGGCATCGGTGTTGATGGTTCCAGCGCCGTTGTTGACAAGGACGAAGATGGTGTTGGCGTCGGTCGTCAGACCGTCGGCGGCGTCGGCGTTGATAAGGTCGCCAACGCTCGCGCCGGAGCCGGTCCCGGTGTTTGCTGCGCCGACGAAGATGACGTTGGCGGTGTCGAACAGCTGCGGGCCGACCAGATGGGTGGCGTTGAAGGCATAGGTGCCGTTGCCGGCTAGCAGGCCGCGCATGTCGAGCGAGGCGGTCGTCCCGGTGATCGAACTGGTGCCGACACCGGCGCCGAACGAGAAGGTCGTGTTTGCGCTGGTGCCTGCCGCGCCGTTGGTGCCCATCTGGACGCCGGTGCCGGCGGAGATCACACCGGTGCCGATCGTCACCGAGCCGCCGGTGGTGCCGGAAAGGTCGATGCCCTTGGAAGTGCCAGCTCCGGCAATGTCGAGCGACGTGGCGGTGAAGGTCGACTGGCTGCCCGACAGGTCGAGCCCGGTCTTGCCTGTGGGCAGGCCGGTGATGTCGATGTTGGCGAAGCTGATCGTGCCGTTGGCGCCCTGGACGTCGATGCCGCTCTGGGTCGGCTGGCCGATGCTGGCGTCGCCGAACGTTACCGCGCCGGAATTGCCATTGAGGAGGATCCCGTTCACGCCGGCCTGGTTGATCGTCACCGTGCCGAACGTGGTGGCGCCGGAACTGTTGTTGATCGAGATGCCGTCGCGCGATGGCTGGGTGATGGTGGCCGCGCCGCCGAAATCAACCGTGGCGGCGCTGTTTGTGATGAAAATGCCGTCGAAAAGGGTGTTGGAGGTCGTCGTCGTGCCGGTAACGGAGAAATTGCCGCCGACGTTGCCCAGGCCGATTCCACTCTGTCCGCCGGACTGGCTCACCATGTCCAGCGTGACATTGAGCGCCATCGGGTTGATAAGCCCGAAAGTGACGACATAGACGGCCTGGAGGCCGTTGCCCGAAACCGTGCCGCCGGTCGTCGTCAGGCTTCCGCCGCCCGTCGAGTTGACGAAGATGCCTAAGCCGCCATTGTCCTTTGCATCGAGCGTCTCGAATCCATAGTTTCCGCCGCTGACGATGAACAGGCCGTGGCCGGTATTGTTCGAGAGTGTCGTCGTGCCGGTGAAACTGTAAGTTCCGCCACCATTGTCGATGAGCAGGCCGCTGCCGGTATTGCCGCTTGAGTTCAAATTGTCGGCGGAAACATTGTTGATGGCGCCATCGAACAGCACGCCGTTCAGGCTGGCGCCTGAAACATTCAGCCCCGACATCGTGACATTGCTGACGCCGCTGCCATGCACGCCATTGCCGTTCGCCACACCGGCGATGTTGAAGTCGAGCAGCGACGTGTTGTTGGCCAGCGTCACGGCGTCGCCGGTGCCGGTATTGGTCAGCGTGGCTGCGCCGCCTGGATCCGAGACGACCTGGTCATGCTTGACGTTGTCACCGGTGACGTTGACGGGAATGCCGCCGAGCGAGAAAGTACGCCCGTTGCCGAACGAAGCCATTGTCTGTCCGGCACTCAGCGAGAAGCCGCCAGAGGCGTCGATGGGCGTCCCGTCATTGACCAGCACGAAGATCGCGGTGCCGTTGGTGATAAGGTCAGCCTGGTTAATCGCAAGCAGACTAGACGTGGAAGAGCCGTCACCCAATGATCCGACGCCGCCGACGAAAATCACATTCTGCTGGTCGAACAGCTGCGGGCCGCTGAAGGTCGTCGAGCCGAAAGCATAGAGCCCGAGCGTCTGGTTGAGCCCCCGCGCGTCGAGGGAGGCGGTGATGCCGGCAATCGAGCCGCCGCCGAAACTGAATTGGGCATTGGCCGAATTGGCCGGCGAGCCGGAAATGCCGAAGCGCACGCCGGTGTCGACATTGGCGATCGCGCCGCCATCGGTGATGACGATCGTTGCCCCGCCCGCGCTCGGGGAAGACAGATCGATGCCGATCGAGCCGGCGGCGCCTGTGCCAGTGATGTTGAGCGACTGCGCGGTGAAATTCGTCTGGCTGCCGGAGAAATCGAGGCCGACGCCGGAGCCGAGGCCAGCAATGACGATGTTGCCGGCAATTATTGATGTGTTGGCGCCCGCAAACACCATGCCGTCGGTGCCGGGATTGGTGATGTCGATGTCGCCGAAGCGGATCGCGGCCGGCGAATCCGTGATCGCGATGGCCGGTCCGGTCGTGTTCGAGATCGTCGTCGCGCCGTTGACGGTGAAGCTGCCCGAAAGATTCTCGAGCACGACGCCCGATGCGCCGCCGGTCTGGGTGATCGAATCCAGCACGATATGGGCGGTGATCGGATCGATGAAGACACCGACCCCGTCGTCGCCGAGCGCCTTGTTGCCCGACACCTGGCCGCCGTTGATGGTGATCGAGCCGGCGACCCCGGTGCCCTTCACGGTAATGCCGGCATCGTTGTTGTCGAGCGCGTTGAGGGTGGCGAAAGTGTAGGTGCCGTGGCCGGTTATATCCAGGCCGTCGTCGCCGTTGCCCTGCAGCAGCGTCGTGCCGGTGAAGTTATAGGTGCCGTCGCCTTCGATATGCAGTCCGTCGAGGCCGTTGCCGGTCGCGGTGAAGTTCGAACCATTGACGCCGGTCGAGGTGCCGGTGAAGTCGGCGCCGTGGCCGCCGGTGCCGGTGACCGTGACGTTGGTCAGCGTGGCGCCGGCGATGTTGTTGCCGAAGATGCCGTCCTTGCCGCCGGTGATGATGATGCCGCTCAGCGTGTTGCCATTGGCGAGCGTCAGGACGTTGTTGGCGGGGTTGGTGCCCTGGAGGGTGCCGTTGGAGCCGCCGAAATTGTAGGTGCCGATGCTGCCGTCGACGAGCCGCGCCTGGACGCCCCCGCCACCGCCGATGACGGTCTGGCCGTTGGCGAGCGTCACACCGGCTGTCGTAATGTTGCCCTTGCCGCCGAGCGCGACGACGACGCCGTTCGCGCCGGCGCCGGCGACCGCATTGTCGAGCGTGGTCGGGTCGCCGATCGTGCCGAGGCCGAGCGCGTCGTTGTCACCATCGGCAAAGAAGAACTGGCCGAATGCCGTGTTGGTGGCGGCATTGATCGCCACCCGCGTCGACGTGCCGGTAACTTTGTCCTGGCTCTCGATGCGAACGCCGATATCGCCACGCACGCGCTCGTTAACGCGTTTGCGCAGGCCGGGGCTGACCGGATAGACCGGCTCGGCGCCGTCATCGGCCGAAGACGAGCCCTTGTCGAAAGCGTTGAGCGGCACCGTCAGCCGGATGCTGCCGGCGAACTGGGTGTCATCGCGGTTGTCGTTGCGCACCTCGCCGGTGAAGGTCAGCGACGTGCCTTTGCCGATGACGTCGCCGATGGAATATTCCAGGCCGGCCTTGGCGCCGGTGATGCTGCCGTCGTCGCCGTCGGGATCGCCGAAATGGTAGGCGCCGACATCGAAACGCAGTGAATGGTTCTCGGGCAGGTTGAGCGGCACCTGAACGCCGACCTCGCCCTCGATGCCCCAGGCCGCGTAATCGCGGTGGGCGATGGCCGATATCTGCTCGATCAGCTGATGACCGACCAGCGACAGGCTCGACTCTTGCCCGGCCGTGCTGCGGTCGCCGCTGATCGGCAGATAGACGTTTACGTGCGCATCGTATTTTGAGGTGATGGCCTCGAGGCCGAGCGTCGAGGCGACGAACTGGTGACTGTCGTGGTTCTGGATGTTGAGATAGGCGTAGCCGCCGATCATCAGATCCGGATTGACGATGCGGCGAACGCCGAGGGCGACGTCCTGGCCGAAGCCGTCGTCGAAATCGTATTTCGAGCGCACATCGAGAAAGAGAACGGATTCGAGGTTCTGCTTCAGCGGCAGGAAACCCTCGATCGCCGTGTTGCCGCCATTGTTGTTGGCGCCGATGATGGCGCGGACCTGCGGCTGCCACAGTCCGGTGTCGCCGGCATGGGCGGCTATGCCGGAAAGGGCAAGTGCCAGAGTGGACAGCGCAGTCGTCTTCCAGAGATGTCTGGAAAAACCTGACCGGCGATACTTGGTATTCGCCCGGAACCTTCTTCCGTGCGTCGCCATGTCATTGATCTGCCGAGTTTTCTCGGTCGTCTCCATCCCTTGCGAACCCCGACGAGTACACGCTCCGTCGATAATACTATCCGAATCCCAGTGTATAGCGAGCATCGATCGTTTGCTTTACACATACAAGATTTCAAAGTTGTTTATTGTGGTAATCCAGCAACAGTAATTTAGCCGACGCTCATGTACCGTATTGGCTTCCCCGCCAGGCTCGGCTGTTGTATCAACGCGCTCGGCGAAACCCTGACACGACGAGGATCGGGTGGCTTCATTGCTGAGAACCGTTTGTGGGCGGGCCGCCTGGGTCGGCGCGCTATGGCTGGTTGTGTCGGCAGGGTCGGTGCTTGCCGAAGAGCCGAAGTCAACCAAATCTGCCGAGACGAAGCCTGCAGAAGGCAATCCGTGGGCGCTAAACTGCGCCAGCGGATCGGCCGGCACCGAGCTTCAATGCCAGGTCTCCCAAAACCTTACCGAGGCCAAGACGGGGCAGCGCGTTCTTACCGTTACGGTTCGCCGCGACAATGGCAACGGCAACCTCGCCATGCTGCTGGCCTTGCCGCACGGGCTGTTCCTGCCTTCCGGCGCCTCGTACCAGATCGACCAGGGGCAGAAGACGACCATCGCCATCCAGACCAGCGACCAGAACGGCGCCTATGCCGCGACCCCTTTGTCGGCGGACCTCGTCAAGGCGATGAAATCGGGAACCAACCTGAACATCGGCATGGAGTCGGTGACGCGCAAGCCGGTGACCATTCCGGTCTCGCTTGCCGGATTCACTGCCGCGATCGACAAGCTTCAAGCGTTGAAATAGCCGGCCTATCTCGGCAGATGCGTAAGCATCAGCTTACGTTTTGGACTGGCCGGGCTCACACGTGCTTGCGGCCGCCTGTCTCGCGGAACCAGCTGTCGGGGTAAGGGTACCACCAGTCCTGGATCGCCGGTCTGTGGTCGATGATGACCATCTTGGAGCGTCGGAAGGCGTCGAGTCCCTGGCGTCCCAGCTCGCGGCCAAGGCCTGATGCCTTCCAGCCGCCGAAGGGCAAGGCGTCATTGTCGATCAGCGGGTTGTTGACCCAGACCATGCCGGCCTCGAGCCGCTCGGCCGCCTCATGCGCCTCGGCGAGGTCGGTGGTGAACACCGAGGCGCCGAGGCCGAACGGGCTGTCATTGGCAAGCCGGATCGCCTCGTCGAAATCCTTGACGCGGCAGATCGCGGCGACCGGTCCGAAACACTCTTCGCGTACGATCGCCATATCGGGGGTGACGCCGGTCAGGATCGTTGGCTCGTAGAACCAGCCAGTGTTGTGCGCCGGCGGAATGCGCCCGCCGGCAACGGCTATAGCGCCGTTGCTGATAGCATCATCGACCAGCCGCATCACTTTCGCCCGGGCGGCTTCGCTGACCAGCGGGCCGATCTCGGTCTTGTCCATGCCATTGCCGATGCGCAGCGCCCGCGTCTCCTCGGCGAACAGCTCGACGAAGCGATCGTGAACCGAGTCGACGACAAAGAAGCGTTCGGCCGAGGTGCAGACCTGGCCGGTCAGGTGGAAGGCTGCGGTGACGCTGCCGGCAGCGGCCACCTCCAGCGGCGCGTGCTCGCTGATGATCAGCGGATCGCTGCCGCCGGCTTCGATGACGCAAGGCTTCATGCGCTCGGCGCAGGCGACTGCCACGGCTTTGCCGGCGGCGAACGAGCCGGTGAAGGCGACAGCGTGGGTGCGCTCGGAGGCGATCAGCGCCTGCGCGGTGGCGGCCGTGCCGGGCAGGCAGGAGACCAGCCCTTCGGGCAGCGAGCGGAACACGGTCATGTAATCGAGTGTCGACAGCGTCGTGGCTTCGGCCGGCTTGATGATGCAGCCATTGCCGGCGGCAAGCGAGGCCGCAACGGTCCAGCACATCAGCAGGATCGGGAAGTTGTAGGGCATGATGTGGACGGAGACGCCATACGGCTCGTAGCGCGCATACTGGAACGAACCGGCCTGGGTCGTGCCGGCGATCTTGCCGGCATCGTCGCGCGCCATCTCGGCGTAGTAGCGGAAGATCGGTGCGCAATTGGCGATCTCGCCGATCGCTTCGGGATAAGGCTTGCCCATCTCGCGCACCATCAGCTCTGCGCAGCGGGTGAAGTCTGCCGCCTCGATAGCGTTGGCGACGGCGTGCAGGTGTTTGGCCCTGCTCTTGGCATCGAGCTTCTTCCAGGCGGCTTGTGCCGTGGTTGCGGCACACAGCACCGCATCGATCTCACCGTCCGTTGCGGCGGAGATCGAGCCGACGGTCTCCAGCGTCGCCGGATCGATCACCGGTTTTGCCGTGCCGGTCATCGGCCGGTAGTCCGGATTGACGAAGAAAGCCGGTCGGTCAGCGGAGAATTGCATGGTCATCCTTTCAGGTCCGCTCAGCGGATCATGTAGACCTTCTTGATGGTCTCATGGACGGTGCAGACGCCTTTCCAATTCTGAGGAAAGAACGCCGCCGTGTCCGGCTCGATCTGGATGACCTCGCCCGATTCGTGCACATAGGTGCAGCGGCCCTCGAGGAAGTGGCAGAACTCGTCGCGGGTGACATGGCAGTGCCATTTGCCGGGGGTGCAGACCCACAGGCCGCATTCCGAACGGCCCTCCGGCCCCTTGTAGAGCAGCTTGCCCGAGGTGTGGGACACGCCCTCGATCATGGTCGGGATGACGCCCCAGTCGACGAGGTCGGTGATGGCAAGTGGGGATTGCATGATGGGCGTGGTCATGGCGATTTCCTTTAAAAAAGTGCTCAGCGGCACATGAAGGCCTTGGTCAGTGTTTGCGTGATGGTGGAGGTGCCGGCCCAGCCGGCGGGGAAGAACACCAGCATGCCGGCCTCGACCGGGATCTCTTCGCCATTCTCGCGGACATAGGTCCCGCGGCCCGACAGGAAATGGCAGAACTCGTCGGCGGCAAAGGTAACCTTGCGGCTGCCTGGCGTGCACGACCACAGGCCGCATTCGCTTGAGCCGTCCGGGTTCTGCGAGAGGATCCTGCCCGAGGCGCGCGGCGAGCCGGCAAGCGTGTTGCTGCCCCCGCCCCAGTCCTCCAGTTTCACGGTCGAGGCCTTTGGCCAGTGCGGTGTCGGCATATTGGGAAGCTCCGTTGCTGTTCAAGCCAGCATGTAGACGTTGCGCATGGTCTCATGCACGGTGCATTCGCCTGTCCAGCCGGCAGGGAACATGACCACGGTCCCGGCTGCGACTTCTACCACCTCCCCAGCATCCGACCGGTACGTCGCGCGGCCGGCGACGAAATGGCACAATTCGTCGCGCGGAATCGAGAGCCGCCAGCGGCCGGGCGTGCAGACCCAGATGCCGGATTCCGGCTGGTTGTTGGGTCCTTTGTGGACAAGCCTGCCGGTCGAGTGCGACGCGCCGTCGAGCGCGTCGGACTGGACGCCCCAGTCGACGAGGTCGGTGCGGGTGGAGGCTTGGTAAAGGTGCGGGGCGGAGGAGGTCACAGCAACTTCTCCAGCAACCCTGCGGCCTTTTCCGGTCCGTTCTGTGCCCGCATCTGCGACGAGGTCTTCGCCAGCTTGGCCTTCATCTTGGGGTCGGTCAGGCAAGCCTCGATCCTGCTGACCAACTGGGCGTCGCTCCAGTCGTAGCGCGGCATGCCGAAGCCGTGGCCGGTTTCCTGGACGCGGGTGGCGTTGTCGTGGCCGTCCCAGACATAGGGCATGATGATGGCCGGCTTGCCGAAATAGAGGCACTCCGTGAACGAGTTGTTGCCGCCATGGTGGATGACGGCATCGACCTGCGGGATGACTGAAGGCTGCGGAAACCAGCTCTCGACGATGACGTTGTCCGGCACATCCGTGTACAGGTCCTTGTAGCCGCCGACATTGACCAGCGCGCGGTAACGGGTCTTGCCCAGTGTTGTGATGATGCGCTTCAACAAATCGACATCGCCAGCGCCGAGGCTGCCGAAGGAGACATAGAGCAGCGGCCCGTCATTGTTCTCGGCGAAGGTCGGCACGGCGTATGGCTTTTCCTGCCGCACGCAGCCTTCGAGATACTGGAATTTCGTCGTATCAAGCGGATGGCGGCGTTTGAACTTTGCCGCTTCGGGATAGAGCAGCAGATTGAGATAGGGCGAGGCCTCGAAGAACTGACCGACCGGGTATGGCGCTTCATTGTTTGCGGTGAGGAAGGCGTTGAAGTCGTCGTGGATGGGCTTGATCACCGCATTGAAATGATCGCGATAGCGCTGGTGGCCGACATGGTCGTTCTCGCCGCAACCGGAGAGATGCGGCGGGATGTCCTCATCCTCGATCTCGTTTTCCGAGCAGGAGATGACGCGCACCCAAGGCTTGCCGAACTGTTTGATGGCCGGAAACAGGATGACATTGTCGACGCAAATGACATCAGGCTTGATGGCGGCCAGGACTCGCGGCAAATCCTTCTGCGCCCATTTGGCGCTGTCGACAATCGCGGTCCAGCAATCCTTCACGTAATTGTCGACCTGATCGTAGGGCGATTTGCGGAAGTTCGGGATGTGGCCGTTGATGAAGTCTTCCCAGAATTTCGCCATCTGCTCGGGCGGCATCGGCTCCGACAGGTTCACCGGATGCGCTTCGAAGCCGTAACCCTTGTAGACATCGACAAAGCCGGGGTCGGACAGGAACACTGCCTTATGGCCGCGCGCCTCGACGGCTTGCGCGATGCCGACCGAATTGAGCGCCGGGCCGTAGGCCGCTTCGGGAAAAAACGCGATCGTCTTCTGCGCCATCAAGCTCTCCTATTCCTGAAAAATTCTGACATCGGCGGCGTCCCAGCCGAGTTCGACCTGATCGCCCGACGAGACCGGCCGGCGGTCGGCGGCATCGGCGGTGACGCGCACCAGAAATGGTTTTGGCGACAGAGGCGTGCGGACATGCAGCTGCAGGTCGAGCCCGTGATAGGCCAGCGCCTCAACCGTGCCGGCGATGCGGTTGGCGGTCTCGGCTGACGGGAACAGCCGGATGCGCTCGGGTCGCACCGAAGCGACAGCGGAAGCGCCGGGTGTGAGCTTGGCGGGAACCTTGCCGGTGATGCGCGCGCCGTTCGCGGCGATCACGCCATCCGCAGACATCTTGCCCGGTACGAAATTCATCACGCCGATGAAGTCGGCGACGAAACGGTCGGTGGGATGCTCGTAGATCACGTGCGGCGTGTCGCATTGCAGCAGCTGGCCGTCCTTGAGCACCGCCATGCGGTCGGCCATGACGAGTGACTCTTCCTGGTCGTGGGTGACGATGACGAAGGTGATGCCGACTTCGTGCTGCAGGCGCTTCAGCTCCATCTGCATGGCGCCGCGCAGTTTCTTGTCCAGCGCGCCCAGCGGTTCGTCGAGCAGCAGCAACCGAGGCCGTTTGACCAGCGCGCGGGCGAGCGCGACGCGCTGCTTCTGGCCACCCGACAATTGCTCAGGCTTACGGTCGGCGAAGGGGACAAGCTCGGTGGTGGCCAGAATGGCCTCGACGCGGGAACGGATTTCAGCTTTCGGCAAGCGCTCCATCTCCAGCCCGTAGGAGACATTGGCGCGCACGCTCATATGCGGGAACAGCGCGTAGGACTGGAACATCAGATTGACCGGCCGCTTGTTGGGCGGGGTCCGGGCGATGTCTTTGCCATCGAGCAGTATGCGGCCGTCGGTTGGCGTCTCGAAGCCGGCCAGCATGCGCAGCAGCGTGGTCTTGCCGCAGCCGGAGGGTCCAAGCAGCGCGAAGAACTCGTTTTCGCGGATGTCGAGCGAGATGCCGTCGACGGCGGTGACCCGGCCGAACTTCTTCGAAACGTTATCAATGGCCAGCAGCGTGCGCGGTTCGCTCATTGGCCGATGATCCCACGGTTGAGCCGCTGCGACAGGGTCAGCGCGGTGATGGATACCGCCATGACGATGGTCGCCAGCGCGTTGATCTCCGGCGTGATGCCGAAGCGGATCATGGCGTAGATCTGCATAGGCAGCGTCGTCGAGGCGCGGCCGGCACCGGCGGTGAAGAAGGCGATGATGAACTCGTCGACCGAGAGCGTGAAGGCAAGCAGAGCGCCGGCAATCACTGCCGGCGCGATGACCGGCAATGTCACACGCCGGAAGGTGGTCAGAGCCGAGGCGCCGAGGTCGGCGGAGGCCTCGACGATCGACCAGTCGAAACTCTTTAGCCTTGCGCGCACCACCGAGCAGACGAAGGCGAGGTTGAAGACGACATGGGCGAGGATGATGGTGTGCAGGCCCATGGTCAGGTTTAGCATGGAGAAGAACGACAGCAGAGCGATCGCCAGGACGATGTCGGGGATGATCATCGGTGCGAAGATCAGCGCCTCGAGACCCCTGCCGTATTGCCGGCGCATCTCGATGCCGATGGCCAGCAGCGTGCCGAGCAGCGTGGCGATGGCCGTGGAGACCAACGCCACGATCAGCGTGTTGAGCGCAGCGGAAAGGATGGCGGAATTGCCGGCCAGCGAGGCATACCATTTCAGCGAAAAGCCCGACCATGCCGTCGGCAATCCGCCTTCGTTGAAGGACAGCGCCACCAGCACGGCGATGGGGATGTAGAGGAAGGCGAAGACGAGGGTGAGGATCGTCCGCATGCCGAGCGTACGGGTGAAGGAATGGGTCATCGCCGGCCTCCGACAATTGGAAGGCAAGCGAACGACCAGAGTCCTTCTCCCTGTTCACGGGTAGAAGATACCGGCAGGCAGACGGGGGGCAGCGCTGAGCGTCGCAAAGGTTGACGCCGCCCCTCATCCGCCCCTTCGGGGCACCTTCTCCCGGTGAACGGGGAGAAGGCAAGAATTGCGCAGCGCTCAGCCATCGGCGTCACCCTTTGCCTCAGCCGCACGCCCCGCAGCGCGGTCGGCGGCGAGCGCCTGCGCCATCAGCACCAGAAGCATGATGGCGATCAGCGCCATGGCGAGCGCTGCGCCGAACGGCCAGTCATTGGCAGTCAGGAACTGGTCGTAAACGAGGTTGCCGATCATCTGGAAGCGGCCGCCACCGAGCAGCGCCGGGGTGACGAAATTGCCGATCGACAGCACGAAGACGAAGACAGCACCCGCAGCGATGCCGGGCACGGTCAGCGGCAGGATGACACGTCGGAAAGTGGTGGCAGCGGAGGCGCCGAGATCGCGCGATGCCTCGGCCAGTTCCGGGTTGAGGCGCGACAGCGGCGCGTAGCAGGCGAGGATGACGAAGGGCAGATAGTTGTAGACGAGGCCCGCGATGACCGAGCCTTCGGTATAGAGCATCGAGGGCGGTTCGCCGGTGTAGCCGAACCAGCGCAGCAACTGGGTGATCAGCCCTTCGCGGTTCAGCAGCACGATCCAGGCATAGGTGCGGATCAGATAGTTGGACCAGAACGGCAGCACGGCGAAGAACAGGAAAATTGGCTGCCACCGGCGCGGTGCGGCCGCGATCGCATAGGCTGCGGCATAGCCAATCACCACCGCAATCAAGGTCGCGGTGCCGGCGATACGTGCTGAGTTGAGGAAGATGCCGGCATAGAGCGGGTCGAAGACCAACCCGAAATTTTCCAGCGTCAAAGTGTAGTCGATGCCGCCATAGACGCCGCGCCGGAAGAAGGCGAGCGCCAGCACCAGGGCGCATGGCACCACCATCAGCGCGGTCAGCCAGACCAGCGCCGGGGCCATCAGCAGAGAGGAACGAAGTCGGGTCTGGGACAATTTCTCGGGTACCGCTCAGGGCCGGCGGCAGAAGTGCTGCCGGCCGTGAAGTCTGCGCCGCTTACTGCGCGGCCTTGATCTCGCTGACGATCTTGGAATAGTCGCGCTGGGCTTCGCCGACGTCACGCAACTGCTCGAACTTGACGAGATCGGCCACCGGCATCGCCATGTTGGGGAATTTGGCCAGGAAGTCGGCCGGCAGGCTTTCCATCGCCGGCTTGTTCGGCACCTTGTAGTCGATGTTCTGCGCCGCCCAGGCGTGGTTCTTGGCGTCGAGCATGAAGTTGATGAACTTGAAGGCGTCGTCCTTGTGCTCGGACGCCTTCATCACCACCATCGTGTCGACCCACAGGTCCGAACCTTCTTTAGGGATGACGTATTTGATCTCCGGCTTGTCGGCGATGCCGTAATTGCACCAGCCGTCCCAGGCCTGCACCATCAGCGCCTCGCCGGAAACCAGCTTGGAATAGAAGGTGGTGTCGTCATAGGCGAGCAGGGTCTTCTTGGCGGAGATCAAGAGGTCCTTGACCTCGGCCATCTTGGCCGGGTCGGTCTCGTTGACCGAATAGCCCTTGTCGAGCTGCCCGGCGGCCAGCAGCCAGCGATCGGTCGCCAGCATGGTGGTCTTGCCCTTCATCTCGTCGGAAGGGGCGAGCAGGTCGCTCCAGCTCGTGGGCGCCGTCTTGACAAGGTCAGAGCGGTAGCAGAGGCCCGTCGTGCCCCAGGTGTAAGGCACGGAGAAAGCGTTGCCGACATCGTGCGGCAGCTTGGTCGCTTCGGGATAGAGGTTGGCGAGGTTGGGGATCTTGGCATGGTCGATCGGCTCGGTCAGGCCAAGCTTGTTTAATACTTCGGCGAAGGGCGAGGAGACGAAGACCACGTCATAGCCCTTGCCGCCGGCGGCAATCAGCTTGCCCATGATCTCTTCATTGGTGGCGTGCACCACCACTTCGCCGGCAACGCCGGTGGCGGTCTTGAAAGCGGCCATGGCGTCGGGTGCCATGTACCCATCCCAGTTCGAAATAACGAGGTCGGCTGCGGCGGCCGGCACCGAGAGCGTCAGGGCGAGACCGAGAGCGATTGAGGATGTATTGAGCGCACGGCGCCGCAGGCTGGTAGCGGTCATGGCAGTCTCCCATTCGGTTTGATCGTCGAAATCATTTGCCGGACCAAGGCCGGCGACGCGCGCGCCTGCCTTGATCCTGTTCCCTCGGTCTTTTCTCGCCGATTGTGCCGACAGTACTATTGCAGAAAAAAGTACGTCAATCCATAATCTGTCAACGACGGAGGAATTTGGCCGATTGTCCCTGTTCCGGCGATCAGCCAGACCAATGCGCCACATTCGCATTCGAGAAAAGTCATGCAAGCCGTAGCCAGACGACCTCGCACCAACCATCTCGATCTGGCGCAGCGCATCCTGGATGTGGCGCGGCAGCGTGGCTTCGAGCCTGGCGCCCGCCTGCCCGAACAGCAGATCGCCTCACTGTGCAATGTCTCGCGCACGCCCGTACGCGCCGCACTCGGCCTGCTCGCGGAACGGGGCGTGGTGCGCTGGGAGGCCGACAGCGGTTATCATCTGACGGTCGACCTCGCCGCCCAGCCCGCCATTGCCGCCGAACTACCCAGTGCGGAGGAAGACGAGCTCGCCGAAGCCATCCTGCGCGACCGCTCGGCGCGACGGTTGGACCAGACGGTGACCATCGCGGGGCTGATGCGACGCTACGACGCTGATCGCAAGACGGTACTAAAAGCACTTAACAAACTGACCGACGAGAATCTTCTGGATCGTGCGCCTGGGCAATCCTGGTTGTTTCGCCGCGCGCCGGACGATCCGGAGGCGCAAGGCGAAAGCTACGAGTTCCGCCTGGTGCTGGAGCCGGCGGCCATCCTGACGCCAGGCTTTCGGCTGGACGGGGCGCGGGCAGCAATGTTGCGGCAAGGCATGGAAGCGCTTGCAGCGCTGCCGGACGAGACATTCGACACGCGCGAGTTCCAGCGGCTGGACATGGATTTTCATGGCATGATCGCCGAGGGCTGCGCCAACCGTTTTGTGTCGGATGCATTGGCCGATCATCTCCGCCTGCGCCGGCTGCCGGGCATCTATTCCGGCGTCAACGTGTTTCGGCTGCGGCAATCGTTGCGCGAACACTCGGGCATACTCGACTATCTTGAAAGCCGGCAGTATGAGGTGGCTGCCGATCTGCTTCGCATCCACCTGCGGCTCTCCCGCAGCCAGCGACCGCAAGCAGCCAGCCGCGGAGCTCCCGCACTGTTCGGCATGATCAGCCGGCCGGATTGAAGAGGAATAATTGACGCGTAAAGCCAGCCCGACCATCGCGCTGTTTCCCGAAGCCAGTTTCGGCGCCGCGTTGAATTGCGTCGGTATCGCACAGGCATTGCGCGCACGGGGCGCTCGCCCCGTCTTCATCTGCCATGCCGGCTTCTCCGGCGTCTTTACCGACTATGGCTTCCAGGAATACCATCTGCCGACGGATGAGCCGCTGAGCGACAGCGACCGCCAGAGCTATTGGCAGGCCTTCGTGCGCCGGCACCTGCCGCATTTCCGGCTGAGCCCGATCGACCAGCTCGAGACCTATGTCGCGCCGACCTGGCAAGCGATCGTCGACACCGCCGTCAACGCCCAGGCGCCGCTGCGCCAATTGCTGGCGCGGCTGAAGCCGGACGCGGTGGTGCTCGACAACGTCATCATGTTCCCGGCGATCGCCGCCGCCGGCTGCCCGTGGGTGCGCGTCGTCTCCTGTGCCGAGACGGAACTGCCGGATGCCGAGGTGCCGCCCTATCTCTCGGGGATGGGTGCCGACGACCCGCAACGTGCGGCGTTCGAAGCGCGCTATCTCGCGGCCTCCGCACCCGCGCATGAGTGCTTCAACCGTTTTCGCGCGGATGCCGGCCTGGCGCCGTTGCCCAAGGGCCTGTTCCTCGAGACATCACCCGACCTCAATCTGCTGCTGACGCCAGCGATCGTACGGCGTGAGCGGGCCGAGCCGCTCGACCCCAAACGCTTTGTCTATCTCGAAGGCTGCGTGCGTTCGGAAGGGCCATTCGAGGTGCCGGTGTTTCCGCGCAATGGCGGGCCGCTGGTCTATGTCAGCTTCGGCAGCCTCGGCGCGATGGATGTCGGGCTGATCGAGCGCATGCTCGCCGTCTTCGACAGGCTGCCGGCGCGCTTCATCGTCAATGCCGGCGGCCTGCGCGACGCCTATCGCGCGGTGCCGGACAATGTCTATCTCGACGCTTGGTTTCCGCAGCCTTCGGTGGTGGCGAAGTCGGACCTGTTTATTCATCACGGAGGAAACAACAGTTTTTGCGAGGCGCTGCGCTTCGGCGTGCCGTCGCTGATCATGCCCTATTGCTGGGACGGACATGACAATGCGCAACGCGCGGGAGAGACGGGCGTGGGCGACCATATCGGCCGCGACGCCTGGACCGAAGGGGGATTGGAGAGAGCCATTCTCGGCCTGCTGGCCGACGATGCGATGCGCGCCCGCCTCAGGGACAATGCTGCCAAGATGGCGCTGACCCCTGGAACGGATGTGGCCGCGCAAGCCATACTCTCTCTCTCATAGGTACGTGAACCAAAATGCAGGACAAAAACACCAACACCGCTCTCTTCACCGGCAACGATCCCAAGGCCTGGCTCGCCCAGCACGGCATCACGGAGGTCGAGTGCCTGGTGCCCGACATGAATGGCGTGCTGCGCGGCAAGGCGCTGCCGACAGCAAAATTCCTCAAGGCGCTGGAAGACCGCGCACTCTACCTGCCGAGCAGCGCTTTCCTGGTCAGCATCGATGGCCGCTACTCCGGTTCGATCGACGAAGGCTTTGCCTATCAAGACCCGGATATGCGCATGGTGCCTGATATGTCGACGCTGTGCCTGGCGCCGGGCGGTGGCCCTGGCAAAGCCTATGTCTTCGCCGACGCCTTCCACATGGAAGGCAAGCCCTGGATGGCCTCGCCACGACATGTGCTGCGCGCCGTGCTCGATCTCTACCGGAAGCGCGGTTGGCGCGCGGTGGTGGCGCCGGAAGTCGAATTCTATCTGACCGCGCCCAATCCGAATCCCGACCAGCCGCTGACAGCACCGGTCGGCGCCAATGGCCGCGCCGAGGGTTCGCAGCATCCCTATGACATGGTGGCGCTGGAAGAATTCGAGCCGGTGATAAGGCGCGTCTATGACTATGCCGCGGCCGCCGGTCTGCCGCTCGACACGCTGATCCATGAATCCGGCACCGCGCAGCTGGAGATCAATCTGCTGCATGGCGACGCGGTGCCGCTGGCCGACCAGGTGCTGCTGTTCAAGCGGCTGACGCGCCAGGCGGCGCAGCAGAGCGGCATGCACGCCACCTTCATGGCCAAGCCGATCGCGGCGCAGGCGGGAAGCTCGATGCACCTGCACATGTCCGTCGTCGATGAGAAGACGGGCGCCGCGCTGTTTGCCGACAGAGATGATGCAGACACCGAAATGTTCGGCCATTTCATCGGCGGCCTGCAGAGATATGTGCCCGAGATCATGCCGCTGTTCGCACCCAACGTGAACTCGTTCCGCCGCATCCGGCCGAACCACAGCGCACCGGCCAACATCGAATGGTCGCATGACAACCGCTCTTGCGGCCTGCGCGTGCCGGCAGGTGGCCGCGCCGCCCGGCGGGTAGAGAACCGCTTGCCGGGAGCGGATTGCAATCCCTATCTGGCGATCGCCGGTTCGCTGCTTGCCGGCTATCTCGGCGTCGAGCAGAAGCTGGCGCGCTCGGCCGAGGCATCTGGCAATGCCTACAAGATCAAAAGCACGCTGCCGAAAACCATGGAGGAGGCGCTTGATCGTTTCACCGCTTGCGAGCCGGTGCGGGCACTGCTGGGCGAGGATTTCTTCCAGACCTATCTGCGCGTCAAGAGCGTCGAACTCGACCTGTTCCAGAGCGTGGTCACGAGCTGGGAACGCGACCATTTGCTGCTGAAGGTGTGATCATGGCCTCCAGCTCGACGGGTTTCAATTCGGGCCTCGATATCGGCAAATCCTATTATGTCGCCACCGCCAATCCGGCGCCGGACCATCCGGCGCTGGCGGGAGATGTCGACGCCGATTTGGTGGTGGTGGGCGGCGGCTGCACCGGCCTGTCGGCCGCCCTACACGCCGCCGTGCGCGGCCTGAAGGTGGTGCTGCTCGAAGGCGGCAAGATCGGCTGGGGGGCATCGGGCCGCAATGGCGGCCAGATGATCCCCGGCTTGCGCAAGGGCGCCAAGGGGCTGGTCAAGCTCTATGGTCCCGAGCGGGCGAAGGTGCTGTTCGACCTTGCCTTCGAGGCGCGCGGCCTGGTGCTCGACATCATCGAGCGCCACGCCATCGATTGCGATCTGCGGCTGACCGGCCATCTCGTCGGTGCCGTTAATGGCTCCGACCTCAGGGATCTCGAAGACGAGGCCAAATGCCTCGAGAGCGTGATGAAGTTCCGCGACGTCGAGATCCTGTCGGCGGCGCAGGCACGCGGCAAGGTGGACACGCCCTCATGGCGCGATGTATGAGCCGCTCGGCGGCCATATGCATCCTCTGAACTACACGCTTGGCCTTGCCCATGCCGCCGTGGCCGCCGGTGTCGTCATCCACGAAAATTCCGTCGCGGTGAAGCTGGAGCGCGAGCCTTCGATCCGGGTCTCGACGGCGCAGGGGTCGGTAAGGGCCAAACATGTCGTGCTGGCCGGCGACGCGTTGCTGCATGGGCTGGAGCCGCGCGTCAACAGCCGCATCATGCCGGTCGGCAACTACATCGTCGCCACCGAACCGCTGGAGGGCAAACACAATGTCATCCCGGCCAATGTCGCGGTGTCCGACACGCGCTTCGTCGTCAACTACTACCGCATGTCGGCGGACGGTCGGCTGCTGTTCGGCGGCGGCGAGCGCTACACGCCATCGCCGCCGGCCGACATTGCCGGCTTCGTGCGGCCGCATATGGAGGCCACCTTCCCGCAACTGAAGGGCTGCCGCATCGATCATGCCTGGGGCGGCCTGGTGTCGGTGACCACGTCGCGGCTGCCGCATGTCGGGCACTATGGCGAGGTCTATTTCGCGCATGGCTATTCCGGCAAGGGCGTCATCCTGTCAACGCTGTCGGGCAAGCTCTTGGCCGAAGCGATTACGGGCGACGCCTCGCGGCTGGACCTGTTCTCGACGCTGACGCCGATGCCGTTCCCGGGCGGTACGGCGCTGCGGGGCCCGCTCTATGTGCTGGGGATGTTGTGGTACGCGATGCGCGACCGTATCAAGCATTGAGGTTAGTACCGGCGGGTGGATCATCGGAGGATTGCATGCGTGATTTTCAGTTCCCCGGCCGCTCGCCGGTTCGCGCGACAGAAGCTATGGCGGCGACATCGCATCCGTTGGCGACGCTGGCGGCTATCGACACGCTGCGCTCTGGCGGCAACGCCATGGATGCCGCCGTCTGTGCGGCGGCAGTGCAAGGGGTGGTCGAGCCGCAATCGACCGGCATCGGCGGCGACTGTTTTGTGCTCTACAGTCCCAAAGGCGAGGGCGAGGTGCTGGCCTTCAACGGCTCGGGGCGGTCGCCTGCTGCTGCAAATGCCGATTGGTTTCTGGAGCGGGGCCATGGCGAACTGCCTGGAACCGGACCGCATGCCGTCACCATACCAGGCGCCATCGATGCATGGTGCCGGCTACTCGAGGACCACGGAAAAAAGGGCATCGACGCCGCGCTGGCGCCAGCCATTCGCTATGCCGAACAAGGCTATGTCGTTCATGATCGCGTCGCCTTCGACTGGGCCGACGAGGTCGCTCTGCTCTCAGCCGATGAACATGCCGCGCGCATATTCCTGCCCGAGGGAAGGGCGCCGCAAGCCGGCGATGTGCATCGGCAGCCGCACTTGGCGGACACCTTGCGCATCATCGCCAACCGAGGCCGTGCAGGGTTTTATGAAGGTGAAGTCGCGGACGATCTGGTGGAACGTCTTCGCGCGCTGGGCGGGCTGCATGCATTGGAGGATTTCGCCGAGACCCAAGGCGACTACGTCACGTCGGTGAATACGTCCTATCGCGGCTACGATATCCATCAGATGCCACCGAACAATCAGGGCATGACGGCGCTGATCATGCTGAATGTGCTTTCGGGCTTCAGCCTTGGTTCGTTGGAGCCGAACAGTGCCCAGCGGCTGCATCTCGAGATCGAAGCCGGCCGGCTTGCCTACCAGGACCGCGATACTTTCATCGGCGACCAGGATTTCGTCCAGGTCCCCGTCGAACAACTGCTGTCGGCAGCTTATGCGGAGCGGCTGCGCGCCGCCATCGATCCGGCCCTCGCCATGACGCATCTGCCGCGGCTTGAGCTGCCGCGCAGCGACACCGTCTATATCTCCGTGGTCGACCGCGACCGCAATGCAGTGAGCTTCATCAACTCGACCTTCGGTTCCTTCGGCAGCGGCGTCGTCGGTCCCAAGACAGGCGTCGTGCTGCAGAATCGCGGCAGCAGTTTTCGCCTCACGGAAGGCCATCCAAATCGTATCGCGCCGCGAAAGCGACCGATGCACACCATCATGCCCGGCATGGCGACGCGAGGGGGTAAGGTGGTGATGCCGTTCGGGGTGATGGGCGGCGGCTACCAGCCGTTCGGCCATGTCCATCTGCTGACCAACATGATCGATCTCGGGATGGACCCGCAGCAGGCACTGGATGCGCCACGGGTGTTCTACAAGGACAATGCCGTGCTGGCCGAGCGCGGGATTCCGGCTGAGGCGATCGCCGGCCTGCGTCAGCGCGGCCATCAGGTTTCGATCGCCGAGGAGCCGCATGGCGGCGGCCAGTTGGTGCTGATCGATTGGGAAAAGGGCACGCTCACCGGTGCCTCCGATCCGCGCAAGGACGGTTGTGCGCTGGGCTACTGATCTGCGTTGCTGGAATGCGCATTCAGAACCAGATCAGCCAGACAAGCTGCAGGATTACCAGTGCAATGGCGTCCCAGAAGATGAGTTCGCCCATCGAGAACCAGCGCCGCGACCGGTTGAAGCTGTAGAACAGCCACCAGACCAAGGCTGCGGCGGCAAGCGGCACCAAAGCGAGCAGCGTGCTCACGGCAGCCGCGCTCCCGACACCGCATCGAATGTGTGCAGCGCTGTCGGCGGAAAGCGTAGATAAAGCGGCTGGCCGGGATCGAAAGGGCGATCGTCATTCACAGTCCTGACGATCAGCGCGTTGGCCTCGCTCTTGGCGAAGATCAGGACGTCCGGCTCGACCGGTTCGACGACGTCGACGGCAAACTGGATGGCATCGCTTGCGGAGGCGTCGACCAGCTGGATCTGTTCCGGGCGAATGCCGAGCACGATCGGGCCGTCAGGCTTTCCCGGCAGCGGGCAAGTGAAACCGCTGGCGTGGAAGACGCCGGCGCGGACATCGCCATCGAACGTGTTCATCGCTGGACGGCCGATGAATTCGGCGATGAAGCGATTGGCAGGCCGCCGATAAATCTCGCGCGGGTCGTCGTACTGGATCAGTGCGCCTTCGCGCAACACCGCGACCCTGGTCGCCAGCGTCATCGCCTCTTCCTGGTCGTGTGTGACGAAGACGAAGGTCTTTTTCAGCTCGCGATGCAGACGCTTCAGCTCGGTGCGCATGTGGAGCCGCAACAAGGCGTCGAGATTGGACAGCGGCTCATCCATCAGACAGAGGCTAGGTTGCCAGACCAGGGCGCGGGCCACAGCCACGCGCTGCGCCTGGCCGCCCGACAATTGCGAAGGGCGGCGGTCGAGGTAACGGGTGATTTCGAGCAGCTCGGCCATGGCGCGGACGCAGCGGTCAAGCTCGGCGGCCGGCATTTTTCGGATGCGCAAGGGATAGGCGATGTTCTCGTAGACGCTCTTATGGCTGTAGAGCGCATAGTTCTGGAACACCATGCCCATGCCGCGCAGGCGCGGCGGCAGGTCGGTGACATCGCGACCCTCGACCATGATGCGGCCGGCCGTGGGACGTTCAAGGCCGGCAAGCAGCCGGCAGGCTGTCGTCTTGCCGGAACCAGAGGGCCCGAGCAGAACCAGGAATTCGCCGGGCTCGAAAGCAAGATCGAGCGCCTGCAGCGCCACCGTCCCGTCCGGGAAGGCCTTGGTGACGCCGTCGAAAACAATTGCCATGCAAGGATCCCTTCAACCCTTGACCGCGCCGAAGGTGAGGCCGCGGACGAGCTGTTTCTGGACAAGGAAAGTGAAAAGCACGATCGGCAGCGTTGCCACGATCGCGACTGCCGCGACCTGTCCCCAGAGCGTGCCATGCGGCGTCACCAGTCCGGGTATGCCGACGGTCAGCGGCCGCCCGTCGAAAGCGACGAGGATGAAGGCATAGAGGAACTCGTTCCACGACAGGATGAAGCAGAGCACCGCTGTGGCGCCGATGCCGGGTGCGGCCAGCGGCGCGACGACGAGGAAGAATGCGCCGAGCCGCGAGCGGCCGTCCATCATCGCGGCTTCGTCGATCTCCCTGGGGATTTCGGCGAAGAAGCCGCGCATCATCCAGACGACTAGCGACAGGTTGAAGGAGGTGTGGGCGATCACCACGGCGTAGATGGTGTCGATCAGGCCAAGCGAGGTGAAGAACAGGAACAGCGGCACGGCGATCGAGATCGGCGGTGCCATGCGCGTGGTCAGGAAGAAGAAGAACAGGTCTTCCTTGCCGGGGAAATTGGAGCGGGCAAAGCCGTAGGCAGCCGGCGCGCCGATGACGATGCAGAGCACCGTAGACGACACCGAGATCAGCACCGAGTTGATTGCCAGCGGCCAGTATTCCTTGTCGATGAAGACGGCGGGATAGTTGGCAAGCGTCGGCGAAAAAATCCATTTCGGCACAGAAGACAGAAGATCGACGCGGTTCTTGAACGACGCCAGCACCATCCAGACATAAGGCGTCAGCGCCACCACGACGGCGACGAGCAACACCGCCCAGGCAAAGCTTTTCCAGGCGCGGTTGGTGGATTGATCGATCATCGCCGCGCCCTCAAAACGCCGCCGCCTGCTTGCGGCTCGACCAGTAGACGGCCTTGTAAAAGACGGAGCACAGGATCAGCACGACGAGATAGATCATGAAGGCGACCGCGGCGCCGTAGCCGAGGTCCCAGTTGCGGAAGTTGACGCGGTAGGCGTAGATCGACACCAGTTCGGTCAGCGTTCCCGGACCGCCGCCGGTCATCAGGAAAACCTTGTCGAACTCCTTGAAGGCATCGATGCCGCGCAGCAATAGCACCAGCGCGATGACGGGCCGCAGCAGCGGCAGCATGACATCGCAAAAGATCTGAAACGGTTTTGCGCCATCCATCATCGCCGCCTCGAACGGCGCGCGCGGCAGGCTCATCATCCCGGCGAGCATGATCAGGGTGACGAAGGGCGTCCACTGCCAGACATCGATGGCGACGATGGTCGGAAACACCAGGTCGGGTGCCGAAAGCACCGCCGAATTCTGCGCCAGCAGGCCAACCTTGCGCATGTAGAAGGTGAGCATGCCGAAATCGCCCTGCAACAGCAGCCGCCAGATCAGCCCGACGGCGACCGGCGCAATCATCATCGGGATGAGCAGCAGTGTGGTGAGAAGCCGCTGGCTGGCGACGAAGCGGAAGATCAGGAAGGCCAGCGCAAAGCCGAGCAGGAATTCGAGGCCGACGGCGATGATGACGAATTTCAGCGTCAGCAGGAACGATGCCCAGAAGAATGGATCGTTGCGCATCAGCTTGCGGAAATTGTCGAAGCCGACGAAGGCGCCCCCATGGCTGGCATCAGCGAAGCTGAGGTCGGTCAGCGCGGTGTAGACCATGTAGTAAAACGGGCCGACCAGGAAGACGACGACGAGCAGTGTCGCCGGCAGTATCAAGAGCGGTCCCACCCCACGGTCGAGAAGCGGCATTCCGCGGCGCGGCGATGGAGTGCGGTTCGTCACGGGCGTTTCCTGCGGACAAGAACGGCTACCCGCTTGTGCGGGTAGCCTCTGCGCGACATCTCAAGGCCTATCGTGCCGGATAGGTCATTGGTGCGCAAGAACCGAGCAATGTCGAGATATCGGTGGCGGCGGTGTCGAGGGCGGCCTGCGCCTCCTTTTCGCCGGCGAGGTAGGACGACAGTTCGCGCACCAGTATGTCGGTCATCTCGGCCGATTGCGGCAGCGTCGCCTTCGGCACCGCGTGCTCGTTGGCCTCCATCGAAGCCTTGGCATAGGGCAGCTTCTGCACCTCCGCCGAAGCATAGACATCGGGCCGACCTGAAGCGCCGCCATTGAGATGCTGCTCGAGCTGGCGGTCATAGCCCATCATCCACTGGACGAAGAGGAAGGCGGCCTGCTGGTTCTTCGAATAGACCGGGATGAGATAGGTCCAGCCCTCGACCTGGCCGATCTTGCCGCCGTCGCCTTGCGGCACGAGATCGAAGCCAACCTTGCCGACCACGGTGGAGGCCGTGGTGTCGACCGATACGGCATAGGTTGCGTCGTTCCACATGATCAGCTCGGCGACCTTGGCTTGCTGCATCAGCGCCATGACATCATCCCAGAAATAGTTGAGGCTGTCCGGCGGCGAGAACTGCAACAGGCTCTTGTAATATTCGAGCGAGGCGACGGCCTTGGGGCTGTTGACGATGACCGGGCCGCAGGCCGAGCCGCTCTTCACGTCGAGCACGTCGCCGCCGAACGAATAAAGGAAGTTGAGCCACTCATACCACAGCGCCTCATGGCGCTTGCCCTGCAGGGCGGTGCCGTAAAAGCCCTGGTCGGGGCGATAGAACCATTCGGCGATATCGCGATATTGCTTCCAGTCCTTGGCGGGAGCGAGGTCGTAGCCATACTTGGCCTTGAAGCCTGCCTGCTCCTTGGGATCGGCGAGCAGGTCCGAGCGATACCACATGAACATGTTGAGCACTGTGAAGGGGAAGCCGTACTCCTTGCCGTCATACCAGGAGATTTCGTGCCAGGCGGTCTGGTAGAGCTGCTTCTCCGGCTCGAAGCTCGGATCGCGCAAAGCCGGGTCGGCCATCATCTTGGCGATTTCGACCAGATGGTTGTTGGTGGCGAACTTGCCGAGTTCGCGATGCGGCTGGATGATGACGTCGTAGCGGCCGCGGTGCGAGTTGAGATCGAGCTGCACCTTGTTGACGGCTTCCGAGTGCTCGTACATCTCGACTTCGACATGGATGCCGGTCTGTTTTTCAAACTCCGGCGCCATCTTCTTCAGCGCTTCGAGCGGCGGCAGCGCCTCGCCGACCATGCGGATGGTCTGGCCGCTATAGGGTTTCGACGCCTCTTTCAGATCCCACGCGGCCGCTTGTGTCACTTGCCACGTCAGGGGCCACACAAATACGACTGCGACGAGCAGTCTGGACGCGGTACGTCTCAGCGGCTTGAGCATTCTTCCCTCTCCCTAGAAGTCGTGCCTGGCGGGCCGGCGCCCGTTTTGTCATAAAATGTGTGGTACTGCAAATCGAAATGTGGCACCTTGCAACAAATGGTTGGGAGGTGTTAACAGACCGGCAGCAAACCGGCTTTCCCGACCGGGCGAGGGACCTTTCGGATGGACTTCATCTTCATGCTGACGCGCAACGATCGCACGGTCGAGGACTGTCTCGACCTGGTCGATTTGATCGAGCCGGTCGGGCTGAAGCATGTCGGCTTCAAGGATATTGGCGTCGAGCCGGATGTGCTGCGCAAGCTCGCTGTCGCCATTGGCCGGACAGGCGCCACCACTTACATGGAAGTTGTCTCGACGGCGGCTGAGGCCTGCCTTAATTCCGCGCGCATCGCCAAGGATCTCGGCATCCAGCGCCTGCTCGGTGGTACTCAGGTCGACGAGATCATGGCGTTGCTGGAGGGGAGCGGCACCGAATACTACCCTTTTCCCGGGCGGCCGGTCGGCCATCCGACCAAGCTCGGCGGTTCGGCCGAGGATGTCGAGGCCGACTGCCGCGCCTTCGCCGAGAAGGGTTGTGCGGGATGCGACATCCTCGCCTATCGCGCCACCGAGGCCGACCCGGCCGAACTGGTACGCGCAGCCCGGCGCGGGCTTGGTCCGTCGCGGCATCTGATCGTCGCCGGCGCCGTGGCATCAGCCGATCGGATCAAGGCGATCAAGCTGGCCGGCGCCAACGCTTTTACCATTGGCACAGCGGTGTTCGACGGTTCCTATTCGCCGACGAAAGGTTCTATCCTCTCGCAACTGCGGGATGTTCTCGCGGATTGCGAGCGTGTCTAATGCCAGTCATCGGCATCGATCTCGGCACACAAAGCCTGAAGGCGATCGTTGTCGATGACGAATTGCGGCTGCGTGGCGAGGCCGCTGTGTTGTACCAGCCGGCCTTCCCGGCGCCCGGCTGGGCCGAACAGAACCCGGCGCTGTGGCTGGCGGCGCTCAAGCCGGCCATTGCCGGCGCGCTCGACAAGGCTGGGCTTGCACCGTCCGACATCAAGGGCATTGCCATTGCCGGCCAACTCGACGGCTGTGTTGCGGTCGACAGCAGCGGCCAGGCCCTGGCGCCGTGCATCATCTGGATGGATCGGCGCGCGGCGGCAGAGATCGCCGGCATCGATCCGGACTTCATCCGCGAGCGCACCGGTCTTGTCCTCGATGCCACGCATATGGCGGCGAAAATCCGCTGGGCCGCGCGCAACCTGCCAGAAGCGCGCCGGGTGGCGCTCTGGCATCAACCGGTATCGTTCGTGGTCGCGGCGCTGTGCGGTCGTGCCGTCATCGATCACGCGCTGGCCTCGACAACCATGCTCTATGGACTGAAGGAGCACAACTATGCCGGCGATCTGCTGGCGGCCTTCGACATCGATGCAGACAAATTGCCCGGCATCGACGATGCATCTGAGATCGCCGGCGCCTTGACGCACGCCGGCGCCGAGCTCACCGGCCTGCCTGTGCGCACGCCGCTGGCGGTTGGCACCGGCGATGATTTTTCGGCCGCCATAGGCGCCGGGGTTGTCGTGCCCGGTGTCGTCGCCTGCAATCTCGGCACGGCCGAAGTGGTCGGCGCGGTGTCCGGCACGCTTCGCCTCGACCCCGGCGGCCTGGTCGAGACCCATGGCTTTCTCGGCGACGGCTATTTCATCTCCAATCCCGGATGGCTCTCGGGCGGCGCGGTGACGTGGTTTCTAACAACCTTCGGCGTCGATTCGCCGGCGGCGATGTCGGAACTGGCGGCGACGGTGGTTGCCGGCAGCGACGATTTGCTGTTCTTGCCCGCGTTGTCCGGTGCCATGGCGCCGCGCTGGATCGCCGAAGCGCGTGCCGCTTTCTACGGCCTGACATCCTTCCACGGCAAAGCCGCTTGTGCCCGTGCCGTGCTGGAGGGCTGTGCCTTTGCCATGCGCGACGTGGTCGACCGGCTGGACGATCTCGATATCGCGACGGATCGCATCCGGCTCTCAGGCGGTGGCGCGCGCAGCCGGGTATGGGCGCAAATTCGTGCCGATGTCAGCGGCAGGCCGGTCGAGATCGCGGGTGCGGCCCATGCCTCGCCGATCGGTGCGGCAATCCTTGCCGCCGCAGCCATCGGCCTTACCTCCTCAGTGCAGCAGGCGGCTGAAAGGCTGGCCGGCCGCATCGAGACGATCGACCCTGATCCTTCCGCCAAGGCCACCTACGACAGAAGTTACCGCCGGTATCGCACCTTGTTCGATGCCCTGACCCCGCTTCATGCTGACTGACCGGACTGCATCCTATGTCCAGACAAATGCTCGATCGCCTTATTGCCGGCACGCTGCCTGACCCGGATAGCCAGGGAATGCTGTCGGTGCCGCTGAAGACCATCGTCATAGGGCGCGGTCTCGGCGACGAAGCCGATGCGCTGGTCAAGCCACTGCCGCTCGGCCGCAGGCTCGCCGTTGTCATGGATCCCGACACAAGGCTGGCTCTCGGCGAGAGAGTGTCGATTGCGCTGCGCGGCTCCAGCGATGTCGACAAGATCATCCTGCCGCGCCATCCGCATCCGGACATGGACGCGGTGCGATCGGTGATCGCACGCACGAAAGACGCCAGCGGCCTGGTCGCGGTCGGATCTGGCTCGATCAACGACATCACCAAATATGCTGCCCATCTCACCCAAAAACCTTATGCGGTGTTCGGCACCGCGCCATCGATGAACGGCTACACCTCGGTGTCGGCGGCAATCACCGAGGACGGCCTGAAGAAATCGCTGACGGCCAGCCTGCCGGTCGGCGTCTTCCTTGATCTCGATGTCATGGCGCGGGCGCCGCACCGGCTGATCGCTGCCGGCTTCGGCGATTCGATGGCGCGGCCGACCGCGCAGACCGATTGGCTGATGGCGCATCTGTTGCTCGGCACGCCCTACAGGCAGGCGCCGTTCATGCTTCTGGCCGAGGACGAGAAGGCGCTCATCGCCAAGGCCGGCGAACTCGGGACCGGCGACCTTGAGGCGATGGAAGTGCTGGTGCGCACGCTGGTCATGTCCGGTCTCGGCATGACACTGTGCGGCGGCTCTTATCCGGCCAGTCAGGGCGAACATCTCATCGCCCACTATATCGACATGCGGGGCCAGGGATTGCCCGAGGCGCATCACGGCGAGCACATAGCGGTGACGACGTTGACGATGGCGCGGCTGCAGGAGCGCGTGCTGGCACTGCCGGAGCTGCAGCTCGCGCCGTCCGCGGATACGCCAGAACGCTTCATCGAAATCTTCGGCGAAACGCTCGGACGTTCCTGCTGGGCGGCATTCAAGCCCAAGCTGCTGGACCGCGAACGGGCAAACGCCATCAACACCATGCTGGCCAAGCAATGGCGCTCGCATCGTGAAAGGCTGGTGCGGGTGGCACGCCCGGCGCGCGAGATCGCGGCAGCACTGCGCGCCGCCGGCGCGCCGACCACGCCGCAGGAGGTTGCCATACCGGCTGGCTTCTACGACGAGGCGGTCGCCAATGCCCGGCTGATCCGCGACAGGTTCACCATGCTCGACGTCGCGGCTGCCTCGCTCGAAACGGTTGCGGCGGGAGCCTGAGCGGGTGCTGCGTCCGCTTGCCGACTTCACCGCGCTGGACCGGCGCAACATCGCCGTCGTTCTGACCGATATCGACGACACCTTGACCGACAAGGGACGGCTGCCGGCAAAAGCCTATGCGGCGCTCGAGCGGCTGAAGCAGGCCGGCTTCCTTGTCGCGCCGGTGACCGGCCGCCCTGCCGGCTGGTGCGACCTGATCGCGCGGCAATGGCCGGTCGATGGCGTGATCGGCGAGAACGGCGCTTTCTATTTCCGCTATGACGACGCCAAAAAGCGGATTGTTCGCCACTACGCCAAGAGCGCTGCCGAACGGCAGGCCGATGCCGCGCGCCTCAAGGAGATCGAGCAAACCGTTCTGCGCGAAGTTCCGGGTGCGGCGGTCGCGGCCGACCAAGCCTATCGCGAGGCCGATCTGGCGATCGATTTTTGCGAGGACGTGGCGCCGCTGCCCAAAACCGAGGTTCTGAAGATCGTCGGCATCTTCCAGCGCTATGGCGCGACGGCGAAAATCTCGTCCATCCACGTCAATGGCTGGTTCGGCAAATACGACAAACTGTCGACAAGCCGGCTATTCTTGCAGGACTGTTTCGGTATAGATATCGACCACGACAAGGACAGCATTGTCTTCGTCGGCGATAGTCCAAACGATGCGCCAATGTTCGGCTTCTTCCCCAACAGCGTCGGTGTCGCTAATGTGCTGGACTTCGCCGGCGAACTTCCGGCATCTCCTGCCTTCGTCACAAGCGGGCGCGGCGCGCAAGGGTTTGCCGAGCTTGCCGACGCACTGATTGCTGCAAAGGGAATGGAATAATCATGGATCAGGGCCGACTGACGAAGAAGGAGCGGCACGCGCTTATCCTTTCGGAAGTGCGCCGGTCGGCGTCCATCCGCATCTCCAAACTTGCACGGCGCATCGGCGTCGCCGGCGAGACCATCCGCCGCGATCTCATCGAACTCGGCGATGCCGGGCTGATCAACCGCACCTATGGCGGTGCGACGATCTCGCTGGTGACATCAGAGCCGGTGATTTCGGAGCGCGGCCTGACCCTGGTCGAGGAGCGCGCCCGCATCGGCCGCGGCGCAGCGGGCCTGGTCCAGAAGGGCCAGATCGTGATGATCGATGGCGGTTCGACCACTTATGAGGTGGCGCGCAACCTTTCGCAGCTGAAGCGCGACCTGACCATCATCACCAATTCCACCGGCGTGGCCTCGGTGGCCGGCGCCAATCCGACCTTCCGCGTGCTGCTTTGCCCCGGGACCTATGACAGCCGCGAAGGCAGCGTGCTTGGCGAAGACACGGTCGAGTTCGTGCGCCGCTACAATGCCGACGTCGCCATTATCGGGGCATCGGGGATAAGCGCCGATGGCCCGAGCGACATGATCTCGGGCGCCGCGGCCGTTAAACGCGCAATGATATCGCGTTCACTGTCGACGGTGCTGGTGGTGACCCACGACAAGTTTGGCCGCAGCAGTCTGGAACGCATCTGCGGGCTCGATGACATTGCCGATATCGTCACCGACAGCGAACCGAAGGCCGACCTGCGCACTGCTGCCGAACAGGCGGGCACGGAGCTGCATGTGTTTGCCGCCGACTGATCAGCATTGGCTATCCGGCGGCATCCCGGTTGGTCAGCGCGATGTGGCAGCAGCCGGGGCCGTGGCCCGGCGTCCAGGTGACATTGTCGAAGCGCACGCCCGTTGCCTCGAACAGACCACGGTCGAAAGCGCCGGCGATGCGGCAGAGCGTGGCGAGTTTTTCATCACCGACACCGGCCTCGACCCAGGCGTCCTTCAGCGGACAACGCTTCACCTTGAATGCGATGTGGTCCGGCCCGCGCTCGACATCGGTCGGATACATCAGGCCGCCATCCGGGCTGACGGCCAAAAATGCCTCGCCGATGGCCGGCGCGTCGTTAGGTCCGAAACGGGCGAAGGCGGCGGCCGCCACCTCCTTGCCGCGCTGCTCGATGGTGCGGATCATGATCGCCTCGGCCTTTTCCGCGCCGAGTTCGCCGGTCAGCTCGTCGAGAAACAGACGGTAGAGATCGGCGCGGTTGCGGAAGGCGGAATCGAGTTCGCGCGAGAGTTTTTCGGCTCTGGCTTCTGGTTCGGTCATGATGTGTCCTTGCCTTTGACCATGATCTTGTCCGCAAACGGGTTTGCACTTTGCGGGATCATGGCCGGATCCTGTTCAATCTTGGCGCGGCCGCCACCAGCGCCTTGCCGACCGCCGATTGCGGCCCGTCGATGATGGTGCGGGCGTCGCCGCTCTCGGCGATCCGCCCGGCGTCGAGAAGGACGACGCGGTGAGCGATCGCACGGACCACGCCGAGATCGTGCGAAATGAAGAGATAGGCGATCCGTTCCCTGGCTTGCAGGTCGAGCAGCAACGCAAGGATCTGTCCGCGGACCGAAACGTCGAGCGCCGACACCGCCTCGTCGAGCACGATCAGCGACGGGTTTGTCGCAATGGCGCGGGCGATGGCGACGCGCTGGCGCTGGCCGCCGGAGATTTCGTGAATGGCGCGCGGGGCGAGATCGGCTGCCAGCCCGACGCGATCCAGCAAGGCAGCAATGCGGGCCGGCCTCTCGGCGCGGGAAGCGATGGCATGGATGCGCAAGGGATCGTCAAGCACGCGAGCCACCGTGGCGCGCGGGTTGAACGCGGCGAGCGGATCCTGGAACACCATTTGCAGGCGCGCGCGCTTGGTGCGCAGAGCCGCACCCTTCAAGAGCAGAAAGTCATCGCCTTCGAACTGGACGGTGCCGACGTCGGGCTCGATCAACCTAAGCACCAGCCGCGCGATCGTCGACTTGCCGCTGCCGGAGGGCCCGGCCAGCGCCAGCGTCTCGCCGGGTTCGATGGCGAAGGAGACACCGTCGACGGCCGCGATGGCCTTGCCGCCACGACGGTATCGCTTGGTAAGACCGGAGACGGTGAGCAAGTTCATGCCGGCGCCCGTCGTAGCAGCGGATCGGCGTCGAGGCCGAGATGGGCGTCGAGCAGCGTTCGCGTATAGGCATGGCGCGGGGCGTTTATGATTTGCTCCGTCGGGCCGAGTTCGATCAGTTCGGCGTTCCGGAATACAGCGATACGCTCTGCGAGTTCGGCGGCCAGCGCGATGTTGTGGCTGATGAACAGCAGCGTCATGCCGTCCTCCGCCACCAGTTGCCGAATGAGGCTGACGATTTCGGCTTGCACAATGGTGTCCAGCGCGCTGGTCGCCTCATCGGCGATCAGCAGTTTCGGACCGGCTGCAATGGCCGCGGCAACAGCAACGCGCTGCTTCTGGCCGCCGGAGAGCTGGTGCGGGAAAGCACGCATGGCGGTTTGTGGGTCGGGCAGCCGGACACGTTGGAGCAGGGTTTTGGCTTTGGCGTAAGCTTGTGGCCAGTCGAGGCCGAGGTGGGTGCAGGCGACTTCGGCGATCTGTTTGCCGACGGTCATGACGGGGTCGAGGCTGGCGGAGGGGTCCTGGAAGACGAAACCAATGTCGCGGCCGGGAAGGGGGAGCGTGCTGGGCTCGGTTAATTTGAGAGGTCGGCGTTCCGTCACACCCCCCTCTGTCCTGTCGGACATCTCCCCCGCAAGGGGGGAGATTGCTCTCTCATCTCCGCCTTCGCCAACCACGAACGTTGCAGAAGGGAAGCCGTCGGCAAAGCTGCTGATCTCCCCCCTTGCGGGGGAGATGTCCGGCAGGACAGAGGGGGGTGGGAAGGATCGCGGCGCCTGAAATTGCCACTTGACATGCCCTTCAATCTTGGCTGACCCCGGCAGCAGTCTAGCCACCGCCAGCGCCAGCGTGCTCTTGCCCGAACCGCTTTCGCCAATGATCGCCAGCCGCTCGCCGGCAATAACATCCAGGCTGACCCCCTTCAGCGCCGTTACCTCGCTGCCATCGCTGAAATAGCGCACAGACAGATCGCGTATCTCAGCCAGTGCGGTCACGACAGGCTCCTCCGCACCGCCGTCGTTTCGACCACGCCTTCGCCGGTGAGATAGACGCCAAGCACGGTCAGCACCAAGGCGATGCCCGGAACGATCGACAGAAAGGGCGCGGTGCGCAGCACAGTGCGGCCCTCGGCGATCATGCCGCCCCAAGTGACGCGATTGGGGTCGCCGAGACCGAGGAAGGACAGCGCTGCCTCGGTGAGGATCGCGGCCGCCACGATCACCGAGGACAAGGCCAGCACCGGCGGCAACGCGTTGGGCAACACCTCGCGAAAAGCGATCTCAAGCGGATGCATGCCGATGACGCGAGCGCCGGCGACGTAATCGCGCTCGCGGATCGACAGCACTTCGGCGCGCGCTACACGCGCCGGTCCGGTCCAGGCGCCAAGCGCTATTGCCGTGACGACGACGCCGAGCGACGGCCCGACGACGCTGACGAAGGCCAGCGCCAGGAGAAAACTCGGCACGGTCTGGAAGGCATCGGTGATGCGCATCAGCCCCTCGTCGACAAGGCCGCCGGCAAAGCCGGCCAGCGTGCCGACGACCGCGCCGATGAAGAGTGCCGCCGCTGCCGCCGCCAGGCCAACCGCGAGCGAGGTGCGGGCGCCGTGGAACAGTTCGGCCAGCACGTCACGGCCGAGCCGGTCGGTGCCGAGCGGCAGCGACCAGTCCTGGAAGGGCGGCAGCAGTGCTGGTCCGGCAATGGCCTGCGGGTCGCCGGGGAAGAGCAGCGACGCAAACAGCGCCATGGCGAACAGAAGCGCCAGGATGATCGCGCCGGCGACCGCTTCCGGCCGGCGCAGGAACCGCGGCAGCGCGCTCACGCGCTGGCCTCGCCGGCGCCGACGCGCGGGTCGAGGAAGGCGTAGGCAATGTCGACTGCAAGGTTGACGGCAATGACGAGGACGGCGCTGGTGAGGATGATGCCGAGCAGCAGCGGCGTGTCGCGCGAAGCGACCGCTTCCTGCGCCAGCCGGCCGAGCCCGGGCACGGCAAAGACGCTTTCGATGACGACGCTGCCGCCCAGCATCTGCGCCGATTGCAGGCCGAGCATGGTGACCAGCGGCAAGAGCGCGTTGCGGGCGACATGGGCGAGCACGATGCGGCGGCGTGACAGCCCCCTGGCGCGGGCGGCGAGTACAAAATCCTGCCGCCACGCCTCGGCCATGCCGGCGCGCATCATGCGCAGATAGAGCGCGAGATAGATGAAGCCGAGCGCGGAAACCGGCAGGACGAGGTGGACGGCGATGTCGGTGGCGCGGTCAAAACCGGTCTTGTCCGAGGCCAGGCTCTCGATGCCGCCGATCGGCAGCCAGCGCAGGTCGACGGCAAAGACGACGATTAGCACCAGGCCAAGCCAGAAACCCGGCACGGCATAAAGCGCCAGCGAGCCGATCGACAGGAAGCGGTCGCGAAAGCTGCCGGGTCTGGCGCCGGCGTAGATGCCGAGCGCCGAGCCCAAACCGAAGGAGAGCGCGGTGGCGGTCACCATCAGGAGCAGTGTCGTCGGCAGGCGTTCCAGGATAACATCGCGAATTGGCCGCGAGAAGGTAACGGACTGGCCGAGGTCGAAATGCAGCAGCGCCCAGAGATAGTTGGCGAGCCGTGTCAGCTCGGACTGGTCGAGGCCCCAGCGATGACGCAGCAATTCGATCATGCCGGCGTCGCCGCCGGTCGAGACGATGTAGGCGTCGACCGCGTCACCGGGGGCGGCTTCCAGGAGGAGGAATGTGCCGATGATGACGATCAGCAGCACGAAGATGCTGCCGACGAGGCGACGGCGCATGAGGGTGAGGGCGCGGGTCATGGGAAAGGCATAGCGCTGCGCCAGTCGGGAGAGGTGCGGTGTGACGAAACGCGGCCCTACGCCATGCCTTCACACCAATTTCTTTGCGAACTTTCATCCGCGCAAATGTGTCACGATTCCAGATAGGTGTCCGCCCAGTTCGACACCGCCCATCGCGGGTTGTTGGCGATGTTGCCCACGGTATCGCGCGCGACGCTGATGAAGCTCCATTCGGCGACGTTGATCAGCGGCAGGTCCGCCGCGACCTGTTTCTGGAATTCCTTGTAGAGGTCGGTGCGCGCTGACGTATCCAGCGTCTCCGAAGCCTTGGCGATCAGCGCGTCGAGCGCGGCGTTCTTGTAGCCGCCCTGGTTGGAGAACGGCACGCCGTCGGGAATGCCGCTCTGCACCAGGATGGTGGTCGAGATCGCCGGGTCGCCGCGGAACACCGGCGGGCCGACGGCGAGGTCGAAGGCGTGGTCGGTGTAGACGGCCTTGATGTGCGCGGCCGAGTCGTTGTTGACGATCACGGCGTCGATGCCGATTGCCGCCAGCGCCTGGCGCAGATAGTCGCCGAACTGCTTCGTCTCGTTGAAATAGGGTGCCGGCAGGAGTTTCAGCGCAAAACGCTTGCCGTCATCGGCGCGCTTGTACCCCGCGTCGTCGAGCAAGGCGTTGGCCTTGGCGACGTCGAAGGGATAGGTCGGCACGTCGGCGGTGTAGAATTGCGGGTCGTTCTTCGGCACCGGGCCGGTGGCGGCAGCGGCATAGCCGAGGAACACCGTCTTGACGACAAAATCCTTGTCGATGGCATGCGCGATCGCCTGGCGGACCTTCACGTCGGCCAGTTCCTTGCGGCGATGGTTGATCTCGACGACAAGCTGATAGGTCAGCCCCTCATAGCCCTTGGAGATGACCTTCAGGCCCGGCACCTTGGAGATGCGGTCGAGATCGGCGAGCGGCACGGCGGAGAAGGCGGCGAGCTGGATCTCTTCGGCCTCGAGCGCCGCTGCAGCCGACGTGCGGTCGGGCAGCACCTGGTAGATGATCTCGTCGAGATACGGCTCGTCCTTGGCCCAGTAATCGGCATTCCTGGTCAGCTTGTAATACTGGCCGGCCTTGTATTCGCCGAACTTGAACGGTCCCGTGCCGATAGGCGCGTTGTTGGCCGGGTTGTCCTCGATCTTGCCGACTTCGTAGATATGTTTCGGCATCACGCTCGACAGCGCCGGCAAGGCGTTGCGGATCAGCTGGAACGGCGTCGGCTTGGCGAATTTGAACACGGCGGTGAGATCGTCCGGGGTGTCGACACTGGCCAGATCCTTGAACACGGTGCGGCCGAGATTTTGCAGCGGCTTCCAGATCTGCAGCGCGGAGAAGGCGACGTCGGCCGAGGTGAACGGCTTGCCGTCATGCCATTTGACGCCCTCGCGTAGTTTGAACGTCACCGACAGGCCGTCGGCCGCGCCCTCCCAGCTGAGTGCCAGCCGCGGCTGGAGCCCGTCCTTGCCGTCGAAGGAGGCCTCGGCCAGCGTTTCGACGATCTTGCTGGAGATGAAGAAGACGCCGTTGGAGGCGACGATGGCCGGATTGAGGTTGCGCGGCTCGGAATCGGCGGCAAGCACGAGGCGGCCGCCCTTCTTCGGCGTCTGCGCCCAGCTGAATGTGGGCATGGCGGTGGAGGCCAGCAGTAAAACTGAGCCGCCAAGCAGCGTGCGTCTGGAAATATCCGACATGATCAACCTCCGTCCTCTCCGCGACCAGATGGGCGCACCCCTCGAAGCTGGCGGCACCCGCCAGCATCCTCGCGGCGATTATGGCCCTTGCCAAGGGTTTCGCCAGAGACGGAATTGGCGCATCCTTGCTTGGCTTTGAAATTTTCGTCCTCTGGACCAGTTTTAGAGGTGGCCCTTTCATTCTGATATTCTGGTAGGACCAGATTGCCTTAGTGTGCAGCAATGACGAGTGGTGACAGCCTGCCGAAGCAATCTAACCTGTTTCTGGCTGGACCAGAGTTAACGAAATGGTGCAGATTTGATCGAAGCCAAGGGATTGGGCGCAGTACGGCCGGCGATCCCACTGATATCAGGGAGAGAAAGATGAACATCGCCCCGGGCAAGAGCGCCGTCAGCAATATCCCGTTCGATCAGGTGAGGGTCGACCGGCTGATGGAAGAGGCCGGCATCGATGTTCTGCTCGCGACCTCCAAGCACAACACGCAGTATCTGCTTGGCGGCTACAAGTTCATCTTCTTTGCCGCCATGGATGCGATCGGCCATAGCCGTTACCTGCCTATCGTCCTCTATGAAAAGGGCGGGCCCGGTCATGCCGCCTATATCGGCAACCGCATGGAAGGCGCCGAGCACCAGAACAGCCCGTTCTGGACGCCGACGCTGCATGCCGCCTGCTGGGGCACGCTCGATGCTGCCAATCTTGCGGTCGAGCACATCAGCAAGATCGGCAAGGCCGGCGCCCGCCTCGGCATCGAGCCGGCCTTCCTGCCGTCGGACGCCTATGCGCTGATCCGCAAGGCGTTGCCGGATGCCAGGCTGATCGACGCGACCGGCATGCTGGAGAGCATGCGCGCCATCAAGACGGACGCCGAGCTGGAAAAGCTGCGTATCGCCTCCGAGCTGATCACCGATTCCATGTTGGCGACCATCCGGTGGGCGCATGAAGGCACGACCAAGGCGGAGATCATCGAGCAGCTGCGGCGTGAGGAAACCAATCGCGGCGCGCATTTCGAATATTGCCTGCTGACGTTGGGCGCCAGCCACAACCGCGCGGCGTCACCGCAGGCGTGGAAAAAGGGCGAAGTGCTGTCGATCGATTCCGGCGGCAATTATCACGGCTATATTGGCGATCTCTGCCGCATGGGCATTCTGGGCGAACCGGATGCCGAGCTTGAGGATCTATTGGCCGAGGTCGAGACGGTGCAGCAGGCGGCGTTCTCGAAGGTGAGGGCGGGCACCATCGGCGGCGACATGATTTCGCATGCCGAGGGTGTGCTGAAGGCCTCCAAGGTCGCGCCCTACACGGATTTCTTCGCCCACGGCATGGGGCTGATCACGCATGAGGCTCCGTTCCTGATGACCAACCATCCGGTGACCTATGAAGGCACCTATGCCGCCAAGCCGCTGGAGACAAACATGGTGCTGTCGGTGGAGACGACCATGCTTCACCCGACGCGGGGGTTCATCAAGTTGGAGGACACGTTGGCGGTGACGGATGCGGGATATGTGATGTTTGGGGATCGGGCGCGGGGCTGGAATAGAGGTGGGATAGCCTAGCTCGGCGCTACCCCCTCACCCGGATTGCCATCCGAATTGCGAAGGGCAATTCGGGCTATCCGACCTCTCCCCGAGGGGAGAGGAGTTTGCGCCGGCGCTGGCTCCTGCCTCTTCTCCCCTCGGGGAGAAGGTGGCCGCGAAGCGGCCGGATGAAGGGGGCCTTTCGCGATTACTTCCCCGCCGGGATCAGCCTGAAATCCGGCAGCTCCCGCAGCACCAGTTCCGGTCCGGCCGGCGAATAGACGACGAAGAGCTGCATCGGCCCATCGCCGGTATTCAGCGTCGAATGGAAACGGCTTTCCGGCACATAGATGGTGCAGCCGGGGCCGACCTTGGCGACGACCGGATTGCCGTTCTCGTCTTCGACCATTTGCTCGCCATTGCCTGAGATGACGAAGATGATTTCTTCCGCGCCGGGGTGGTTGTGGCGGGTGTGGCCCTTGCCTGAGGGCAGGTCGACGACGCCGCCGGAAAAGCGCTCAGCGCCATTCACTTCAGGCGCGACCGTCAGCGACAGCTTGCCCCAGTCAAAGCCGAAGGCGCTCACGTCCTTCGGGTATACGAACACCTTGCTCTTGTCGGTCATGATCTCATCCCTTCTTTTTCTTCTGGTCGTGCGGCGTGACGGCCTTGAAATCCGCCGTCTGCCTGGCGATCGCGGCTTCAGCCGGCAGCCGTTCCATCGAACTCGCGCCATAAAAGCCGTGCAGGCCCTTGCAGCGGTCGAGGATGTAGCGGGCGTCATCCGGCATCGAGATCGGCCCGCCATGGCAAAGCAGGATGACATCCTTGCGCACCGAGCGCGCCGCGTTGGCGATGGCGTCGATCTCGACCACGCAGTCGTCGAGCGACTTGGCCGACGTCGCGCCGATCGAGCCGCCTGTCGTCACCCCCATATGGGCGACGACAATGTCGGCGCCGGCTTTTGTCATGGCGCGCGCCTCGTCGGGGTTGAAGATATAGGGCGTGGTCAGAAGATCGAGCTTGTGCGCCTCGGCGATCATGTCGACCTCCAGCCCGAACCCCATGCCGGTTTCCTCAAAACTCTGGCGCATGCTGCCATCGAACAGGCCGATGGTCGGGAAATTCTGCACGCCTGAAAAGCCCATCGTCTTCAGCTCGGCAAGCAGCAACGGCATGATGACGAAGGGATCGGTGCCGTTGACACCGGCCAGCACCGGCGTCTTTTTGACCACCGGCAGCACCTCATAGGCCATTTCCTTGACGATCTCATTGGCGTTGCCATAGGCGAGCAGGCCGGCAGCCGAGCCGCGCCCGGCCATGCGGTAGCGGCCGGAATTGTAGATGATGATGAGGTCGATGCCGCCGGCTTCCTCGGCCTTGGCCGACAGGCCGGTGCCGGCGCCGCCCCCGACGATGGGCACGCCGTCGGCGATCATCGCCTTGAACTTCTTCAATATGTCCTTGCGCGGTATTGCGGGCATTTGTTGGCTCTCACTGTCTGGCGATGTCGAGGAAGGCCGCGGTTGCGGCTTTGGCAAATTCCGGATCGTTGATGTGCAACGGCAGGCGTGTGACCCGGCGTGTGGCGCTCGGCCTGATGGTGCGCTCGATGGCACCGAACAGCACGGCGTCGGCTTCGGGGTCGAAGAAGGCGCCGCCCTCGATATCGAGTGCCGAGACACCTTTTTCGGGGATCAGGAAATGCACAGGGCCCTCGCAGCGAGCGAGCCTGGTGCCGATCCACTCGCCTATACCGCGGCATTCGTCCACCGTGGTGCGCATCAGTGTGACGTTGGGATTGTGCTCGTAGAACAGCCGGCCCCTAAACTTCTCGGGAATGGTCGGCGGCGCCCAGAAATTGACCATGTCCAGCGCGCCGACCGAGCCTACATAGGGCAGCTTGGTGCGGGCGATGGCGCCGAAGCGGTCCTCCGTCGCCGGCAGCACGCCGCCGAACAGCAGGTCGCAGACTTCCGTCGTGGTGATGTCGATGACGCCGGCGAGCAGGCCCGAGTCCGCGAGCTTCTCCATCGAGCGGCCGCCGGTGCCGGTGGCGTGGAAAACCATGCAGTCATAGTTGGCGCGCAACTGATCCGCGATGGCGGTCACGCAAGGCGTGGTGACGCCGAACATGGTGAGCCCGAGTGCCGGCTTGCCGGTGGCAGTCGGCGCCGGCCTGGCGGCCATGCCGGCGATTGCCTGCGCCGCATTGTGCAGCACGACGCGTGACAGCCGGTTCAGTCCCGCCATATCGGTGACCGATGGCATCATGATGATGTCGGAGACGTCGACATAGGGCGCGGTGTCGCCGGAGGCGAGCGTCGAGACCATGATCTTGGGCAGCCCAAGCGGCAGCGCGCGCATGCCGGCAGTGATGATCGACGTGCCGCCGCCGCCGCCAATGCCGATCACGCCTGATATGTCGTCGCGCGACTGAATGAAATTTGTGAAGGCGGCGCTCATGCCGGCCACTGCCGTGCCGCGATCATCGATGCCGAGCACGCCACTGGCTCCACCCGGATGATGCGCCGCGACCTCGCTGGCCGGGATATCGACCGGCACCGTGGCACCGCGCGTTCCGATGTCGACGCGGGCAACCGAACTGCCGGTGGCGGCAATAGCATCGGCCAGGAAGGCAAGTTCCTCGCCCTTGGTGTCGGCTGTGCCCACCACGTAGATGCGCTTCATCGCGTTTCTCCCGTCACCGGCCGACCGGCGCCGGGCCGCCTGTCGCCCTTTGCCGGCCTTTCGGTGGGCAAAGGTCATTGCAATTTTTTGAGACGCGCGTATCGTATTGACATGGAAGTCTCACGTCAACAAGCCGCTGGGAACGACGACGCCAACGAGGCTGCAGAACGCGGCCCACGGGCCCGCACAAAACGGCTGATGCTGAAGACGGCGACGCGGCTGATGCAGGCGGGCGTCACCCCGTCGGTCAGCGAAGTCGCGGAGGCGGCGCAAGTGTCGCGCGCCACCGCCTATCGCTATTTCCCCAGCCAGGCAGCCCTGGTGCAGGCGGTGGTCGACGAGGGGCTTGGGCCGATCCTGACCTGGCAATCGACGTCCACCGATGCCGGGCGGCGCGTTGCCGAATTGTTCGATACCGCCATGCCGCGCATCGAAGCTTTCGAGGCAACTTTCAAGGCAGCGCTGAAACTGTCGCTCGACCAATGGGCGCAGCGGCAGGCGGGCACGCTGGGCGGCGAGCCGCAATTCACGCGCGGACATCGCGTCCAGCTGCTGAAGGATGCCATCGCACCGCTCAAGGGCCGGCTGCCGCCGCGCGAGTTCAAGCGCCTGGCGCAGGCGCTGTCGATGATGTTCGGCGTCGAAGTGCTGATCGTGCTGAAGGATATATGGGGGCTCGATAGCCGCGGCATGCGGTCGGTCGCGCAATGGGCGGCGGGCGCCCTTGTGCGCGCCGCGGTGGCGGAATCAACGGCTGAAATCGATGCGGCCCCGACGGCGGCATTGGCGAAATAGCGCCAATCTGGTTCGACCAGATTTGGATGCCCACTATTGATGTTAACCGGGATGGCAGTGCCGAAACAAGGCTCTCCTATATCAACGAGTAGGAAAATTCAGGGAAAACAGTCGGATACATGAAAAATCCGGTTATACAAGGTCCGGTGGTGATCCAAGAAAGAGCTTGACGGCTATCCAAAATTGGTAATACCAGATCAGGACAGAAAAAGCGGATCAAAAGTGAGAGCTGCGATCCATTTCCGGCAAAGCGAGGAGGCTTGGAACCGGAAAGGTGCGATCTCGGGAGGAACTACCAGGGCCGGCTTCACCGCCGGCTCGCATGACAAGGTAGAATGCGCACAAGGGAGGAAATCATTATGCGCAAGACAATGACCAGCCTGCTTGCTGGTATCGGCTTAGTACTTGCCTGCGGAACGTCCGTCTACGCGCAGGACAAGGAGCTCACCATCTTTTGGGCGGAATGGGATCCGGCCAATTATCTGCAGGAACTCGGCAACGAGTACGAGAAGGAAACCGGCGTCAAGATCACGGTGGAAACCACGCCCTGGTCCGACTTCCAGACCAAGGCTTTCACCGAGTTCAACGCCCATGGCGACGCCTATGATATGGTCGTCGGCGACTCGCAATGGCTCGGCGCCGGCTCGACCGGCGGCCACTATGTCGACCTGACCGACTTCTTCAACAAGCACAAGCTTGGCGAAGTGATGGCGCCGGCAACGGTGAAATATTACGCCGAATATCCGGGCGGCAGCAGCAAGTACTGGGCGATCCCGCTCGAAGGCGACGCTGTCGGCTGGTCCTATCGCAAGGACTGGTTCGAGGACCCGAAGGAAAAGGAAGCCTTCAAGGCCAAGTACGGCTACGATCTCGACGTGCCGAAGGATTTCAAGGCGCTGCGCGACATCGCGGAGTTCTTCTATCGGCCGGATCAGAAGCGATACGGCATCGCCATCTACACCGACAATTCCTATGACGCGATGGCGATGGGCTTCGAAAACGCGCTGTTCTCCTTCGGCGGCGAACTGGGTGACTACAAGACCTACAAGGTCGACGGCTTCATCAACTCCGACAAGGCAATCGCCGCACTCGACGCCTACAAGGAACTCTACACGTTCACGCCTCCGGGCTGGGCCAAGTCGTTCTTCGTCGAGGACAACCAGGCGATCACCGAAAACCTGGCCGCGATGAGCATGAACTACTTCGCGTTCTTCCCCTCGCTGATCAACGAGGCGTCGAACCCGAACGCCAAGAACACCGGCTTCTTCGCCAATCCTCCAGGCCCGAACGGCGATCAGTTCGCCGCACTCGGCGGTCAGGGCATCTCCATCGTCTCCTACTCCAAGAAGCAGGAAGAGGCGACGAAGTTCCTTGAATGGTTCATCAAGGACGAGACCCAGAAGAAGTGGGCAGCGCTCGGCGGCTACACCTGCAGCGCCGCCGTGCTCAAGTCGGAGGAATTCCAGAACGCCACGCCGTACAACAAGGCCTTCTACGAGACCATGTTCAAGGTGAAGGACTTCTGGGCGGTGCCGGAATATGCCGAACTGCTGCAGCAGCTCAACCAGCGCGTCTATCCCTACATGATCGGCGGCGAAGGCACCGCCAAGGAAACGCTGGACGCGCTCGCAGGCGACTGGAACGCGACGTTCAAGAAATACGGCCGCGGCCAATAAGCAGCTTTTCTCGCGGAGGAGGCATCCGTGCCTCCTCCGTTCTTTTTTTCCGAAACGGGAGCAGGGTCTTGGCGACCACGATGATCACCACGCTGGACACTTCCTCGCGGGCCGCTGCACGCGGCTTGAGCGACATGTCGATCCGCAACCTCTTCATAATCCCGACGATCCTGTTCCTGATCGTCTTCAACATTTTCCCGCTGATCTATTCGCTGGGCTATTCCTTCACCGATTTCCGCGCGTCGACCAACGCGCCGGCAAATTTCGTCGGGCTGCAGAATTATCGCGACCTGCTCAACGATCCCTATGTCTGGTCCAACTTCGCCATCACCGCGAAGTACGTCATCATCTCGGTCGCGGGTCAGCTGCTCGTCGGCTTCGGCGTGGCCATGCTGCTCAACCGGGATATTCCCCTCAAGGGTCTCATCACAACGCTGCTGCTGCTGCCGATGATGCTGTCGATGGCCGTCGTCGGTCTGTTCTGGAAACTGCTCTATGATCCGTCATGGGGGGTCATCAACTATGCGCTTGGCCTCGGCAATTTCGAGTGGCTGGCGGATCCCAAGATGGCGCTCTATGCGGTTGCGCTGACCGACATCTGGATGTGGTCGCCCTTCGTCATGCTTTTGTCGCTGGCCGGCCTTTCGGCGGTGCCGAAGCATCTCTACGAAGCAGCGGCGATCGACCGCGCCGGACCGTTCTACACCTTCTTCCGCATCACGCTGCCGCTGGTCGCGCCGATCCTGATGATCGCGGTCATCTTCCGCACCATGGAAGCGTTCAAGACCTTCGACCTCGCCTATATCCTGACCAGCCAGCCGACGGCCGAGCTGATCTCTATCCGGCTGTACAAGATGGCGTTCCAGGAATGGCAGACCGGGCGCTCCTGCGCGCTCGCCTACATCGTGCTGATCATGGTGCTGGCCATCACCAACATCTACGTCAAGTACCTCAACAAGGTGAAGGAGCGCTGAGATGGCCGCCGTCCGCACTTCTTCCGAAATAGGCTTCAATCGCGTCGCCATCGTCGCCGTCCTTTTGGTGACGATCATCTTCCTGGCGCCGATCTACTGGATCGCCTCGACGGCGTTCAAGCCGCGCAACCTTGCCACGACCATCCCGCCGACGGTGGTGTTCCAGCCCGAGATATCGCCGTTCGTCAAGCTGTTCACCAAGCGCTCGCAGATGCGCAACCCGCCGTCGCCGGAAGAGTATGCGGCGGCACCCTGGTGGGAACGTGTCGTGTTCGACGGCGGTGAAAAGATCGTGCGCGACGGCAAGGGCCAGGTGCAATGGTCCGGCTATCCGAGCCGCTTCATGAACTCGCTGATCATTGCCATCACCTCGACGGTGCTGGCTGTCGGCATGGGTACCTTCACCGCCTACGGCTTCTCGCGCTTCAAGGTGAAGGGGGAGGCGGATCTGCTCTTCTTCATCCTGTCGACGCGCATGCTGCCGCCGGTGGTGGTGGCGATCCCGATGTTCCTGATGTACCGGGCCGTCGGCCTCAACGATTCCCATATCGGGCTGATCATCCTTTATACCGCCTTCAACCTGTCCTTTTCGGTGTGGCTGATGAAGGGGTTCATGGACGAGATCCCGAAGGAGTATGAAGAGGCAGCGCTGGTCGACGGCTACACCCGCATGGAAGCCTTCTTCAAGATCGTGCTGCCGGAGGCCGCCACCGGCATCGCCGCGACCGCGGTTTTCTGCTTCATCACGGCGTGGAACGAGTATGCTTTCGCGCTGATCATGACCAACCGCCGCGCCCAGACGGCGCCGCCCTTCATCCCCAGCCAGGTCGGCGCCGGCCTGCCCGACTGGACGGTGATCGCCGCCGGAACCTTCCTGTTCCTGCTGCCGGTCGCAATCTTCACCTTCCTGCTCCGCAACCATTTGCTGCGCGGCATGTCCTTCGGAGCGATCCGCAAATGAGCTTTCGAGCCATCAACCAGAAATATCTCGAACCGGGGTCTCAGGTGCTGATGGTCCTCGGCATCATCGCGCTTTGCCAGCCGTGGAACCTGCTGCTGCACAGCTATGGCGTGACCATCATCCTGATCGGCCTGATCGGCTTCAACATCACCTCGAAGATCGCGCCGGCGGAGAAGGCCGGTACCGGCCAGGTGCGCAATCCGGGAGCAGAGCATTGACCCAGATTGAGCTTCGCGGCGTCCAGAAATTCTTCGGTGCGGTCCAGGTCATCAAGGACCTCAACCTCAAGATCGACGACAACGAGTTCATCGTGCTGCTCGGTCAGTCGGGTTGCGGCAAGACGACGACATTGAGGGCGGTTGCCGGGCTGGAGACGATCGACGGCGGTGACATCCTCATCGACGGCAAGCCGGTGCAACACCTCAAGGCCGCCGACCGCGACATAGCCATGGTGTTCCAGTCGTTCTCGCTCTACCCGCATATGAGCGTCTATGAGAACATTGCTTTTCCCTTGCGCGCGACGCGCAAGAGCAAGGCCGAGATCGATAGCGAGGTGCGCTCGGTCGCCAAGACGCTGCAGATCACGGAACTGCTGGCCAAGAAGCCGTCGGCGCTGTCGGGCGGCGACATGCAGCGTGTGGCCATCGGCCGGGCTCTGGTGCGGCGGCCGAAGGCGATGCTGATGGACGAGCCGATCGGCGCCCTCGACGCCAAGCTGCGCGAAGAGATGCGGGCCGAGATCAAGCGGCTGCACATCAAACAGGGCTCGACCACCATCTATGTCACGCACGACCAGATCGAGGCGATGAGCCTCGCCGACCGCATCGTGATCATGCATGAGGGCGTGCTGCAGCAGGTCGGTTCGCCCGACGAGGTCTATTCGCATCCGGCCAATCTGTTCGTGGCGCAGTTCGTCGGCAGCCCGGTGATGAACGTCGCCGACGCGGCGATCGCCGAGACCGCTTCGGCGGCCTCGGTCACCCTCGGTGGCGCTGCCGCCGGCTTCGAATTCCCGCGCACGCTTTTGTCCAAGCTCAACGGCCATGCCGGCGGCCAGCTTGCGCTCGGCATCCGGCCGGAAGGCGTGCTGGTGCGCCATGAAGCGGCGGAGGGTTTCGTGCCGGTCGAGACACAGATCGTCGAGCCGCTCGGCTCGTTTGACATTGTCGATCTCAAGGTCGGCTCCAAGATGCTGCGCGCGCGCACCAAGAGCGGCTTCGTCGGCGGCCCGGGCGAAAAGGTTTTCGCCAGGATCGATCCGGCGCAGGCACATTTCTTCGACACGGCAAGCGGCAAGTCGCTTGAGGTGAGGCTCTGATGGCTCATATCCAGCTCAAGAATATTTCCAAGAGCTTCGGCAACCACACCGCACTGACCGGGCTCGATCTCGAGATCGCCGATGGCGAGTTCTTCGTGCTGCTCGGCGAGACCGGCGCCGGCAAGACGACGACGCTGCGCATGATCGCGGGTCTGGAAAAGCCGACCGAGGGTCAGGTGTTCATCGACGGCGTCGACGTCGCCGACTGGGGTGCGGCCGAGCGCGACGTGGCGCTGGTGCTTCAGCAATATTCGCTCTATCCGCGCTATACGGTCCGCGAAAATCTCGAATTCCCGCTGAAGCCGAAGATACGTCGGCTGCCGGATGCCGAGATCAAGGACCGTGTTGCACGAGCGGCCAAGACACTGCGGATCGAGCATCTGCTCGACCGCAAGACCGACCGCCTTTCAGGCGGCGAAATGCAGCGCGTCTCTATCGGGCGCGCCATCGTGCGCAAGCCGCGCGTGTTCCTGATGGACGAACCGCTGTCGGCGCTCGACGCCAAACTGCGCGAGGCGCTGCGCACGGAACTGAAGAACCTGCAGATCCAGCTTGGCGCCACCTTTCTGTTCGTCACCCACGACCAGATCGAGGCGATGTCGATGGGCGACAAAGTGGGCGTGCTCAACCATGGCCGCATCATCCAGACCGGCACGCCGCACGAGATCTATAACAATCCGCGCGATACCTATGTGGCGAGCTTCGTCGGCTCGCCGCCGATGAACCTGATCGATGGCAAGCTGGTCAACGGCCGCGCGGTGATGGCGCCGCTGAATTTCGAACTGCCTTTCTCTGGGGGTGCCAAGGCGGGCGGTGCGACCGACGGTCGCCCGCTCGTCTTCGGTATTCGACCTGAGGATGTGTATCTTGAAAGCGGTGCGCCGGTCGAGGCACGCGTCCACGATGTTGAGAACCATGGCGTGGAAAAGATCCTGACTCTGCGGGTCGGCGACACGACGCTACGCGCCACGGTGCCGGCCAGAACCGATGTCCAGATCGAGCAGCCGGTGCGCTTTGCCTGGAATCAGGACAAGGTGGTGCTGTTCGACAAGGGCAGCGGCGTGAGCTTGCGGCACGCCAGCTAATTTAGACTACATCCACTCCCAGCTTGCGCAGCGGCCCATCACGGTTTTCGGGCCGCTGTTTTGGTGATGGCTGCAACGAAGCACTTGAGGCTTTCCTCGACATAGGTGGCCACCTCGATCGTCGGGTCAAAACTCCACCACAGCAGTGAGCCCTGCCAATGCGATGCCATCAGCAGGCCGATGTCGCGCGGGGTGTCGGGCGTTCCGGCCAAGCAAGCCGCAAGGGCCTCGCTCAGGAACGCTTTCCAGGCGGCGCCTCGCGCCCTGAGCACGGGGTCGCGCAGATCCTCGCGCAGGACGAGCAGGCCCTCGGCGTAGGCTTCGATGCCGCCGTAGCCCTGCGACAGCCCCACCAGCAATTCGATCGCGCCGGCCGGCGTTTTGGGAACGGTGGCTGCGAGTTCCCTCGTCTTGGCATCGAGGCCATCCCACGCTTGCAGCAAGGTGCGCTGCTTCAGCTGCGCCTTGTTGCCGAAACGCTGCACCAGTGTTGCGCCAGAGAGGCCGCACGCCTTTGCCAGCCGCTCGAAGGTGAGCGCCTCGGGTCCATGTTCGTGAATCAATCCCAACGCGGCTTCCAGCACCTGCTCGTCGGATTTGGTTTTTGGTCGCGTCACCTTGACATCTCAATATAACCGAATAATCATTTATATATAATGCGAGCGGCGTAAGCCAGATCGGTTTGGTCGATAGATTCGGTTGGGAGACTACCATGACGTTGCAAGGAAAGGTCGCCCTGGTCGCCGGCGCCACGCGTGGTGCCGGGCGGGGGATCGCGGTTGAACTCGGCGCCGCCGGCGCCACCGTCTATGTCACCGGGCGCACCACACGCAGCCAGCAATCCGACTATGCCCGGCCCGAAACCATCGAGGAGACGGCGGAGCTGGTTTGTTCGCATGGCGGCAAGGGCATTGCCGTGCAAGTCGATCATATGGTGACTGATGATGTGCGCAGTCTGGTCGAGCGCATCCGGGCCGAACAGGGTCGGCTCGACATTCTGGTCAACGATATCTGGGGCGGCGAAAAGCTGTTCGAGTGGAATAAGCCGGTCTGGGACCACAATCTGGAAAACGGCCTGCGCCTGTTGCGGCTCGGCATCGACACGCATCTGATCACCGCGCATCATGCGCTGCCGCTGATGATCGAGCGGCCGGGCGGGCTGCTGGTCGAGGTCACTGACGGCACCGCCGAGTACAATGCCGATCACTATCGGCTGTCGCCGTTCTACGATCTCGCCAAGGTCGCGGTGAACCGCATGGCATGGGCACACGCCAAAGATCTTGCTGCGCATGGCGCCACCTCGGTGTCGCTGACGCCCGGATGGCTGCGTTCCGAAATGATGCTGGAGGCGTTTGGCGTCACCGAAGACAATTGGCGCGACGCCACCGCCAACGTGCCGCATTTCGTCATTTCCGAAACGCCGCGCTTTGTCGGCCGCGCGGTCGCGTCGCTTGCGGCGGATCCGGATCGTGCGCGCTGGAACGGCCAGTCGCTGTCCAGCGGTGGGTTGGCGCAGATTTATGGTTTTACCGATCTCGACGGCTCACGCCCGGACGCCTGGCGCTATGTTCCGGAGGTACAGGACGCCGGCAAACCTGCCGATGCCGCGGGTTACCGGTAAGCTTAGACCGAGCGGCCATCGAAGTCGAAAATCGACAGACCGACAGCATCAATATCCGCAACGCAGTTAAGGTTGACGTAGGCGCTGCGTTCGTTGCCCTGACTGACATCCTCGGCGAAGGGATGGATGCCGCAGGTCCGGCAGAAGCGATGCGCCAATACGTGATTGTTGAACGTATAGGTGCCGAGATCATCGCCCCATGCGAGCACCTTCAGGCTGTCATGCGGGATGGCGCATAACAGCACGCCCTTGCGCCTGCACATCGAACAATTGCACCGCACGGCGCCGGTCAGTTCGGCTTTGAATTCGAACGCTACCTTGCCGCAGTGGCAGCTGCCTTTGTACAGCATCAGTCTCTTCCTATCGCTGGCAGGTGCAAAGGCACGCTGTCCGGGTTATTCCTTCCGCTGACTTAGCGGCCCATATGCCTTAAAGACGCTCCACCTTGACGGAATCCGACATCGACATGCAATCAATCCGCGATCGTCTCGAGATCATCCTGTCACGTCTTGCCAATTGCGCGGCAGGCGAGAAGGTGTTCACCAAACTCTATGCCGAGGCGGCGCGCGCAGCGGCCGAGGCCACCGATGCGCGCAAGAAGGCCGGCGTATCGCTCGGGCCGCTCGACGGCGCCATCATCTCGATCAAGGATCTGTTCGATGTCGCCGGTGAATCGACCACGGCCGGTTCGCTGATGTTGAGGGACACCGCGCCCCGTCGGCACGACGCTGCGGTCGTCAACCGTCTGCGCCAGGCCGGCGCCGTCATCATCGGCAAGACCAACATGACCGAATTCGCCTTCACCGCCATCGGCGACAACATGCACTACGGCACACCGGGCAATGCCGCCGACACCAGCCGCATTCCGGGCGGTTCGTCGTCGGGCGCCGCCGTGTCCGTTGGCGAGGGGACGAGCGACATTTCCATCGGCTCCGACACCGGCGGTTCGGTGCGCATCCCGGCATCGCTGAACGGCGTCGTCGGTTTCAAGCCGACGGCGCGGCGCGTGCCGCTGACTGGTGCCTATCCCCTTTCTGCGACGCTGGATTCGATCGGGCCGCTGGCGCTGAGTGTTGCTGCGTGTGCCCTGGCTGACGCCGCGATGACGGGCGAGCAGATGCCGCAACTGCACCTGCCGTTAGCGCTTGCCGGGCTTCGTGTCGGCATTCCGCGCGGCCTGCTTTTCGAAGACACGGAAACGGAGATTGCCGCCGCGTTCGATCGCAGCCTTGCCGGGATCGAGCAGGCAGGCGCGTGGCTCACGGACATTTCGATCGACGACCTCATTGCCGATCTGCGCCTGGCCACCAAACGCGGCTCGATCGCGGCAATGGAAGGTGCTGAAATCCATGCCGACTGGCTGGCGACGGGCGCATCGGTGCCGGTCGATCCCCATGTCAGCGGGCCGCTGTCGCGGGCGGCGGCCATACCGACGCCGGTTTATATCAGGGCAATGCGTCGTCGCGCGGCACTGTGCATAGCCATGGACGAGCGGTTGGGTTCGGTCGATGTGCTGGCTCTGCCGACCACGCCGGTGACAGCGCCGACTATCGTTTCGATGGCCGAGGATACGGCTCTGCGTGAACGCACCGAAGGTCTGCTGCTGCGCAATACCCAGGTCGCCAACCAGTTCGACCTCTGCGCGATCTCGCTGCCGATGCCCGGCATGACGCTGCCGGCCGGACTGATGCTGGTGGCGCGCAATGGCCACGACCACCATCTGCTGCGCATCGCGGCTGAAGTCGAGCGGCTGCTCCGATAGGCAGCGAGCCGTAGGTCGGCAGTCAACGTGCCGCGCAGCGCTTGCGCTCGCTTTTCTTGGAGGAGCGTTCGATTTTGGTAACGACCAGCATCGGCGGATCGTTGGGCTGGCCGCGATGCTGGATCGATCCTCGGACGACGAGTTTTCCAGCATAAAGCTTGTCGGAGAGGTCAGGTGCCGATCTGTCCAGCGGCGGCAATTCCGTAGTGTTGAGCTCCACGCCTTTAACGACATTGCCGGTGGTCAGATCCAGCGCATTGCCTGACGGGCAGGGCGCCATCATGCAGACGATCCCATTGCTGCAATAGACATAATCGCTGCTTTGTGCCGCCGCGAGCGAAGGTAAGGCCACGATCGACGACACTGCGAGAACCAGAGATGCGAAGCGAAAACCGGACATGGTTCACGCGTCCGCCGGGAACCGTCTGCGGTAATGCTCGACCACGTCGGGATTGCGCAGATTGACAGGCAGCCGGTTGGCCAGCACCAGCAAGGTCTCGCCGGCCGCGCCCACGCCCATGCGCATCATCGATTGCTCGGTAATCCCCGCCATATGCGGGGTGACGATAACATTGTCGAAACCGAAATAGGGATGGTTTGCCGGCAGCGGCTGCGTGGCAAAGACGTCGAGTGCGGCGCCGCCGATCCGGTCTTGGCGCAAGGCCTCGATCAGCGCCTCGTCGTCGATCACCGGTCCGCGCGAAATGTTGATCAAAAGCGCGTCCGGCTTCATGCGGGCAATGCGTTCGCGGCTGATCAGGCCGCGCGTTTCCGGCGTCAGCGGGCAGCAGAGCACGATGATGTCGCTCTGTTCGATCAGCGCATCGATCGACAGGAAGCCGATCCTGTCGGGTGCCGGCTGCATGCTGCGGGTCGTCGCCACGACGTCGAGGCCGAAGCCGTGCGCGGCGATATGGGCGACCGCCTGACCGATGGCGCCGAAGCCGATGATGCCGATGGTCTTGCCGGCAAGCTCGCTGGCATGGCTGGCGTGGTCGCGGCCGGCATTCCAGCCCTTGGCGCGCAAGTCGCGGTCGACCGAACGGAAGCGCCGAAGCAGGGCAAGGGCCGCGAACATCACATATTCGGCGACCGAACGCGCATTGACCGCCGGCACGTTGGCGACCAGCACGCCGGCCGCGGCCGCGGCCTCCATGGGCACCATGTCGAGCCCGGCACCGTGGCGGACCGCTGCTCTGAGTTTCGTGGCGTTTTCGAACAGCGACGGCGGCAGCGGTGCGCGAACGATGATGACGTCGGCATGCTTCGCCTCGGCGGTCAGCGTTGCCGCATCGAGCGCTGAGGCGACGACGAGTTCGCCGGCGCCCGCCAGCATGGCGGAGGCACGCGGGTGCAGCGTGTGCGTCGACAGGATTCTGGGCATGGGGCTCTCGCTAGTCGCAATTCTCAAAGGAAAGCGCCGCGCGCTTTTCCCAGAAAAACCGTTTCACACCTTTCCTGGAATTGCACTAGACCTTCTCAAGTGCCAGGCTTTGCGCTTGCGCCTCCCGGCCCTCGATGATCCCCTTCCAGTAGCTTTCCGCGCCTTGCAGATGGGCGCTCATCAGCGCCTGGGCGAGATTGCCGTCGCGACGCAGCAGCGCCTCGTAGATCTGGATATGCTCGGCATGCGAGCGCACTGAGCGCTCGGGATCGTTGAAGTAGATCGGCAGCCGCTGCTCGCCCATCAGGTAATAGACGCTGCAGATATTGTGGAAGACGCCGTTCTTGGTCGCCCGCACGATTTCGAGGTGGAATTCGCGGTCTTCCTTGGCGAGGCCTTCGCCGGCGGCGATGCACTCCTCCGAGGCTTTCAGGATCTCCCGCAGGCGTTCGAAATTCTCTTCGGTGGCACGCGAACAGGCAAGTTCGGCGGCCTTGATCTCGTGGATCTTGCGCAGTTCGACGGTCTCGTAGATCTGCACCGGATCGAGCGGCAGGCCCGCGCGGGCGAAAAGAGCCAAGGCTTCTACACTGGCCTGCCTGGTGTCGACATAGATGCCGGATTTGGCGCGGCGCTCGACGATGCGCATGGCCTCCAGAATGGCCAGCGCTTCGCGGATCTGGCCGCGGCTGACGACGAAATGCTCCGCCAGTTCGCGCTCCGAAGGCGTGCGGCCGGTCTCCTTGTCCGAATGGGCGAAGAGATAGGCGGCGAGCTCGGCGAGAAGGTTCTTTTCTTTCATCGTCAACCGCGTTGCGCGTGCGCCTCCAGGAACCGCTCCGAAATGGTGAATCCCAGACCCGGCTTTTCAGGGATCGCTATCATACCGTCCCTTGCTTCGACAGTCTCTTCGATAAGATCGTGGATCATCGGGTTGGCGCCGAGCGAATATTCGACGGTAAAACTGGCAGGCGAGGCCGCACAAACATGCAGGCCGGCGAAGAAGCATGGCGCGCCGGCCCACAGATGCGGGGCAAAGCGCAGATTGAAGGCACTGGCGATGGTGCCGATCTTCATCGCCTCGCTGATACCGCCGCAAAAGGCCGGATCCGGCTGGAAGATGTCGGCGGATTTCAGCACCGCGAGATCGCGGAAGGCGTAGCGCGTCGCTTCGCTTTCGCCGGTGGCGATCGGGATCGAACCCGAGGCGCGCACCTCGGCCATACCAGCCTTGTCGTCGGCGATAACAGGCTCCTCGAACCAGGCGAGGTCGAGATCGCTGGCCAGGCTGATGAAGCGCTTGGCCTCGGCCACCGTATAGGTGCCGTGCGCGTCGACCATCAACTCGACGTCAGGACCGAGCGCCTGCCGTGCGGCGCGGACGCGGGCGGCGGAAATGTGCGGGGCGCCGTCCATGGCGCCGACGCGCATCTTCAGCGCCTTGAAGCCGCCTTTGGCGATGTAGGATTTGAGCTGCTCGCCGATAGCGTCGGCGGCAGCCCAGCCGCCGGAGGCGTAGGCCGGCATGCGGTCGAGCTTGCGGCCGCCGATGAGCCGCCACACCGGCTGTCCCAACGACTTGCCCAGAATATCCCAGAGCGCGATATCGACGGCGCTGATTGCCGCAATGCTCATGCCGCGCCGCGCCAGCTGCGGCATGGCATGGCCGGCGCGCGCGGCACTGTCATGGCGCACGCCGTTGTAGAGCATCTCCCAGATCATGCCGATGTCGGCGGGGTCGCGGCCGATCAGCTGCGGCCCGACCTCGTGATTCAGCATGTAGACCAGCGCACCATAGCTGCCGGCGCTGCCGGCGGCGTTCTTGCCCTCGCCCCAGCCGATCAGCCCGTCGTCAGTCTCAATGCGCAGGATGGCGGCGTCGAACGTCGTCACCTGGCCAAAGTCGCTGCGATGCTGCTTCGCGGCCTCAATCGGCACGCGGACCCACCACGCCTGGACCGTTTTGATGCGCATCCCGATCGGCTACTTGATCAGCGGCAGCAGCGTTTCGGCCGTGATGCGCATCTGGTCGGTGTAGAATTTCTCCGTCAGCACGCTGGAGCCGTGATCCTGGATGAACTTCAGCTGTTCGGGAGAAATGTCGACCGGATTCCGGTCGACCATGTCGGGATAGGGCGCGGCGGGTGTGCGGTCGACGGGCGCGACGAATTCGTTGGTCAGCGCGCCGTCATAGCCGACTTCCTTCAGCGTCTGCACGATCCGTGGCCAATCGATCTGGCCAAGGCCGGCGGCAAAGCGGTTGTTGTCGGCGACGTGGAAGTCGAACAGCCGTTTGCCGACCTGACGGATCGCGTCATGGACGTTAAATTCTTCCATATGGATGTGATAGGCGTCGAGGCAGACGCCGCATTCGGGGCTGACCGCATCGGCCAGGGCCAACGCCTGCGCGCCGCGGTTGAACAGATAGGTCTCGAAGCGGTTGAGCGGCTCGACCGCGATCTTGACGCCGACCTTCTTGGCATGGGTGAAGCATTCGCGGGTGGCGTCGACCACCCACTTCCATTCCTCTTCCTCGGTGCCGTCCGGCACCACTTTGCCGACGGTCGCGGGCACCAGCGTTATGATCTCGCCATCAAGTTCGCTGACCATGGTCAGCACGTCCTTGACGTACTGCACCGAGCGTTCGCGCTGGCCCTGGTCCCTGGCGGCAAGGTTGCGTTCGCCCAGCATCAGCGTCACCGACCCCCAGCAGCGGATGCCGTATTCTTTCAGCAGCGCGCGGGTCTCCTTGGTCTTGTATTGCTCGGGCTCGCCGGAAATCTCGATCGACTCGTAGCCGAATTTCTTGATGCGCTTCAGCGTCACCTCCAACGGTTCCGCGCGCATCCAGTTGTGCGTCGAAAGATGCATGGTCTATCCTTCCCAGAATTCGTCTGTGCCAGTTCGCCTGCGACGCGCCCCACAAGGCGCGTCGCGTGTTTCCTCCCCAAGGCGCTCCAGCGTTTTTGCGCAACTGGTTCGACCAATTGGGCCCTAATGGAGGTCTACAGCAATTTTTGTCGCGCGGCAAGAACCGCCGCCATGCGATATCGACATCTGTGTACCGTATTGATTATGCTGGTATATATCGCCAAAAATGGAATGCCCTGGCAGCTTTGCGCGTGAGTCAAATGGCTTGACCCATTTTCGGTATTTGGTAATACCAGAATGCCGATACGAGAATGCACATCACGAGAGACCAAAGAGGCTGGCCCTGCTTTCATCAGACGCTATGCTTGGTCCTTGGAAAAATGAATTGGGAGGATGCCGATGCCGTCGACAATGAAGGGTCCGGGGCTGTTTCTGGCGCAGTTCGCGGGGGATACCGCGCCGTTCAATTCGCTGGCCTCGATCACCAAATGGGCGGCCGGTCTCGGTTACAAGGGCGTGCAGATCCCGACCTGGGATGCACGCCTGTTCGACCTCAAAAAGGCGGCATCTTCCAAGACCTATTGCGACGAGGTGAAAGGCATCTGCGCGGATGCCGGCGTCGAGATCACCGAACTGTCGACGCATCTTCAAGGGCAGCTGGTGGCGGTGCACCCGGCCTATGATGCCCAGTTCGACGGCTTTGCACCGCCTGCGGTGCACAACAACCCCAAGGCCAGGCAGAAATGGGCGGTCGAACAGATGGAGTTCGGCGCCAAGGCCTCGAAGAATCTTGGCCTGAAAGCCTCGGTGACGTTTTCCGGCGCCCTAGCTTTCCCGTACCTCTATCCCTGGCCACAGCGGCCGGCCGGGCTGATCGAGGAGGCCTTCGCCGAGCTCGGCACACGCTGGAAGCCGATCCTGGACGTCTATGACGAAAACGGCGTCGATGTCGGCTACGAGATCCATCCTGGCGAGGACATCTTCGACGGCGCAACCTTCGAGATGTTCCTAGATGCGGTTGGCGGTCACAAGCGCTGCAACATCAACTACGACCCGTCGCATTTCCTTTTGCAGCAGCTCGACTATCTCGAATTCATCGACATCTATCACGAGCGGATCAAGGCCTTCCATGCCAAGGATGCCGAGTTCAATCCGACGGGGCGGCAAGGCGTCTATTCCGGCTATCAGAGCTGGACCAATCGCGCGGGGCGATTCCGCTCGCTTGGCGACGGGCAGGTCGATTTCGGCGGCATCTTCTCCAAGCTTACCCAGTATGGCTACGATTCCTGGGCGGTGCTGGAGTGGGAGTGTTGCCTCAAGCATCCGGAGGACGGCGCGGCCGAAGGCGCGCCCTTCATCCAGCACCACATTATCCGGGTGACGGAAAAGGCCTTTGATGATTTCGCCGGCGGCACCACCGACAAGAAGATGCTGCGCGCCATGATGGGTATTTGACACAAGCAGGAGAAAGACATGGTCGGCGCATCGAAGTCGGAAGCGGGGGGCGGCCCGATCCGCTATGGTATGGTCGGCGGCGGCCAAGGCGCCTTCATCGGCGCGGTGCACCGGATCGCGGCGCGCATGGACAATGACTTCGTGCTGGTGGCCGGCGCCCTGTCGGCCAATCCCGAGCGCGCCAAGGCTTCCGCCGCCGAACTCGGTCTCGACCCGGCGCGCAGCTACGCCTCCTATGCCGAGATGGCCAAGGCCGAGGCCAAGCGCCCGGACGGCATCGAGGCGGTGGCGATCGTCACCCCCAACAATGTGCACGTGCCGGCGGCCAAGGTCTTCCTCGAGGCGGGCATCCACGTCATCTGCGACAAGCCGCTGGCGACGACTTTGGCCGAGGCCAAGAAGCTCGCGGCCGTGGTTGAAAAGACCGGCAAGGTGTTCGTGCTGACGCACAATTACACTGCCTATCCGATGATCCGGCAGGCGCGCGAGATGGTGGCCAAGGGGCAGCTTGGCGACATCCGCATCGTTCAGTCCGAGTACCCGCAGGACTGGCTGACCGAGGATCTTGCCGCCACCGGCCAGAAGCAGGCGGCGTGGCGCTCCGACCCCAAGCAGGCGGGCGCGGGCGGCGCGCTCGGCGACATCGGCACGCATGCCTACAATCTGGCGCGCTTCGTCTCGGGTCTGGAGCTCGATTCCCTGTCGGCCGATCTCGACGCTTTCGTGCCGGGGCGACTGCTCGACGACAATGTCAATGTCATGCTGCGCTTCAAGCCGGTCGGCAAGGTGCATCCGGCCAAGGGCATGATCTGGGCAAGCCAGGTGGCGCCCGGCCACGAGAACGGGCTGAAGCTGCGCATCTATGGCTCGAAAGGCGGGCTGGAATGGGTTCAGGCCGATCCGAACTATCTCTGGTACACGCCGTTCGGCCAGCCCAAGCAGCTGCTCACCCGCAACGGCGCCGGCGCGCTGCCAGTTGCGGGACGCGTCAGCCGCGTTCCGTCTGGCCATCCGGAAGGCTATCTCGAAGGCTTCGCCAACATCTACCAGGAGGCGGCGCGGGCGATCCGCGCGGCATGCAAGAAGGGCGGCAGACCGGGCAAGGACGTGGTGTTCCCGACCATCCAGGACGGCGTCGAAGGTATGGCGTTCATCGAGGCCTGCGTGAAGTCATCGAAGAAGAACGGGGCGTGGACGAAACTTTAGGGAACGCCGGCGCCAAGTCTCTTCTCCCTTCGGGGAGAAGGTGGCCGCGAAGCGGCCGAATGAGGGCGCATGGTGCGAGGTGCGAAAGAAACCAGCGCGCGCCGTCAAATGGGGAGGGGCTGTCGATGAAAATCGGCATGTGCATGTTTTTGTGGACGACTTCCGTGTCTAAGAAACACGAGCCGTTGCTGCGCGACATCAAGGCGACCGGCTTCGACGGCGTCGAGATACCGATCTTCTCAGGCACGCCAGAGGACTACAAGAAGCTTGGCGATTTGCTCGACCGCATCGGGTTGGAGCGCACGGCTGTTACGGCGATGGGCGACCCGGCGATGAATCTGATTTCGCCGGATGCCGCGACCCGCAAGGCCGGCATCGGCTACATGAAATGGGCGATCGATTGCGCCCAGGCGCTCGGCGCGAGTACGCTGAGCGGGCCGCTGCATTCGACGCTCGGCGCCTTCTCCGGCAGCGGGCCGACCGCTGCCGAGAAGAAGCGCTCGATCGCCTCGCAGCGCGCCATTGGCGATCATGCCGGCAAGCGGAACGTTACCATCGGGTTGGAGGCGCTCAACCGTTTCGAGTGCTATCTGCTGAACACGATGGCCGATCTGTCCGAGCACGTCGATGCCATCGACCGGCCGCACATCAAGGCGATGTACGACACCTTCCACGCCAATATCGAGGAAGCCGACCCGATCGGCGCCTATACGAAGCACCGCAGGAATGTCGTGCACATCCACATTTCGGAGAACGATCGCGGCGTGCCGGGACGCGGGAACATTCCGTGGAAAGAGACTTTCGCGGCCATCCGCAAGAGCGGCTATGACGACTGGCTGACGATCGAGGCGTTTGGCAGGTCGCTGAAGGATCTGGCGGCGGCGACCAAGGTGTGGCGGGATTTTTCCGAGACGCCGGAAGCGGTTTATCGCGAGGGATACAGGCATATCAGGGATGGGTGGAAGCGGGCGGCTTAGCCGCGCCGCCCAAGGAGTGCTGCGTTCCTTCACACCCCCCACTGTCCGGCAGGACAGAGGGGGGTGCTGTCCCTCGCACGTCACCCCTCCTCGGCCTGCATCCTGTTGTAATCATGGATGGTCCGGCTGAGCCGGCGCCTCAGGAAATTCGAGATGTTGTCGAACACAAACACGACGAGCAGGATCAGCAGCACCATGTAGAAGACGTTGGCCCAGTTGGAATTGGTGCGCATGGCTTCCCAGAGTTTCAGGCCGATGCCGCCAGCGCCGACGGCGCCGATGATGGTGGCGCCTCTTGTGTTGGATTCCCACTGGTAGAGCGTCTGGCTGATGAAGACCGGGATCACTTCCGGCATGACCCCATAGCGCTGCACCAGCAGGCCGTTGGCGCCGGTCGACTTGATGCCCTCGCGCGGTTTGTCGTCGATGTTTTCCAGGCTTTCCGAATAGATTTTGCCGAGCGTGCCTATTTCGGTGAAGAAGATCGCGGCGCTGCCGGCGAGCGGTCCCGGGCCGAAGGCGCGGGTGAAGAACAGCGCCCAGATCAGCATGTCGACCGATCGCATGAAATCGAAGAAGCGCTTGAGCACCTGGCCGAACAATCCGCTCGGCGTGATGTTGCGGGCGGCGAAGAAGGCGAGCGGGAAGGCGACGAGGCCGCCGAGCAACGTGCCGAGAAAGGCCATGACGATGGTCTGCAGCAGTTTCGTCCAGACGTCGCCATGCTGCCACTGCGCATTGTTCCAGATGTTGTCGCCGGCGAGCGCGAGGTTCGAGGTGCCAGGCTTAAGTTCCGGTCCGGACCAGATCAGCGAGATCACTTCACTGGCCGATTTGCCGAAGAAGGGCGAGCGCGTGTCGAAGACGAAATTTGCCCAGCCGAGGAAGCGCTTGCGGACCTTGACGCGATCGACGGTGACGCGCACTTCGCCGACAAAGCCCATCCTGGCGACGATCTCGTCGTCATGCGCGGTGATCCAGCCAGGCACCGGACCTGTAATTACCGGCTTACCGCTGGTCAGCGCCACCGGCACCATCTCGCCATTGGCGACGATCGTCGCTTTGGTCTTGTCGAAGGTGACGGACCTGGCCGCGCCATCGATCAGGACGGTGAAGGTGCCATCCGGGTTCTTGACAACCCAGTCGGGATCTGGGTTCTCGCCGAGTGCTGAAAACCGCGGGTATTTCGGCGTGATTTCAGGCTGGTCGAGGCGGAATTCAGGCTGCAGATCGTAGCTGATCCATTGCGTCAGGAAGAGCGGCAGGCGCTCCCAATGCGAGTCGCGCACCTGCGGCAGGTTGAAAAACCACAAGGCGTAAACGAGGTAGAGCAGGATGCCGCCGAACAGGAACAGCGGCGCGAATCGCTTGTAGGCCGGCCGCCGAAAGATTTGCGGATAGCGTTCCTCGATCGACTGGACCTGATCAGTGGTCAAAGCGGTCATTTAAGCGCTCATCAGAAAAGCTTGCTCGCCGACCAGCTTGCGGCGCAGCCAGGCGGAGAACTGGTCGACGATGAAGATCGTCGTGAACAACAGCAGCACCAACGCCACCGTCTTGGCGCCGAAACCGCGCGATATCGAGAGCTTCAGTTCCTCGCCGATACCGCCGCCGCCGACGGCGCCGATAATGGTCGAGGCCCGCACGTTGATCTCGACGCGCAGCAATGTGTAGGACATGAAATTGGGCAGCACCTGCGGCAGGTCGGCGAAGCGCACGCGCTCGAACCAGTTGCCGCCGACCGCTCTCAGGCCCTCTTCGGCGCGCATGTCGATGTTCTCGTTGATTTCATAGAACAGCTTGCCGAGCGCGCCGATCGAATGCAGGCCGATGGCGATGATGGCTGCGATCGGCCCGGTCGAGACAATGGCGGCGAACAGGCCGGCAATGACGATTTCGGGAAAGGCGCGCAGCAATTCCATGAAGCGCTTGACGACGAGCCGCAGCGCCGGATGCGGCGTCAGGTTGCGCGCGGCGATGAAGGAAAACGGCACGGCGAAGATGAAACCGATGAAAGTCGAGACCAGCGCCACGTTGAGTGTGGTCAGCATCAGCTCGAAATATTCGGGGATGTAGAAGCCGCCCCAGACATAGACGCGGCCGAGCGGGAAGTTGAACTCCTGGGTGCCGGTGTCATGCGGCGAGGCGATGTCGAACAGCGCCCGCCAGACGTCGTTCCAGTCCTTCGGGATCAGCCAGCTGAGGAAGTCGAATATATGCGGCAGCCGGTCCCAGAAGTGACCGGCATTGGCCTCGTCGGCGAACCACATGCTCGACAGCGTCGCCGCCAGCAGCAGGCCGATGCCGAGGATGGTATAAAGCCGCCGCAACGATATCTGGCGCTGCCAGGCGTTGGCTACCTGCAGGGTCGCGTTGGAGCGGGCTGTTGCTGAGATGGTCATGATCGGGACATGCAAAAAAGGCGGCGTTTTTCACGTCGCCCTTTCTGATTTTGCCGTCAGCCGCCGATGGCTGCCTTACGGGCTTCGACGATGACGTTGTAGAAGTCAGGCTTGACCGGGACGTAACCGGTGAAGTCGCCGCCTTCGACGCCTTCGAAACAGGCCTTGTCCTTCTTCGGCAGGTCGGTGAAGAAGGCGGCAAGCTTGGCGGTCATGTCGTCGCCGAGCGCGGTGCGCACGACCAGCGGGCCGTTCGGGATCAGGCCCGAGCGCCAGACTTCGACGAAGTCGTTGGGGTCGACGGCGCCCTTGGCGGTGACTTTGTGGAAGGTGCCGGAGGTGTAGCCGTTCTTGAAGTCGCCGATGCCGGAGGAATCGTCAACCGCAACGTCGACCTTGCCGTCGCGAACGGCGAGGATGTTGTTTTCATGGCCGCCATTGAACTGGGTCGAGGCGAAGTAGGCGTCGTTCGAGGCGCCGGTGTCCTTCGGGATCTGGGTCAGCGGGATCAGGTAGCCCGAGGTCGAGTCCGGATCGGCGTAGCCGAGCTTCTTGCCCTTGGCCGACTTGATGTCGGTAATGCCCGAAGACTTCAGCGCCAGGCCGATGGAATAATAGCCGGTGGCGCCGTCGGTCTGCTGGGTGGTGAGGATCGGGGTGACCGCCTTCGGGTCCTTGATGTAGACGCTGGCGTAGCCGGAAGCGCCGAGTTCGGCGAAGTCGAGCGTGCCGCCGAGCAGGCCCTGGATGACGCCGTCATAGTCGGCGGCGGGGAACAGCGAGACCTTTTCGAAGCCGAATTCGGTCTTCAGGTGATCGGCCAGGCACTGATAGTTGCGCAGGCGGTCGGTTTCGTTCTCTCCGCCGAGGATGCCGACGCGGAATTCCTTGAGGTCGGCCGCATGCGCGGCGCTGGTTGCCATGGCGAGCGCCGAAACGGCGCCGAATACCATCTTCCTGAACATTTGATGTCTCTCCTGTAAGTTCCGGCCCCGCGCCGGCAGCGTTCTTGATTTTTGCAAGTGCCCTTGACGCGGGCGGTCGATCCAGTGCGGCTCAGTTTTGGTCCATGATCTTTTCCGAAAACCGGTATCCACTTTTCGGGATCATGGATCAGTACCCGGGGAATGCGGGCTCGAGCGGGCTGGCGGATGCGGCGATCTTTTGCTTGTAGGCGATGCTGGTCGAGGTGATGGCCTCGGAGATATCGACGCCGTTGCCGTCGGCGCCATAGACCAGGCGCACGGCCTCGCGGTTGAGCGCTTCCGGCGGACCGTCGAAGACGATCTTGCCGGCAGCCATGCCGATGATGCGGTTGCAATAGGTGCGGGCGGTGTCCAGCGTGTGCAGATTGGTGACGACGGTGATGCCTTCGCGCAGGTTGATGTCCTGCAGCGAGTCCATCACCACCTTGGCGTTGAGCGGGTCGAGCGAAGCGATCGGCTCATCGGCGAGCAGCACCTTGGGCTGCTGCATCATGGCGCGGGCAATGGCGACGCGCTGCTGCTGGCCGCCAGACAGCGTGCCGGCTGGCTGCAGTGCGGTGCGGGCGATGTCGAGGCGCTCGAGTGCTGCAATCGCCTCAGCGCATTCGGCGCGGGTAAACATGCCGAGCAGGTTGGAAAAGGTCGAGCGATGATTGAGACGGCCGAGCAGCACATTGGTCAGCACATCGAGGCGCGGCACCAGGTTGAACTGCTGGAAGATCATGGCGCAGTCGCGCTGCCAGCGTCGCAGCGGCGAGCCACGCAGCCGCGAGACCTCGGCACCGTCAAAAAAAATCGATCCCTGGCTGGGGTCGATGAGACGGTTGATCATGCGAAGGAGGGTGGATTTGCCGGCGCCGGAACGACCGATGATGCCGACCATCTGGCCCTGCGGGATCGACAGGTCGATGGCGCTGACGGCGGTGTTCTTGCCAAATCGGCGCGAGACGCCGCGGATTTCGAGCGTGGCAGGGGTCGATAACATCGAAGAGTTCCAGACCTGAATTGATCGTCTGGTTCTCGCCTAGCGCAGCGACATGAACCTGCCATGTCATCACGATGTCAGTTTTGTTACGCTCCACAGCCGTGCGGCAAGTGGGGTGATCGCACCCGATCAGGCGCCGTATTTCTCGAGGAACGCGTCTGCCTCGAGTACGCGAAAATCGTCGAGCGCGGCGCGCAGCCTGGCGTGGTCCCAGTCCCACCAGGCGAGCGCCTGGTAGCGTTCGGCCGTGCGGCGATCGAAACGCTCGCGGATCGGCTTGGCTGGCACCCCGCCAACGATGGTGTAGGGCGCGACATCCTTCGACACCACAGCGCCGGCGCCTACGGCAGCACCATCGCCGACGGTGACGCCGGGCAGGATGGTCGAGCCGTGGCCGAGCCAGGTGTCGTGGCCGATGGAGACGCGTTTGGCGCGGCGCTGGGCGAAGAATTCTGTTTCGTGCTCGGCGTCGTCCCAATAGTCGGAGGCGCGATAGGTGAAGTGATGCAGCGTCGGCCGCCAGGTCGGGTGGTTTGTGGCGTTGATGCGCACGGCGGCGGCTATGTTGGAGAACTTGCCGATGGTCGCGCACCAGACGACGCAGTCCTGCATGATGTAGGAATAGTCGCCGAGGATGCTTTCGGACACGCGGCTGCGGTCGGCGATCTCTGTCCAGCGCCCCAATGTCGAGTTCTCGACCTGCGCCGTGGCGTGGACCAACGGCGCTTCCGATAGTTTCCTGCTCATGCAGCGATTTTTCCGGCGGCGAAAGAGGTCACGTCGATGATGCGATCGGCGACGGCGTCACGCACATCCGGGTCATGGAAGATGCCGAGCAAGGCGACACCGCCTGCCTTCTTGGCGGCGATCAACGCAACCACAACGTCGCGGTTTTTCGAATCGAGCGAAGCTGTCGGCTCGTCGAGCAGCAAGACCGGATGCTCGGTGATGAAGCCGCGCGCGATATTGACGCGCTGCTGCTCACCGCCCGAGAAAGTCGCCGGCGGCAGCGCCCAGAGCTTTTCCGGCAAATTGAGCTGCCCCAGCAAGGTGCGTGCTTTTTTCCGCGCGCTCTCGCGGTCCTCGCCGCGTTCGACCAGCGGCTCGGCGACCACGTCGAGCGCGGAGACGCGCGGCACGGTGCGCAGGAACTGGCTGACATAGCCGATCGTCTGGCGGCGCACGGAAAGCACCGTGCGCGGGCTGGCGATGGCGAGATCGATCAGGCCGCCCTCATGCTGAAGGATGATCTGGCCTTCATCGACGGCATAATTGCCATAGAGCATTTTCAGCATCGAGCTTTTGCCGGCGCCGGAAGGTCCGCCGAGCACGGCGCATTCACCGGCCCGGATCGAGAATGAGACGCCGGCGACAACCGGCAATCTGATGCCGTCGCGCAGATGCATGGTGAAGCTTTTGGCGACGCCGGAAACAACGAGGGGCGTCGGCATCAGAAGGTTCTCCAATCGTTGTTCGTCCGCGGGCCAACACCCCCCTCTGCCTTGCCAGGCATCTCCCCCTCAAGGGGGGAGATTGGCTGTCGCGTTCGACTTCGCCATTCTTCTGCATCGTAGAAGGGGCGGGACATAAAAGCTGCTGATCTCCCCCCTTGAGGGGGAGATGGCCGGCAGGCCAGAGGGGGGTGCCTTGGCGCCATCTTCACACCTGTAGAATCGAGGAAACAAGCAATTGCGTGTAAGGCGCGCGGGGATCGTCGAGCACGCGATCCGTCAGGCCGCTTTCGACGACACGGCCGTCTTTCATCACCATCATACGCTGCGACAGAAGCCGGGCGACGGCGAGATCGTGGGTGACGACGATGGCCGCCAGGCCGAGATCGGTGACCAACCCGCGCAGCAAATCGAGCAGGCGCGCCTGCACCGAGACGTCGAGGCCGCCGGTCGGCTCGTCCATGAACACCAGCCTCGGTCCGGTGACGAGGTTGCGGGCGATTTGCAGGCGCTGGCGCATGCCGCCGGAAAAGGCGCGCGGCTCGTCGTCGATGCGGTCCTCGTCGATCTCGACGCGCGACAGCCAGTCGACGGCAGTGGCGCGGATCTTGCCGTAATGGCGGTCACCGACCGCCATTAGCCGCTCGCCGACATTGGCGCCGGCAGACACCGTCATGCGCAAGCCGTCGGCGGGGTTCTGATGAACAAAGCCCCAGTCGGTGCGCATCAGGAAGCGGCACTCGGCCTCGCTCATACGGTAGAGTTCGCGGAACTGGCCGTCGCGCATGCGGTAGCTGGCGGTGCCAGAAGATGGTAGCAGCCGCGTCGACAGGCAGTTGAGCAGCGTCGTCTTGCCGGAGCCGGATTCGCCGACGACGGCCAGAACCTCACCCGGCCACAGGTCGAAGGTGACATTCTCGCAGCCGACGCGCGAGCCGTAGAATTTGGACAGTTCGGAGACGCGCAGCAGTGGGTCGCCGGTCATTCTGCTGGCCTCATCTTTCCTGCGGTAACATGGCTTTCAGCCGCAAGGTGGCCGCGATGTCCTTCGGCGCGCCGCTTCTCGCAATGGTCGGTGTCGGAGCAGACGAACATGTGGTCGCCATGGTCGTCGAGGATGACCTCGTCGAGATAGACATTTTCCGCCGCGCACAGCGCACAGGGCAGGTCGAAGGTCTGGACCTCGAAGGGATGATCCTCGAAGTCGAGGCTGACGACATCGGTGAAGGGCGGCACGGCATAGATGCGCTTTTCGCGCCCGGCTCCGAACAGCTGCAGGGCCGGCGAACGGTGCATTTTGGGGTTGTCGAATTTCGGCGTCGGCGAGGGGTCCATGACATAGCGGCCCTCGACCTTGACCGGATAGGCATAGGTGGTGGCGATGCGGCCGTGTTTGGCAATGTCCTCGTAGAGCTTCACATGCATCAGGCCGTATTCCTCGAGCGCATGCATTTTGCGCGTTTCGGTTTCGCGCGGCTCGAGGAAGCGCAACGGCTCGGGTATCGGCACTTGGTAGACTAGAACTTGGCCGGCGCTCAGCGGGTGTTCCGGGACGCGGTGGCGGGTCTGGATGATGGTGGCGCTGGCGGTATCGGTCGTCACCGCGACGTTGGCTACCTTCTTGAAGAAGGCGCGGATCGAGACGGCATTGGTGGTGTCGTCGGCGCCCTGGTCGATGACTTTCAGCACATCGTCCGGCCCGATAATCGAGGCGGTGACCTGCACGCCGCCAGTGCCCCAGCCATAGGGCATCGGCATTTCGCGCGAAGCGAAGGGAACCTGATAGCCAGGGATGGCGATGCCCTTGAGGATCGCCCGGCGGATCATCCTTTTGGTCTGCTCGTCGAGATAGGCGAAGTTGTAGGTGGCGATGTCGGTCATGGCGATCAAATCCACTCCCTGCTATTGCATTGACGCCCAGAAAACGGAAATAAAGGCGAAGTCGAATGACTCAGACCGGTTGGATCCAGATTGCAATTCTGCTTCTGGCGTTTGTCTGCGTGGTCGGTTTTGTACCTCGGCGCTTGTTTCTGCCTGCTTCCAGAGATGGCGCGCATGTCACAGGCGGAAACGGCAGCTACGTCGGCGGGCATAGCAGCCATTCCCATGACGGCGGCAACGGGGATGGCGGCAACGGGGGTGGCGGCAATGGCGGGGGCGATTAGGCTCATTCGGCAGCCTCCCGCTTCTCTTCCACCTTTGCAGGGTTCTCTCGAGCTTCGTATTCGGCGCGCATGCGGCGCACCAAATCGAGCTCGGCCTGGAAGTCGACATAGTGCGGCAGCTTCAAATGCTCCACGAAGCCGGTCGCCTGAACATTGTCGGAGTGCGAGATGACGAACTCCTCGTCCTGCGCGGCGGCGACGACATCTTCGCCGAGTTCCGTTGCGCGCAGCGCGCGGTCGCACAGCGCCATGGCCATCGCCTTGCGCTCGCTTTGGCCGAAGACCAGTCCGTAGCCGCGGGTGAATTGCGGCGGCGCCTTGGCCGAGCCCTTGAACTGGTTGACCATCTGGCATTCGGTGACGCGGACCTTGCCGAGCAGCACGGCGAAGGGCAGTTCCGGCACGTCGAGTTCCAGCTCGACCTCGCCGATACGCACCTCGCCGACAAAGGGGTGGTTGCGGGCATAGCCGCGCTGGGTGGAATAGCCGAGCGCCAGCAGAAACCCTTCATCGCCGCGTGACAGCGCCTGCAGGCGGATGTCGCGCGCCATCGGAAACTCAAGCGGCTCGCGGGTGATGTCGCCGGGGACATGGTCCTGCGGCATGTCGCCATCCGGCTCAATCAGCCCTTCGCGGGCGAGGATCGTCGAAACGCGCGGCATGGCCTGCGTTTCCGTCTCGCGCTGGAGCGGTTCGGCGACATCGGCGCCGGCGGCGAGTTCCGGGTCGAGCAGGCGGTGGGTGTAGTCGAAGGTAGGCCCAAGCAGCTGGCCGCCGGGCAAATCCTTGTAGGTCGCCGACACGCGCCGCTCGACCAGCATGGCGCCGGTGTCGATGGCGTTGGTGTAGCCGAAGCGCGGCAGTGTGGTGCGGTAGGCGCGCACCAGGAAGATCGCCTCGATCATGTCGCCGCGCGCCTGGACTATGGCGAGCGCCGCCAGTTCCCGGTCGTAGAGCGATCCTTCGCTCATCACCCGGTCGACGCCGAGCGCCAGCTGTTCCACGATCTGGTCGAGGCGCAGCGCCGGCACCGAACGGTCGCCGCGACGGCGGTCCGCAAGCAGGCTGTGGGCATTGGCGATTGCGACTTCGCCGCCTTTTACCGCGACATACATTTATGCCTCCATCGTATTGATGCGCGTCGTGCGCGGCAGGCAGGCGATACCGTTGGGCGCCGCCAGGAGGATGTCGACGCCGCGCGGAAAGCGCTGGCTGTTCTGCTTCCACTGTTCGACGAAATGACGCGGCATCTGTGCCGGCGCGATCGCGGCAGAGACTTCGATGCCAGGACCTTCGAGCAACAGCGGCGCGCCCGAGACGAGATTGCTGACCTGCAGGATCAGTGTCGTCGAGCGGTCGGGATAGTCCTGCGTGCCTTGCGAAAAGCCGTCGAGAGCAGCCATCTCGGCCGGGTTGGCGATCAAGGCGAAATGCGCATCGGCCGGCGTGTTGGCAAGTGGCGCGCCGGTGTGGAAACCGAGCCAGGATTTGACTGCCGCGGACGCCTGCAAGGCAGGGTCGAGCCAGAGCGGGGTGTCGTTGTCGCATAGCGAAAGCGCGATGGCGCCGGCGGTTGCCGACAGCGGCGCCGGCGGCCGGGCGAAGGCCGGCAGAGGCTGCACGCTGCCCGGCCGCGCCATGGCGTCCATGATTGCGCGGAAGACGGTCTGGGCGTTGAACACCGGATCGGCGAAACCGCCGTCGATCGATTGAGCTGCGATGTCCATCAGTCTTCTCCGCGCACCATGGTGAAGAAATCCACTTTCGTTGCCGCCGTCTCGGCGCGGCGCTTTTCGCGCGCTTCGCCTTGGGCGGCACGCAGCGGCGCCACCAGCGCGGTTTCGACCGTCCTCCGCTGCGCCGGGTCCTGCCAGAGCGCGTCGGCGATTGCGGCCAGCCTGGCCTTCTTCCTGTCGCGGCCAAGCATGTAGCTGTGGCCGACCTGTCCGGAAGGGAGCCGAACTGTGGCGCGGGTGACCGTCGCTTCACCGACATTGAAGGGTGCGCCGCCGCCGCCGATGCGACCACGCACGGTGACCAGACCGGTTTCCGGGCCACGCAGAAGCTCGGCCTCGGAGGTCAGGCCGGCCTCGTTCCAGAGCCGGGCGATGTCGTCGCCGTTAGCCTGCGCCAGCGTTGCCATGACGTCTTTGCGCTCGGCCTGTTCCCGCGCTTCCTGTCCTCGCATTGGGTTACTCCCTGACCAAATAAAATTTGTCTAGTGATATAGACAACTATACAAATTATACCTATTATCTAACCCGTGTCCATGACGGGTGGATGACAGGGGGTGGAGCGGGGGGGAAATGGTGGCTCAAAAGAGCGCGAGCAGCATTGAACGCCGCAGTGGCGTCTCGCTCTGGCGGCAGATCGCCGACCAGATCCTGCATTCGATTGCGTCCGGCGATTTCGCCGAGAATGCCGCGCTGCCGCCGGAGATGGCGCTGGCCGAACGCTACGGCGTCAACCGCCACACGGTGCGCAGCGCCATATCGGCCCTGGTACAGGACGGTGTGCTGCGGGCCGAGCAGGGACGCGGCACTTTCGTGTTGTCGCGCAAGCGGCTGTCCTATCCGATCGGCGCGCGCACGCGTTTTTCGACGGGCCTGCAGGGACAGACTTCGGAACGGCATATCGTGCTGCTCACGTCCGTAGTTGAATCGGCCAGCCAGCGCGTCGCCGACGGCCTCGGCCTTGCCAGGGGCACCGAGGTGATCCGGCTGGAGACGCGCGGCGAAGCCGATGGACGGCCGGTGTCCCGCGCCGCCAGCTGGTACGAAGCAAAGCGCTTCGCCGGCATCGATGCCGTGATGGCGGAGACCGGTTCGATAACCGCCTCGCTCCGGCGTTTCGGCATCGACGATTATCTCCGGCAATCGACGGTTCTGTCGGCGCGTCACGCCGACGCCGCCGACCTTGCCGATCTCGATTTGCAGCCCGGCGCCATCGTGCTGGTCGCGGTCGCCGTCAACGTCACACCGGACGGCCAGCCGATCCAGTTCGCCGAAACACGGTTTCCGGCGGAGCGGGTGGAGCTGAAACTGTCGGCGCTGTAGCGGGGCGCGCCTATTTTTCACCGGCCTGGCGTTTTGAGGACGGAGTGGGAGTCAACCTGCGCGGGTCGTCATCATTCGGGCCGGGACCACCTGCGATGTTATGCCCCAACCTCGATCACAGCCTTGATCAGCCCCGATTTCTCATGCGCCCAGCGCGCGAGATCACGCGGTGTGCCGGTTAGCGTGGTGCGGTGGGTGACGAGTTTTGCCAGCGGCACGGCGCCGTTGCGGATCGAGGCGGCGACGTGGTCGAAATCGACTTTCAGCGCGTTGCGGCTGCCGATCAATGTCATTTCGCGCTTGTGGAATTCCGGGTCGGAAAAGACGATGTCATCCTTGACGACGCTGACCAGCACGAGCGTGCCGCCATGCGCGACATGGGCGAAGGCCGACTGCACCGAGGCGGTGTTGCCGGTGGCGTCGAAGACGATGTCGAACCCTTCGCCGCCGGTTGCCTCGCGCACCAGTTCGGCTGCCGCTTTTTGTGAGCCGTCGAGCGTGGCGAAGCCGAGTTCGCCTTTTGCAAAATCCAGCCGCTCCGTGCTCATGTCGAGCAGGCTGACATCGAGCCCGGCGATGCGCGCAAACAGCGCTGCGCCAAGGCCGATCGGCCCGGCGCCGATGACCAGCGTGCGGGCGCCTGGTTCGGCGCGAGCGCGCCGCACGCCATGCGCGCCGATGGCGAGGAATTCCACCGCCGCCGCATCGGCCAGCGACAAGCCGTTTGCCGGATAAAGATTCTGCGCCGGCACCAGGATCTGCTCGGCCATGGCGCCGTCGCGATGGACGCCAAGCACTTCGATCCTGACGCAGCAATTCGGCTTGCCGTGCCGGCAGGCGATGCATTTTCCGCAAGCGAGATAGGGATTGATGATGACGGGCTCGCCCACGGCAAGGTCGACATCTTCGCCGGTCTCGACGACGGTGCCCGACACTTCATGGCCCATGATGCGGGGATAGGCAAGGAACGGGTGCTTGCCTTCGAAGATGTGGTAGTCGGTGCCGCAGATGCCGACATGGCTGACGGCGACCAGCGCCCAGCCGGCAGGCGGCGCTCCTGGCGCCGGCCGGTCTTCCAGGACAAGCTCGCCGGGCGAGCGGCAGACAACAGCTTTCATTCGGCAATTCCAGTGTTTCTCAAAAAAGGCGCCGGTCCGTTGTTAAGCAGGCCGGCGCAGAAGGTCAGGGAGAATTACTTGCCGCGACGGCGCAGCCCGTCGAAATAGACGATGATTATGATCAGCGCGCCGGTGATGATGCGCTGCCAGAACGAGTTGACGTTGAGCAGATTGGCGCCGTTGTTGATGGTGGCCAGGATGAAGGCGCCGAGCAGTGGGCCATGCACCGAGCCGACGGCGCCGAACAGCGAGGTGCCGCCGATCACCGATGAGGCGATCGCCTGCAACTCCCAACCTTCGGCCTGGGTCGGGTTGCCGATGCCGATGCGCGCCGCCAGCAGCACGCCGACGAAGGCCGCGCATAGGCCCGACAGCGTGTAGGCCATGTAGATGGTGCGCTGGACATTGACGCCCGAGAGGCGCGAGGCCTCGGCATTGGATCCCACAGAGAAGAGATAGCGGCCCCAGCGGCTGTGGTGCAGGAAGATGTAGGCCGGGATACCGACCAGGATCACCATCCAGAACAGATTGGGGATGCCGACAAAGGAACTGCGCGAGAACGCGGTGAAGCTGTCGCTGTTGATGTTGATCGAGTTGCCGTTGGTCATCAACAGGCCGATGCCGCGCAACGAGGTCAGCGTCGCCAGCGTGATGATGAAGGGCGGCAGGCCCATCTTGACGATGCCGAAGCCATGGAACAGGCCGATGGCAACACCGACCAGCAGCGTCACCAGAATGGCGACCCAGATCGGGAAGCCGGCATTAATCATCATGGCGACAATGACGGTGGCGAAGCCGACCACGGCGCCGACCGAGAGGTCAATGCCGCCGGTGATGATGACGAAGGTCTGGCCGACCGCCATGATGGCGATCATCGAGCCCTGCCGCAAAAGATTGGCGATGTTGTTGGAGGAGGCGAAGCTCGGCGTCGCCACCGACAGCACGATCCAGAGCAGAACCAGCAACGCCAGAAGCGTCAGCCCGAACAGGACGTTGTAGTTCCGTTTCGGTTTTTCGATCGCGACGGTTTCGATGCTCATGGTTCCTCCCGTTTCTTGTTTTGTCAGCCGATCGCCTGCGTCAGCACGTCTTCGTGGCTGGCGGCGCGAAAGCCATGGCTGGCGACCAGTTTGCCGCGCCGGAACACGTGCAGCGTATCGGCGAGCTCATAAACCTCGGGCAGATAGGACGAGATCAGGATGATGCCGGCGCCCTTGGACAACAGTTCCCCGAACAGGCGGTAGATCTCGGCCTTGGTACCGACATCGACGCCGACCGTAGGCTCGTCGAAGATGAACAGCTTAGCGCCGTGCGCCAGCCATTTGCCGATGACGATCTTCTGCTGGTTGCCGCCGGACAGGCTGGAGGCCAGGGCGCCGCGTGTTTGCGTTTTGATGCGGAGGCCGGCGATCTGGCGATCGGCTTCAGCCTTTTCCTTCGTGTTCGAAATCAGCAGGTTGTTGGAGATGCGCTTGTAGATCGGCAGGTTGAGGTTGAGGCCGACCGGCAGGTTCAGGCACAGGCCCTGGTCGCGGCGGCTTTCCGGCGCCAGCGCCATGCCGAGCTTGATCGCGTCGTGCTCGGAATTGATCAGCACCGGTTTGCCTTGCCAGCGGATCTGGCCGGCCGACTTCTTGTGGCGGCCATAAAGCGTGGTGACAAACTCGCTGCGGCCGGCGCCGATCAGGCCATAGAGCCCGACGATCTCGCCGGCACGCACTGTCATCGAGACGTCTTCGAAGCCCTTGCCCGACAGGTTTTTCGCTTCAACGATCACGGCACCGGGGGTGAAATGCTCCTTGTGGTAGACTTGCTCGATCGAGCGATTGATCATCATCTTGACCAGCTCGGCGTCATTGGTCTCGGCAATGTTGCGGGTGCCGACCAGCGTGCCGTCGCGCAGCACCGAGACGCGATCGGCGAGTTCGAACACCTCTTCCATGCGATGGCTGATGTAGATGATGGTGACGCCTTCGCCCTTGAGCCTGCGGATCAGCGTGAACAGCTGGTCGGCTTCCTTGCGGGTGAGATAGGCGGTCGGCTCGTCGAAAATCAGGAACTTGGTGCCGCGCACGGTGGCGCGGGCGGCGGCGATCAGCTGCTGCTGGCCGATGGTGAGGTCACCCAGCATGACATGCGCCGGCAGATCGAAGCCGAGACCGTCGATGATCTTCTGCGCTTCCTTCACCATGGCGCGCTGCTGCAGGATGCCGAAGCGCGAATTCTCCTCGCCGAGGAACATGTTGGCGGCGACGGTGAGATGGCGGCAGAGCACGACCTCCTGATGCACGGCGTTGATGCCCAGCGCCATCGCCTCGTGTGGGGTTGCCAGCGCTGCCGGCTTGCCCTCCCAGATGACATCGCCGGAGGTGCGCGGCATGACGCCGGTCAGAAGCTTGATCAAGGTGGATTTGCCGGCGCCGTTCTCGCCGACGATGGCGTGGATCTCACCTGCCTTGAAGGCAAGGTGAACGGGCTTCAGCGCATGCGTGCCGGGATAGCGTTTTTCCAGCCCGTGCAGTTCGAGGATCGTCCTGCCGGGCGCTAGCGTTGGGGCCGGGTGCAGTTCCTGCGCCGTGGGCGTCATGACAATCCTCCCAGATTGGCCTTACGATTGGCACGTTGCGATGCAGTCAAGCCGCATCGTCGAGGTGATTCAAGCCTGTGGATATTCAAGCTTGTATCCGGTGTTTCCGGGGCGCGAGGCCCCGGAAAGGATTTTTGGTTGACGGGCTCAGAGCTTCGGGTTGAGCAGGGCGTCGATCTTGGGGTCTTTCATGTTGGCCTTGGTCACCAGGTTGGCGCCGGTGTCCACATTGGCCTCGACCTTCTCGCCCTTCGAGGCGGCGAGCGCGGTCTTGATGCCGTCATAGCCCATCCGGTACGGATCCTGGACGACGAGCGCGGAAATGACGCCGTCATTGAGGAACTTGATCAGCTTCTCGTCGCTGTCGAAGCCGACCAGCGCCAGCTTGCCGCCAAGGTTATTCTCGGCGACAGCCTGACCGACGCCCTGCGCCATGATCAGGTTGGACGCGAAGATGCCCTTGAGGTTCGGGTTGGCGGTGATCAGGTCGGTGGCGATGTTGAGACCGGTCGTCGCCTGGCCGTCGGCATATTTGTCCGCGACGAGCTTGAGCCCCGGATATTTCGCGGCCAGCTGCTCGGTGAAGCCCTGCTTGCGCTGCTCCAGCGAACCGGCGCCCGGGGCGTTGGTGATCAGGGCGACGTCGCCCTCGATCTTGCCGCCATTGGCTTCGCCGATGGCTGCTGCAAGACCGTCAGCGGCGACGCGTCCGCCCTGCACATTGTCGGTGGTCAGGAACGAGGTGAACGCCTTGGAGTCGGCGCCGGAGTCGATGCCGATGACCTTGACCTTGCTGGCCGCTTCATCGATCGGCTTGCCGAGCGCCTTGAATTCGGTCGGCGCGATGACGATCGCGGCCGGGTTGCCGGCGACGGCATTCTCGAGGATCGAGACCTGGCCGTTGACGTCGGTTTCAGCCTGGGCGCCGAGTTCGGGTACGTTGACGCCGAGATCCTTGCCGGCCTTGCGGGCGCCGGCCAGGACGATCTGCCAGTAGAAGGACGTGGTGTCCTTGACGATGATCGGAATGGTCACGTCCGCCGCCGAAGCCGGCGCCGTGTGCAGCGTGCCGGCAAGCATCGAGGCGGCAGCTAGTGCCATCAGTGAGCGGCGGTTGAGAATGCTGGTCACGAATTTCATTAGGAATCCTCCCTAGATCGCCCGGTGAAGGTTACGGAAGCTCCATTTGGATAGGCGCGGCCCAAACAGAACTTTATCAATAAAAAACAGTTGCCGCTTTTTGATAGTGCATCGGTCCGGCCGACGCAAGCGGTGTTTCATATCGGCCTGCGCATGGCTTGGCGGGGAAACCTCCCTGCCGATCCTCAGTGCCACGTCCAGACGCTCCCGATCCTCCTTGATCATCATGGAATATTAATTCCACCGTCGAGTCAATATGGAATATTCATTCCTTCTTGAGAACCGTGATTGTGGCGTTTCGTCAGCCGAGCTCCTGCACGATGGTGTAGGGAGCGTAGCGGGCGAATTCCGCTTGCGGCACCTGGACGTCGAACAGGTCGAGGTTGCGCGTCAGGTTGGCGGGCTTGGCCGTTCCGGTCAGCACGCTGGCCACGACAGGCTCCTGCAGCGGAAACTGCAATGCAGCCGCCGCCAGCGGATATCCGCCCTCATCAGCGATTTTCTCCATCGCGCCGACACGCTCGAGTATGTCCTGCGTCGCCGGCAGATAGTCGAAATGCGCGCCGTGCACCGGTCCGGTCGCCAGGATGCCGGAGTTGAAGACGCCGCCGATGATCAGCGAAGTCTGTCGCTCACGACACAGCGGCAGCAACTCGGCTTCAGCCGAGCGGTCGAGCAGCGAATAGCGGCTGGCCAGCAGGATGCAGTCGAGCGGTGCTTCGCGCAGCACGTCGAGGCAGATCTGCACCTCGTTGACGCCGAGCCCATAGGCGGAAATTACACCCGACGTTTTAAGCTCGTCCAGCGCCTTCAAGCCGCCGTCCATCAGCTGGCGAAAGTGCAGCTTCGTCTTCTCGACGCCATGTGTGTAGGTGCCGATGTCGTGCACAAACAGGATGTCTATCCGGTTCAGCCCGAGCCGGGCATAGGAGAACTCGACCGAGCGCATGATGCCGTCATACGAGTAGTCGTAGTCGAGCGCGAAAGGCAGCGGGTCGACATAGGAATGATCGGGAACCTGGTCTTCCGGCACCGGGCGGAACAGGCGGCCGACCTTGGTCGACAGCACATAGGAATCCCTCGGCTTGTAGCGCAGGAAATCGCCGGTCCGCCGCTCCGACAGGCCGAAGCCATAGAAGGGCGCGGTGTCGAAATAGCGCAGGCCGGCATCCCAGGCTGTCTGCAGCGTCTCCATCGCCGATTCGCGCGGACAGGCCCGGTAGAGCCCGCCGATCGCCGCTCCGCCGAAGCTTATCTCGGTGACCTCGAGCGCAGTCGTGCCGATGCGGCGTTTGTCCATCCAAAGCCTCCCCTTGTGGGCAGTCGTTGCAGCCCGCTTTTTTCGTCGGTGGTTAGAGCGTCGCGCCGAGGTGCCACGGCACGAACTCGTTGTCGCCGTAGCCGAACGCCTCGCTCTTGGTCTTGCGGCCCGATGCCGTCTCGACGATGAGTTCGAAGAGTTCCCGGCCCATGCCGGCGATGGTCTTCTCACCCGAAGCGATGACACCGCAATTGACGTCCATGTCCTCTTCCATCTGGTGGTACATGGTCGAGTTGGTGGCGACCTTGATCGACGGCGTCGGCCGGCAGCCGAAGCAGGAGCCGCGGCCGGTGGTGAAGACGATGATGTTGGCGCCGCCCGCCACCTGACCGGTCGCCGAGACCGGGTCGTAACCGGGCGTGTCCATGAACACCAGGCCACTGCCGGTGACCTTTTCGGCATAACCGAAGACGCCGTTGAGCGGAGTCTGGCCGCCTTTGGCCACGGCGCCCAGCGACTTTTCCAGGATGGTGGTCAGGCCACCGCGCTTGTTGCCGGGCGAGGGGTTGTTGTCGATCGAGGCGCCGTGCTTGGCGACATGGTCCTCCCACCATTTGACGAAACCGTCGAGCTTCTTGGCGATCTCCGGCGTTGCCGCGCGATAGGCGAGCAGATGTTCGGCGCCATAGATCTCCGTCGTCTCCGACAGGATGCCGATGCCGCCGACGCCGGCCAGGATGTCGACCGCCGCTCCCAGCGCGGGATTGGCGGTGATGCCCGACATGCCGTCGGAACCGCCGCATTGCAGGCCGACGACGATCTCCGAGACCGGGATCGGCTCGCGCTGATACTGGCCGACTTCCTCGGCGATTTCGGCGAGCACGCCCATCGCCTTTGCGACCGATTTGCGCGAACCGCCGGCGTCCTGGATGTTGAAATGGCGTTTTCCCGCCGCCGCACCCTTCTGGCCGTAAAGGGTGAGCTGGTTGACCTCGCAGCCGAGGCCGACCATCAACGCGCCGCCGAAATTCGGATGGCGGGTGTAACCGGCGAGCGTGCGGTGCAGCACCATCATGCCGTCGCCGGTGCTGCTCATGCCGCAGCCCTGGCCATGGACGATCGGGACGAAGCCGTCGATCCCCGGATATTTCGGCAACAGCACGCGGTTGGCCTCGTCGGCAATGGCGTGGCAGACGGTGGCCGAGCAATTGACGCTGGCGATGATGCCGATGAAGTTGCGGGTGCCGGCACGGCCATCGGCGCGACGATAGCCCATGAATGTCCGGGCGCGGTCAGCTTCGGTGGCGTGCTCGGCCTCGCTCGGCGGCACCACCGGCAGGCGGCCGGATTCAAAAACCAGATTGTGCGAATGGACGTGGTCGCCGGGCGCGATGTCCTGGGTGGCGCGGCCGATGGCCTGGGCATACTTGACCACCGCCTCGCCGGCGGCGATAGGCTTGATCGCCACCTTGTGGCCGGGCTCGATCAAGGCCGTGGCGAGGGCGCCGCCGGGCAGAGGGGTGCCGATCTCGATGCGGCCATTGGCGACCGCGACATTGTCGGCGGGGGACAGAAGAATGCTGTTCGAGGCGTTCACGGGCAGTTTCCTGGGTCTGTTCCTGGGGATGCGCGGATTGACACGCGTCTGTTTACATATAATGTCTTTTATCGTGAAAAAACATTTGTGCGTCAATTGTTTTTTCAGGAGGAGACCATGCGTCCGACGGATGCTTGGCTTGTGGGGAGCGGCGTCTGACACGCAGAGCGTTTTGCTTTGCCGGGTCAGCGCCAGGACATATGTGATATCGCGCTTCAAGCCAGCCACAGCAAGCGCCGGCGCGCAACGGGGCAGGGATGTCGAAGAGCAACAACGTCTACAAGGACGCTTACAACAGGGGTCTGCGGCTGCTCGATGAGACGCAGAGCCTGCCGTCGGAGCCGGAACTGGGCACTTTGCTCGGCGTCAGCCGGACCACCGTGCGCACCATTCTGGCGCGCATGGAAGAGACCGGGCTGATCGCGTGGAACAAACGCAGCAAGACAGTGCTCAGGACGCCGAAGCCGGATGATTTCTTCCCCGAGGAGGAGACAGACACACTGGCCCAGATCATCGAGCGGTCGTTTATGCGCAGGTTGCTGGCCGGCGGTGCAGAGGCCGGCATGCAGATCAACGAGCTCGAACTGGCGCGCGAGATCGGCGTCGGCACCACCAGCGTGCGCGAGTTCCTGATCCGCTTCTCCCGCTTCGGCCTGATCGAGAAGCGGCGCAACAGCCACTGGGTGCTGAAAGGATTTACCCGTGCCTTTGCGCTCGAACTCACTGAAATCCGCGAAATGTTCGAGATACGCTCGGCGGCGGCCTTTGCCGCCTTGCCTGGGGATAGTCCGGTCTGGGCGGATCTCGACCGGCTGGAAGACGAGCACCGGCTTCTGGCCAGCGAAATCGCCATCCGCTTCAACGAATTCTCTGAGCTAGACGAGCGCTTCCACCGGCTGATCCACCGGGCGTCGCACAACCGCTTCATCGTCGATTTCTACGACGTCATCGCCATGATCTTTCACTACCACTACCAGTGGAACAAGGCGCAGGAGCGCGAACGCAACGAAGTCGCGGTTGGCGAGCATCTCGCCTACATCGCGGCGCTGAAATCGCGCGATCTCGGCAAGGTCGACGCCGCCTGCCGCAAGCATCTGAAGTCGGCACGCCACACGCTGTTGACGTCGATCCCGGAAATCGGCGGCCGCCCGGCTTCCTGAGCGCGACGTCCGAAGGGACGTTATGCGCACAAGATCTCTGCCTCATGCGTTATCCCAAACCGCTGCGCACTTTTGTGCGACATGGATCGAACGCGCCGCGTTGCCGCAGCGATGATTTGGCGATTTTCCGCCGACATGCCGCGTGCTAGATATCCACGCGTTGCTGCGTGAAGAGGCAGGTCTTTGGACTTCCGGCGTAAGAGATGGAGCATGACGGCCGCCTTTGTCGCGGCCTGTGTGCTGCTGCTCCAGTCGACGCTCGGCGTGTTTGCCTTCGGCATTGCGCCGGATGCCTCGCAACTCGACGCTTTCGGCAATGTCATCTGCAGCCATGAGGGAGCGGTCAAGCTTCCCGGCGGCGATCCGCACCAGCAGCATATGCCGGCGTGCTGCATGCTCGGCTGCAGCATGGCCTCCGTCGCCTATGCGCCGCCGGCAGGCGTCGGCCTGGCGCCGGTCAGCCAGTACTTGGAAACAGTCGCTTTTGCCCCGCCGGCAGTCAGGCATCCCGACGTCACGCGCGAGCGCTCTCCGGCCAATCCGCGCGCGCCGCCGCTTGCGGGCTGAAAACCGCCGCTCGCTTTGCGTAACCTGCGCAGGCGATAATCATCCAATGACAAACACGTTCGCAGCCCGACAACGGCGCGACCTTATATTCATGGAGCCTACCCATGTTCCGTTTTCTTCGTGCCGGCGCGTTGCACCGCAGCACCCGTTTATTCAGCACTATCGAGCAGCGTCTCGGCAGCGCCCTGTTCGCCTTTGCACTGTTGTTCGTCGGCTCCCATTCCGTCCTTGCGCATGAATTCAAGGCCGGTGACATCGAGATCGAGCATCCCTGGTCGCGCGCCACGCCGGCCGGCGCCAAGGTTGCCGGCGGCTATTTCACCATCGTCAACAAGGGCAGCGCGCCAGACCGGCTGCTATCGATTTCCTCCGACATTTCGGGCAAGGCCGAACTGCATGAAATGGGGGTGAAGGATGGCGTCATGACCATGCGTCCGGTCAGTGGTGGCCTGGATATCCCGGCGGGCGGCAAGGTCACGCTGGGTCCCGGCGCCTATCACGTGATGTTCATGGATCTGAAGCAGCCCCCTAAAGAAGGCCAGATGTTTGCCGCTACGCTGACTTTCGAGAGGGCCGGAACCGTGACCGTCGAGTTTGCCGTGCAAGCCATAGGCAGCGCGCCACCCCTGGAAGACAACGACTGACCAATTATTGCCAATCAATTTTTTCGAGAGGGACCCATCATGAACAAGCATCATTTGCCGGCCGCTGCATTCCTCGTCCTGGGGACAAGTGCCGCCTTCGCCCATATCACGCTCGAAACACAGGAGGTTGCGGTCGGTTCGACCTACAAGGCCGTGCTGCGCGTGCCGCATGGCTGCGAAGGCAAGGCGACGATTGCCGTGCGCGTGCAGATCCCGGAAGGGGTGATCGGTGTGAAGCCGATGCCCAAGCCCGGCTGGACGCTGCAGGTCAAGAAAGGCAAGTACGAGAAATCCTACCAGCTCTATGGCGAGGCGGTGACCTCGGGCGTCAAGGAAGTCGACTGGAGCGGCGGCAGCCTGCCGGATGAATTTTATGACGAGTTCGTCTTCCGCGGCACGTTGGCCGCCGATCTGCCGGCCGGGCAAAAACTCTATTTTCCGGTGGTGCAGGAATGCGATGGCGCCACCACGCGTTGGATAGAGATTCCGGCGGCTGGTCAGGATGAGGATGCGCTGGAAGATCCGGCGCCCGGCCTCAACCTGCTGCCGAAGAAATGATGCATTGGCGGCGCGCTGCTTCGAAGCGGCGCGCCACTGTTTTGGTGGATGGCATGACCGTGGCCTGTTTCCAGCGGATAGAACGGACAGTCGGCAGGTGTTTCGGCCTGCTGGCTGCGATCCTGCTGCTTGCCGTCCTTGCCACGCCAAACCAGGCCTTTGCCCATGCGGCGCTGATCAAGGCCGAGCCTGCCGACGGCGCGGTTCTGGAGCGAGCGCCGACGCAATTTTCGCTGACCTTCAGCGAGCCTGTGTCGCCGCTGGTGCTGACCTTGGTGCGGCCCGACGGTACGCCTGTCGCTTTGACCTCGTTTCGGTTGAGCGACCAAACGGTTGAGATCGACAATCCACAAAAGCTCGGGCCGGGCACCCATGTCTTGAGCTGGCGGGTGATTTCCGCCGATGGCCATCCGGTCGGCGGCTCGGTGCTGTTTTCCGTTGGCGCGCCAAGTGCGGCGCCGGCGGTGGGGGAAGCTGTCGATATAGATTTGCGGTCAGCGATCTGGACCGGCAAGGTTCTTCTCTACATCGGGCTTTTCCTCGGCATTGGCGGCGCCTTCGCGCTGACATGGCTGGCGCAAGGCCAGCGCTCAGGCCAGCGCTTCGTCATTGCCGCCATCCTGTGCGGGCTGGTCGCAGCACCCCTGTCGCTCGGGTTCCAGGGGCTGGACGCGCTGGGCGCGCCACTCGCCCGGCTGGCGCAACCGGTGGTCTGGCGGACGGCGCTTGGCACCAGCTTCGGCTGGACGGTGCTGATTTCGCTGGCGGCGCTCGGGCTTGGCCTGCTGTCGTTGGTCGGATCGCGTGCTGGCGCCAGGCCGTTGGCGCTCGCCGGGCTGGCCGGTGTGGGTGCAGCCCTTGCCGCCAGCGGCCATGCCAGTGCAGCCGAACCGCAATGGCTGACGCGGCCTATGGTGTTCCTGCATGGCGCCGGCATCGCTTTCTGGGCTGGAGCATTGCTGCCGCTCGGCCTGGCGTTGAGCAGCCAATCGGTGGAAGCCGGGGCGTTCCTGCGGCGGTTTTCGCGCGCGATCATGCCCGTGGTGGTAGTGCTTGCCGCCGCCGGTGTGGTGCTCGCCATCATCCAGGTGCAGACACCGGCGGCACTGGTCAATACCGCCTATGGCCGGCTGCTGCTGATCAAGCTGGCGCTGCTGGTGTTTCTGTTCACGCTGGCGGCGGTCAATCGATGGCGGCTCACCGCCTTGGCCGAGGCCGGAGCGACGGAAGTGCGGCGACGGCTTAGCCGCTCGATCTCAGTCGAAATGCTGATCGTGCTCCTGATCTTCGGCGTTGCCGCCGGCTGGCGCTTCACGCCGCCGCCACGGGCCCTGGCAATCGCCGCGGCACAACCGACGTCGACCCATATCCACACTATGAAGGCGATGGCCGACATCGACATCACGCCCGGCCATACCGGGGAGGTCACCGCCTCCATCGTCATCATGGATGGCGATTTCGGCCCGCTCGACGCCAAGGAAGTGACGCTGGTGCTGTCCAAGCCCGATTCGGGGATCGAGCCGATCAAGCGTCCGGCGACCAAGCCAGGCGACGGCACCTGGCGCGTCGATAATCTCGTCATTCCGATTCCAGGCCGCTGGACGGCGCGGCTCGATATTCTGGTTTCGGATTTCGAAGTGGTAAAGATCGAAGCGCCGATCGATATCCGCGCCGAGTGATATTCAGCCCGCCTGCGAAGGGCGCTCAGCCGAGTTCCTGGGCTAACCCGATAAGATGCCCTTCCGGCCCGCGGATGTAGCAGAGCCGATACACGTCCTGGTAACGGACGACTTCACCGGCCAGCTGCGCGCCACGCTTGCGGAGCCTTTCAAGCGTGTCGTCGATGTCGTCCACGGTAAACATGACGCGCAGGTAGCCCAGGGCATTGACCGGGGCGTTGCGGTGATCGGCGACGACCGTCGGCGTGAGGAAGCGGGAGAGCTCGAGCCGGCTATGGCCATCCGGTGTGCGCATCATGGCAATCTCGACGTGCTGATCGCCGAGCCCGGTGACACGTCCGGCCCACTCGCCTTCGATCGTCGCCCGCCCTTCCAGTTCGAGGCCGAGCTCGCGAAAGAAGGCAATCGTCTCGTCGAGGTCATCGACGACGATTCCGACATTGTCCATCCGTTTGACTGCCATAAGTTCAACCTAACGTCATATGTTCGATCGGCAAGGCGTCGCCTGGTCACCAACTGGCCCTTCCTGACTCGGTCTGACACAACGCAGACGCAACACAATTCGGCGAGGCGGTTGACGTGGCGCGAAAGGCCCGTCAATCATCTCGCCGAAAAATGGGCATCCCGAAAAACGCGGCCTCAACAAAATCCGAAAGCAGGGAAGAAACGATGGAAAAAGCCGAAATAGGCCTGATCGGCCTTGGCACAATGGGCTCCAACCTCGCGCTCAACATTGCCGAGCACGGGCACCGCATCGCCGTCTTCAACCGCACCAAGGCGCGCACCGATGCCTTCCTCGAAGGCGCCGGTTCGCTCAGGGACATGGTGGTGCCCTGCTACAGCCTGGGGGAACTGGCAGCTGCGATCAAGCCGCCGCGCCCGGTCATCATCATGGTGCTGGCCGGCAAGCCGGTCGACGAACAGATCGAAGCGCTGCGCGGCGTGTTGTCTGACAACGATATCGTCATCGATGCCGGCAACGCCAATTTCCGCGATACGATGCGGCGCTTTTCGGAACTGTCGGGCTCAGGTCTCACCTTCATAGGCATGGGCGTATCCGGCGGCGAGGAAGGCGCGCGCCATGGACCGTCGATCATGGTCGGCGGCACCGAAGACTCCTGGAAGCGCGTCGAACGCGTGCTGACCGCGATCTCGGCTAAGTTCAAGGATGAACCGTGCGCTGCCTGGCTTGGCACAGACGGCGCCGGGCATTTCGTGAAAACCATCCACAACGGCATCGAATATGCCGACATGCAGATGATCGCCGAGATCTACGGCATCCTGCGTGACGGTCTCGGCATGGGGCCGAAGGAGATCGGCAAGGTCTTCGAGGACTGGAACAAGGGCCGGCTCGATTCGTATCTGATCGAGATCACCGCCAAGGTGCTGGCCGCCGACGATGCAAAGACCGGCAAGCCGGTGGTCGACATCATCCTCGACCGTGCCGGCCAGAAGGGCACCGGCAAATGGTCTGTCATCGAGGCGCAGCAGCTCGGCATTCCGGCGACGGCCATCGAGGCGGCGGTGGCGGCCCGCGTGCTGTCCTCGATCAAGGATGAGCGGCAGGCGGCCGAAAAAGCCTATGGCAATATCGGCGTCATCAAGATCTCCGGCGACAAGGCGGCACTTCTGAAAGACCTGGAGCTGGCGCTGCTCGCCGGCAAGATCGCCGCCTATGCACAAGGTTTCGCGGTGATGAGCGCCGCCTCGAAGGAGTTCAACTGGAACTTGCCGATGCCGACCATCGCCAAGATCTGGCGTGCCGGCTGTATCATCCGCTCGCAGATGCTCGACACCATGGCGGAAGCCTTCGGCTCGGGCGGCGCGTCCACCAACCTTTTGATGGCGCCGGCTTTCACCACCATGATGCAGGAGGCGCATCCGTCGCTCCGGCGCATCGTCGCAAGAGCGTCGGAGGCCGGTTCGCCCGTGCCGGCGCTGGCGTCGGCGCTTGCCTATTTCGACAGCTACCGCCAGGGCCGCGGCACCTCGAACCTGATCCAGGCGCAGCGCGATTTCTTCGGCGCGCATGGTTTCGAGCGCATCGGCGAGCAGGGGGCTTTCCATGGCCCATGGGGCAGCGGCGCTGCCGGCTAGGGTCAGGTGAGGCGGACCTCTCAGGTCGTGCCAGTCAGCCCTGATACGCGACGACGTCGCCTGGCTTGACTACAGTCTGCAAAGAGCCAGGTGCCGCGCCGCCTATCCAGCCCAGCACGGCGCGGGCAAGCTCGGTGCCGGCGAGGCGGAAGTCTTCGTTGACGATCAGCAACTCCCGGCGGAACAGATGCAGCAGTTCCGACGATTGCTTGGACACGACATCGACGTCGCGGCCGAGTTTCAGGCCGGCATCCTCGATGCCGGCGACGATTGCCAGCGTCGCTGCGGCGGCGCTGCTGACGAAACCGTCCGGCCTGACGTCGCGGCGCATCAACTGCGCGGTCCGCGTCCTGATCTGATCGATCGACTGGTCGATCGAAACGGCGTTGAACGGCACTTCGCTGGCGTCGACCTCGCTCAGTGCGTCGGCAAAGCCATTGACCGTGTGGTCGTAATAGGTGAGCCCGACCGGCGGCGCTACCAGCGCCAGCCGGCGCCGGCCGACGCCGGCCAGATGGCGCACCGCTTCGGCGGCGAAGGCGTAATTGTCGAAGTCGTGATAGGGGTGGACAAGCCCCATGTCGGTGCGGCCATGCGTGGCAAAGGGTATGCCGCGCTCCAGCATGTAGCGGGCGCGCGGATCGTTGGGCTGCGTGCGTGAGATGATGACGCCATCGGCCGAGCCGGACTCGACCAGATATTTTACCGGGTCCAGCGGATCCTGCGAGCGCGAGTAGGGCGTGACGATCAGGTGATAGGGTGTGTCGGCAATGACCTCCGAGACGCCGTAGATGATGTCCGAGACAAAGCTCATGATCTCGCGCTCGGTATTGAGCACGAGGCTGATAACATTGGTCTTGCCGGTCCGCAGGCGCACGCCGGCGCGGTTCGGCCGGTAGCCGATCTGCCTCGCGACGAGTTGAACCCGCCGCCTGGTCTCGGCGCCGATCTCGGGTGCATCCTTGAGCGCGCGCGAGACGGTGGTGACGCCGAGCCCGGTCATGAAGGCAAGCGTCTTCAGCGTCGGCCGCTCATGCGCCGACGCCTCGTCGTCCTTGTCCGTCTGGTCCCTGTCCATTCGTCCCGCCCCGTCAGGCGCATAGCAGCCGCCGGACCAGCCGACAATCGCTTCGATGACGATGTGGCACGGTTCTTCGCAGTCAGGCCTCAATATACTGAAACGTTACAGATTTCCAACATCGCAGCGCGTGGGCCTCTCAAGCCATGGTTTTGGCAGGGTTTTGGCGGCCAGAAACGTTGCGCGACCATCAGGTTCGAGACGGTTTTCTTGCGCTGCAGCATGATTTTGCAGCGCAGCACCCGGTTTTGCGCGGAGTTTGCCGGTTTGCACGCACTGAATTTGTTCGCGCCTCGAAAAAACATTCGAGCGCGTTTATCTCAGGGGTTGCACGCACCGCATAATTGCCGTATCGAAAATCTGTAACGTTTCAGATTCTGGGAGGAACCGAAATGCGCTATAGACTTTTGACCGCTGCCCTTGCCGCGACGGCCGCGCTTCAGCTTGCCGGCCCGGCGGCCGCCACCGACCTGGAAGTCACCCATTGGTGGACGTCGGGCGGCGAGGCGGCGGCGGTTGCGGAATTCGCCAAGGCATTCGACGCCACCGGCAATCACTGGGTCGACGGCGCCATTGCCGGATCCGGCGGCACGGCACGGCCGATCATGATCAGCCGCATCACCGGCGGCGATCCGATGGGCGCCACCCAGTTCAATCACGGCCGGCAGGCCGAAGAACTGGTGCAGGCCGGCCTGATGCGCGACCTCACCGATGTCGCCACCAAGGGCAAGTGGACGGAAATCGTGCGGCCGAAGAGCCTGCTCGACAGCTGCACCATCGACGGCAAGATCTATTGCGTGCCGGTCAATATCCACTCCTGGCAGTGGTTGTGGCTGTCGAACGAAGCCTTCGAGAAGGCCGGCGTGCCGCTGCCGAAGGACTGGAATGAATTCGTGGCGACAGCGCCCGCCCTGGAAAAGGCGGGCATCATCCCGCTCGCTGTCGGCGGACAGGCCTGGCAATCTTCCGGCGCCTTCGACGTGCTGCTGGCGGCGGTCGGCGGCACCGACGCGTTCCTTAAGGTCTACAAGGACAAGGATGCCAAGTTCGCCGCCGGGCCCGAGATCGCCAAGGTCTTCAAGGCCGCCGACGATGCCCGCAAGATGGCGAAGAACACCAATGTGCAGGACTGGAACCAGGCAACCAATCTCGTCATCACCGGCAAGGCCGGTGGCCAGATCATGGGTGACTGGGCGCAAGGCGAGTTCCAGGTTGCCGGCAAGGTCGCCGGCAAGGACTATGCCTGCTTGCCGGGCCTCGGTCTGAACGAAGTGATCGCCACCGGCGGCGACGCCTTCTATTTCCCGCTGCTCAAGGATGCCGACAAGTCCAAGGCGCAGGAGGTGTTGGCAGAGACGCTGCTCGACCCTAAGACTCAGGTCGCCTTCAATCTCAAGAAGGGCTCGCTGCCGGTGCGCGGTGACGTCGATCTCAATGCGGCGAACGACTGCATGAAGAAGGGTCTGGCCATCCTCGCCAAGGGCGCCGTCATCCCGTGGACGGACCAACTGCTTTCGCAGGATACCCAGAAGCAGAAGGAAGATCTCTTCGCCGAATTCTTCGCCAAGCCGGACCTGACCATCGAAGACGCGCAGAAGCGCTTCGCCGACCTCATCGCTTCGGCAGACTGACGTTGGAGGCAATACACCTCGCTCCCGGCCTTGCGAAAGCAGGGCCGGGATCGCACCGCCCTTACCCAGCCGGCTGACGAGATGAGCAAGAGCGAACGCCCCAACCCGCTGTTCCGCAACATCAATGCGAAGGTCGCCTCGATCCCGATGATCCTCACCGCGTCGGTGGTTTTCGTCGGCGGCACCGTCTGGACGGTGTTCTATTCCTTTACCAATTCGAAGCTGCTGCCACGGCTGAATTTCGCCGGGCTCGACCAGTATTACCGGCTGTGGGCGACGCCGCGCTGGCTGATCTCGATCGAGAACCTTTTGATCTACGGCGCGATCTCGCTCGTGTTCTCACTGGTCATCGGCTTCCTGCTTGCAGCGCTTCTCGACCAGAAGATCCGTTTCGAGGACACGTTCCGCACCATCTTCCTCTATCCGTTCGCGCTTTCCTTCATCGTCACCGGCCTGGTCTGGCAGTGGCTGCTCAATCCGGATTTCGGCATCCAGCATGTGGTGCGGGACCTCGGCTGGACGAGCTTCAACTTCGACCCGCTCTACAATTCCAGCATCGTCATCTACGGCATTTCGATTGCGGCGCTGTGGCAAGGCACCGGGCTCATTATGTGCCTGATGCTGGCGGGCCTGCGCGGCATCGACGAGGACATCTGGAAGGCAGCGCGGGTAGACGGGATCCCGATGTGGAAGACCTATCTGTTCATCGTCATCCCGATGATGCGGCCGGTTTTCATCACCACGCTGGTCATCATCGCGTCGGGCATCGTCAAGGTCTACGACCTCGTTGTCGCCCAGACCAGCGGCGGCCCCGGAATCGCCTCCGAAGTGCCGGCCAAATATGTCTATGACTACATGTTCTTCGCACAGAATCTTGGCCAGGGCTTTGCCGCCTCGACCATGATGCTGCTCTCGGTGGTGATCGTCGTCGTGCCGTGGGCCTACCTTGAATTTGGAGGCAGGAAGCGTGGCTGACCCGGCCGTCCCTTTGCCCGCCAGCGCGGGTGCCGCCGAGCGCGAAGCCTCCGGGCCGCGCGGGCCGAAGCCGCGGCATGTCTTCTCGCGCCGCAATATCTTCCTCTATGGCACGCTGATCGTGGTGGCGGTCTACTATCTGCTGCCGCTCTACGTGATGGTCGTAACCTCGCTCAAGGGCATGCCCGAGATACGGATGGGCAATATCTTCTCGCCGCCGCTCGAAATCACGTTCGAACCGTGGGTGAAGGCGTGGGCGACCGCCTGCACCGGCCTGAATTGCGACGGGCTTTCGCGCGGCTTCTGGAATTCGGTGCGCATCACCGTGCCGTCGGTGCTGCTGTCGATCGCGATCGCCTCGGTGAACGGCTATGCGCTCGCCAACTGGCGCTTCAAGGGCGCCGACACATTCTTCGTCATCCTGATCGTCGGCGCCTTCATCCCCTATCAGGTGATGATCTATCCGATCGTCATCATCCTGCGCGAGATCGGCCTCTACGGCAGCCTCAGCGGCCTGGTGATCGTCCATTCCATCTTCGGCATGCCGATCCTCACGCTTTTGTTCCGCAACTATTTTGCCTCGATGCCGGAAGAGCTGTTCAGGGCGGCACGGGTCGACGGCGCCGGCTTCTGGGGCATCTTCCTGCGGATCATGGCGCCGATGTCGCTGCCGATCTTCGTCGTCGCCATCATCCTGCAGGTGACCGGCATCTGGAACGACTTCCTGTTCGGCGTCGTCTACACCCGCCCCGACACCTATCCGATGACGGTGCAGCTCAACAACATCGTCAATTCGGTGCAAGGCGTGAAGGAGTACAACGTCAACATGGCCGCCACCATCCTGACCGGCCTTGTGCCACTCATCGTCTACTTCATTTCCGGCAAGCTTTTCGTGCGCGGCATCGCCGCCGGTGCGGTGAAAGGGTGATGGCGATGACGGCAGCCAACGGCACCAGCGTTTCGATCCAGGACCTGTCCCTGAATTTCGGCTCTGTATCGGTGCTGCAGACCCTCAATCTCGAGGTCGCAGAGGGCGAGTTCATCGTGCTGCTCGGTCCCTCGGGCTGCGGCAAGTCGACCTTGCTCAACTGCATCGCCGGGCTGCTCGATATTTCCGAAGGCCGCATCTTCATCAAGGGCAAGAACGTCACCTGGGAGGAGCCCAAGGATCGCGGCATCGGCATGGTGTTCCAGTCCTATGCGCTTTATCCGCAAATGACGGTGGAGAAGAACCTGTCGTTCGGCCTGCGCGTTGCCGGCGTGCCCAGGGATGAGATCGCCAAGCGCATCGCACGCGCCGCCGAGATCCTGCAGATCGAGCCGCTTTTGCAGCGCAAGCCCGCGGCCTTGTCCGGCGGCCAACGCCAGCGCGTGGCGATCGGGCGGGCGCTGGTGCGCGACGTCGATGTCTTCCTGTTCGACGAGCCACTATCCAATCTCGACGCCAAGCTGCGCTCGGAACTGCGCGTCGAAATCAAGCTTCTGCATCGCAAGCTGCAGAACACCATGATCTACGTCACCCACGACCAGATCGAGGCGATGACGCTGGCCGACCGTATCGCGGTCATGCGCGGCGGCGTCATCCAGCAGCTCGACGCGCCGCAGACGATCTACAACCGGCCGGTCAACCGTTTTGTCGCGGGCTTCCTCGGCTCGCCGGCGATGAATTTCCTCGAAGGGGAGCTGGAAGCCGGTGCTGCTCCGGCGTTCAGGACCGACGGTGTTTCGGTGCCGCTCGACCGCTATACCTTTGACGGCACGGAGCGCCCGGCCGGCGCTTGCGTGCTGGGCATCCGGCCTGAACACATCGCTTTCGGTGACGCTGCAAAGTCGATGCCGTTTTCCGCCGGCGGTTCGGTCGAGATCGTGGAGCCGATGGGTTCCGACACGCTGGTGTGGACGAAGCTTGCCGGCCGCAACCTCTCCTTCCGCGTCGAGGCGGAACGGACGCTGCGCAGCGGCGATCCGATCCAGTTCGGTTTCGATCCGGCGCGCGCCTCGCTGTTCGACGCTGCGACCGGCAATCGCCTGTGACCCTCTAGAATCATCCGCAAACCATCCTCCCAAGAACGATCCCCCTAAAACGATCTCGCGAAAACGATCCCCCGAAAACATCCCCAAGCCTTAACCACCCAAGAACGGACAGAGACGATGAACTGGTCATTCCAACTCTACAGCGCCCGCAATTTCCAGCCGTGGGACGGCATCCTGAAAATGCTCGGCAAGCTCGGCTACAAGGAAGTCGAAGGTTTCGGCGGCGTCTATGACGACCCCAAGGCGTTCCGCGCCGAACTCGACAAGAACGGGCTTGCGATGCCGACCGGACATTTCTCGATCGATGCGCTGGAGAATGATTTCGACGGCGTACGCAAAACAGCCGACGCACTCGGCATCACGCTCGTCATCTGTCCCTATCTGCTGGCCGAGCAGCGGCCGGCCGACGCTGCCGGCTGGCGCGGCTTTGGCGAGCGTCTGGCCAAGGTCGGCGAGACCGCAAAAAAAGCCGGCTACGGCTTTGCCTGGCACAACCATGATTTCGAGTTCAAGACACTCGCCGACGGCTCGGTGCCGCAGGATCACATCCTGTCGGCTGCGCCCGACATCGGCTGGGAGATGGACGTCGCCTGGGTAGTCCGCGGCGGCGTTGATCCGCTGCCGTGGATCGAAAAGCACGGCAAGCGCATCAGCGCCGTCCATGTCAAGGACATGGCCAAGTCAGGCGAAGGCCTTGACGAGGACGGCTGGGCGGATGTCGGCCACGGCACCATCGACTGGGCCGGCCTGATCAAGACACTTCGGGCGAAGAGCGCGGCCAAATATTACGTCATGGAACAGGACAACCCCAACGATATCGAGCGCTTCGCCAGCCGCTCGCTCGCATCCGTCAAGGCTTACTAGGAACAATCATCATGGCAAAGAAACTGGGTATCGGCGTCATCGGCTGCGGCAACATCTCGAAAGCGTATTTCTCGCTGGCGCCGCTGTTTCGCGGCATTGAGATGCGCGCCTGCGCCGACATCAACATGGACGCGGCCAAGGCACGGGCGAAGGAGTTCAAGCTGCGCGCCGAGACCGTCGAAGAACTGCTCAAGGATGACGAGATCGACATCATCGTCAACCTCACCATCCCGGCGGTGCACTACGGGGTGTCGAAGCAGATCCTCGATGCCGGCAAGCACGTCTATTCGGAAAAGCCGTTCGTGCTGTCGGTCAAGGAAGGCCTCGACCTCAAGAGCCGGGCCGAGAAGAAAGGGCTGCGCATCGGTTCGGCTCCGGACACTTTCCTCGGCGGCGCGCACCAGCTGGTGCGCAACCTCATCGACACCGGCGCGCTCGGCAAGATCACCAGCGGCACCTGTCATGTGATGGGCCACGGCATGGAGCACTGGCACCCCAATCCCGATTTCTTCTTCCAGCCGGGCGCCGGGCCGGTGCTCGACATCGGGCCTTATTATATCACCAACCTGATCCAGCTGATCGGGCCGGTGAAGCAGGTGGCGGCCTTCGCGACGACGCCTGCCAAGGAACGCACGATCTCGTCGAAACCGCGCGCGGGCGAAAAAATCCCGGTCAACACGCCGACGACGATCCACGGCCTGCTGGAGTTCGAGAACGGCGCCGTGGTCACGCTCAACACCAGCTGGGACGTCTGGGCGCATGGTCATGCGCCGATGGAACTCTATGGCGAAACGGGCACGGTGTTCGTGCCGGATCCGAATTTCTTCGGTGGCGACGTGCGCATAACCAAGGCGGCAAAACCGGTGAAGAAACTGCCGAAATGGCAGCATCCGTTCGGCGTGCCCAACGAAATGCACGGCCAGGGCATGATGGCCAACTACCGCACCGCAGGCCTTGCCGACATGGCGCTGGCGATCGCCGAGGGCCGGCCGCATCGTTGCTCGATGGAGCTCGCGCTGCATGCCGTCGACGTCATGACCGGCCTGTTGCGGTCGGGCGAGACCGGCAAGTTCGTCGCCATGCAGACCAGCTGCGAGCGGCCGGCTGCACTCGGCGTCAAGGACGCAAAAGGACTGTTGGCGAAGCAGAAATGAGGTAGAAGGGTGGCGGCGCGCTCGCGCCGACACCCATACAATCCAGGATCTGTACCCATGCGCTGGCAGCCGGCTGAACACCGCTATGAGAAAATGCTCTACAACAGATGTGGGCGATCCGGCCTGAAACTGCCGGCGATCTCGCTCGGCCTGTGGCACAATTTCGGCAACGACACGCCGCACAAGACCAAGCAGGCGATCGCGCGCAAGGCCTTCGATCTCGGCATCACCCATTTCGATCTCGCCAACAATTACGGTCCGCCGCCGGGCTCGGCCGAGATCGCCTTCGGCGAGATATTGCGCACCGACTTCGCCGGCTATCGGGACGAGCTGATCATCTCGACCAAGGCGGGCTATGAGATGTGGGCAGGGCCTTATGGCGAATGGGGCAGCCGCAAATATGTGCTGGCGAGCCTCGACCAGAGCCTGAAGCGGATGGGGCTCGACTATGTCGACATCTTCTATTCGCACCGCTTCGATCCGGATACGCCGCTTGAGGAAACGATGGGCGCTCTCGACCATGCGGTGCGTTCCGGCAAGGCGCTCTATGCCGGCATTTCGTCCTACAATTCGCAGCGCACGCGCGAGGCGGCCGACATATTGAAGCAGCTCGGCACGCCTTGCATCATCCATCAGCCGAGCTATTCGATGCTCAACCGCTGGGTCGAAGAGGACGGACTGCTCGATACGCTGGAAGGGCTCGGTGTCGGATCGATCGTGTTCTCGCCGCTGGCGCAAGGCATGCTGACCGACAAATATCTCGGCGGCATCCCCGAGGGCAGCCGCGCCAGCCAAGGCAAGTCGTTGCGGCCCGCCTTCATCAACGACAAGACAATCGCCAACATCCAGGCGCTGAACGCGATCGCCGGCAAGCGTGGCCAGACGCTGGCGCAGATGGCGCTAGCCTGGGTGCTGCGCAAGGGCCGGGTGACCTCGGCGCTGATCGGCGCCAGCCGGCCTGAACAGGTCGAGGACTGCGTCGGCGCGCTCAAGGTGCTCGACTTCAGCGATGCCGAGCTCGCCGAAATCGACACTTACGCACGCGAGTCCGACATCAATCTGTGGGCGGCTTCGGCGGAGCGCAAGGGACCGCCACGGAAGTAAGCGGAACAGCCGGCACCGGACATGAATCAAAACGGCGGGAAAGATCCCGCCGTTTTGCGCTTATCAAGCTTCGGGCTCGTTCAGGGCTTCTTGGCCGTGCCGAGACCGGCCTTGGGCGCCGCCGCGGCTGCCGGAGCCGGGGTCTTCATCTTGGCTTCGATCCAACCGGTATAGTTGGCCAATCGCGTGTAGATGCCATAGGCATTCTTGTGGCCGCAAGCGGCGGTGCCGTCGGACGGACCTTCGCCCCAGGAGACGACGCCGACCTGGACCGGACCGCTGGCGCCGGTCATGAACAGCGGACCGCCGCTGTCGCCGTTGCAGGCGTCGCGTTCGCCGCTGTCGGTGCCGGCGCAGATCATGTTCTTGGTCAGCGGATCCGACATATCGGCGGCGATCGCATTGGCGGCGGCATCGATGCCCTTTTCCGAATAACGCATCCGGTGGGAGAGATCGCCAAGTGTCGCCTTCAGGTCATGCGCATAGATCGACTTGATGCCGCTGTTGCAGGCTGCACTCGGCTCGAGATCGAGATCGGCCACCATCAGGGCGGTCGGGAAGGTGCCGTCCTGCATCTTGCCCCAGCCGATGACCGTGGTCTTGCCGCTGTCTGGCGTCGGCTCATTGGTGATCTTGATGACCGGCGCATCGGCGGGCTCCGCCAGCCGGAGCAGGCCCAGATCATTGTCCAGCGTCTGTTCGCTGTAGCCCTCGTTGACGATGACCTCGACCACCTTGTAGCGCTTGCCTTCGGTAAGATCGGTGGCGCCGGTCAGCACGGTCACCGTGTCGGGCGAAATCGGCCGGCCCTTGTCGTTGAGGCAGTGCGCCGCCGTCAGCACCCATTGCGGCGCGATCAGGCTGCCGCCGCAGAATTGCGCGTTTGGCTGCGAGGCCGGGCTGGGGTCCAGCCGGGCGCTGGTCAGCAGCGCCACCTGGAACGGATAGGCCCCTTTGTCGGCTTCCTTGCCGCCATAGACGCGGTCGGCGCCGTCGGGGTTCTCGGCCTTGGCCTTGTCCCGGGCTTCGGCAACGCGCTGCATCGGCGAGACCGCCGCTTCCGGCCTGACGGCGTCGTCGGCTGCATAGAGTGTGTTGACGGCGGGGAAAGCGGCCGCGATGCCCAGCAGCGATGCAGCAGCAAGCGGCCTGAACCGATGGATAATGTTCACCTTGAAACCCTCCTGAGATGAAAATTGCCGAGCCATGCCGCCATGACGCATAACCAACAGAAGCGGTACCGGTACCTCGATCGCCTTCCGCCAGAACGAACGACGTCCGCGCGGCCATAAAACCGAAATACCACTTTTGCTAATCGTGCCCCATCGGGCAGAGCCCACCCAAACCCTATAGCCCCCCACGGCCTACGTGGAAGCGATTTGTCATTGCCAATGTTGGATTATTTTAGGCAGTATATCGACGCGGGTGCGTTTGGCGGAGGGCTTTAACGAGGCCGCCCGGACCGATGATCCGATACGGGCGGGTAACCAAACTAATTTTTTAACTCCACCACGATCTCGACAATATTTCTGTATTTTGCTCCACTCCTTGCTGACTTTTGGGAGAGTCTCACCATGACGAAACTGACAAGCACTATCATTGCGTCCGCACTGCTATCCACCGCACTGTGGACGATGCCTGCCTTCGCCGCCGATCCCGGCTCAGCGAATGCCGGCAATGGCGAAAGCATGCGCGATCTCGGAACGGGCGACTACCAGCCCGGCCGGGCAAAGCCGATCGCTCCGCCGAAACTGACCGAAGATGAAGCCAGCCGGGCAGCGCCGCTGACCGACGAGGGCACGGCGGTCAAATCCTATGGCATCGTCGGACGTTCCGCCGATGGAAAGGACATCAAGATCGATGCAGGCGAGACGCTGAAGGACCTTGTCATCAAGGAATTGAACGCGCCCGCCAACACACCGAACGCCGACAAGACCGGACTGACGGGCGGCGACGAAGCCGGCCGCCAGGTGTTCGGGGCCGACGACCGCGAGCAGATCAAGAACACCAAGACCTACCCGTTCACCGCGATCGGCTATATCGAAGGCAAAGCCAAGAGCGGTTACGGCAGCTGTTCGGGGACTTTGATCGGTCCGCGCACGGTGCTCACCGCCGCGCATTGTCTCTACAGCAATGAAGACAAGGCTTGGCTCGACGACGTCATCTTCGTGCCGTCGCTCAACGGCAACACCGCCGACGATGCACCGTTTGGCGCTTTCAGCTATGAGAGCGTCTACATCCTGCAGGGCTTCATCGACAATTATCAGGGTTACTACGGCTCGGTCATTCCGTGGGACCTCGGCATCATCACGCTGAAGCAGGATGTCGGCACCAATCTCGGCTGGCTGGGTTATGCCAACTATGAGAACCTCGGCGATTTCACCGCCAACATCGTTGGCTACCCCGGCGACAAGCCGATGGGTACGATGTGGAAGGCGACCTGCGAAGTGAAAGCCGAAAACATCGGCGCGGAGTATTTCCAGTACGACTGCGACACCTATCCGGGGTCGAGCGGCAGCTCGGTCTACGCCTATGACAATGGCGCCAAGCAGCGCGTCGTCACCGGCGTGAACGTGGCCGAAAGCCCCAACGCCAACACAGCGGTGCGCCTGAACGCTGCCAACGTGGCGTGGATCAACAGCCTGTACAAATAAGGCCCGATCTTTCGCCGGCAAACAGCGGCGAGAAACAGCATTAGCAAACCGGCGGCGGGACGTTCCTGCCGCCGGTTTTTTTGTATCGGAACACCTCTCTTGCACTGTGTTACAGCGGTGCTTACGCTAGGCGATCCAAGGGGTTGGGTAAGATGGCGCGGGCAAGAATGATCTTCGGAGTCAAAGCGATGGCGGCTGCATCCATGCTGGCCGCACTGACATGCTTTTCCGCTATGGCCGATCAAGGCGGTGCCACACCCGATGGCGCCTGGGCCGAGCGGGTGCAAATCCTCTATAAAAGCGAAACACGTTCGGTGCTGCGCAAGAATGTACGGGTCTGGGATTCCCACCCGGAATTGGGTCTTGATTTCACCTGGGAGCCGGCAGCCGGCGTGTCGCCGGACCGCACCGTCGCAGCCGACGGCACCGTCAACGGCAAGGGCAGGCTGGTCTGGCGCGTACGCGGGTCGGCGAGCTATGACCCCAAGACGATCTATTCCAGCTATTTCGGCGAGATCAGGAATGGCCGCCCCGAAGGACAAGGCCGGCTGGAGCTGCGTTCAGGCGAGATTCTCGACGGCCGTTGGGTCGCCGGCCAGCTCTACGGCCATGCGATCCATGTCGATGCCGACGGCAATCGCTATGAAGGGCAATTCAGGGCCGGTGTGCCGAATGGCGAGGGCAGGCTGGAGACGAAGACAGGCGAGATATTCGTCGGCTCTTTTGCCGATGGGCTGAAGGACGGCAAGGGCCGCACCCGGCTGTCCGGCGGCACCGTCTACTGGTCGCAATGGGCGATGGGCAAGGAGATCGGCGGTGCGCGCCCCGACGTGCTGGCCGATGCCAGAGTGGGCGGGTTGCTCAAGGCGCAGACCGGCGGCGGTTCCGCCGACAAGGTCGAGATCGGCATTGCCGTCGACCAGCGCATGACGCAGCAGGCCGACATGCAGTACCAGCATCTGGTGCGCGACGAAGACATCGCGATCTATCCGGTGTCGGACCAGTACAACGATGCCTGGAACGGCACCGGAGAGATTCGTACCGGCAATGTCTATGAAGGCATGGACTGGGAGACGGCGCCGGCCTTCGCCGAAGTCGACCTCAAGACCACCGACCGGTCGAGGGTCAAGATCGACAGCCTGGAAATGAAGGTGGCCGCGAGCGAGGCCTACCGCAAGCCGATGCTGTCGATCAGCGAGCACTATGGCTGCGTCGGCTTCCGCCCCGACTTCTCGATCGTCAACAATGGCTGGGGCGACGTGAAAGACATGAAGATGTCGATCCAGTTCACCAGGACCGACGAGGAGGACAACGCGACCGGCGAGCCGAGCCGCATGTTCACGAAGGACATCGGCACTTTCGGCGATGGCGTCGACGTCTCGATCAAGGACGTGCTGACTGAAGCCGGCGTCGACACAACCACGCTCGAGACCGAGCGCTTCACCTGCCCGTCAAGGGACAGCCTGGATGTCTGCCGCGCCCAGGTGGCCAACAAGGTCAAGTTCGGCGACGTTGCCGATTACATCAGCGGCAGCGTCGAGAAAATGAGCGTGACCGGGATTGGCAAGCTCGATTATTCCTGGGCGGACGATCAGGGCGCTGTCTACCAGCAGAGCGAGCCGTTTCGCGTCATCGTCTCGCTGGTCAGCATCGAGGTCCCAGAATCGCTCGCCGAATGCGGCGATGGCGGCGGCGCGTCGCCCGAAGCGCTGCGCTACCAGAACATCGAATTTCCGATCGGCAAGACCGATTACAGCATCCCCATGCCGGTGCGCGGCAACAAGAATCTCAGCGCCTACACGGCACGGCTGAAAATGTGGTCGTCAATGTCGTCGATCCATCGCTTCAGCATCGCCGCCCATTTCGCCGATGGCAGCACACGCGAGAGCAAGCCGGCCACGTTCTTCTATTTCAGGCCGAAGCAGTCGCTGTTCGAAACCAGCACCAAGCCGGCGGTCTGCTATCTGCCGGAAGATCTGCAAGGCTGTTGAGGTCCTGTCACGTCCTTTCGGGAATCGCGTCATTTCGAGCCCATCTCGAAAAAATTGGGCAGCGGGATCAGCCGGGCAAAGATCGTGCCCTGGCTGAACACCCTGAGTTCCAGCATCGACCCGGACGATCGTTCGGCTTTCTGGTCGAACAGGAAATTGCCGAGCGAATAGATCTCCGCAACATCGCCGCCGCCGAGCGGCAGGATCGCCTCGCTCGATACATGCGGATGACCGCCGACGATTGCCGTGACACCGCGCAGCCGCATCTGGTCGGCAAGCATCTCCTCGCGCGGCGACGGCTCCGTCTTGTACTCGCGGCCCCAATGGACGAAGGCAATCACCGGCCGCTCGGCATTGTCGTGCAGCAGCCGGTCGAGCAAAGCAGGCGTCAGAAGGTCGGTGTTCCTGGAGCCGTTGGTATCGATGTCGGTCAGCCCGACCAGGTCGAGATCGGCAAGCGCCAGCGTCTCGCCCTGCCCGAAATGGGCGATGCCGGCCGCATCGAGTGCGGCCAGCGTCTCGGCATAGCCTGACGGGCCGAGGTCGTAGGCGTGATTGTTGGCGAGGCTGACAGCGGCGACATGCAATTTCTTGAGCATGTCGATGGCGAGGTCTGCGGGCATGGCCAGCGTCATGTCGTCGATCGCTTCAGGGACGTTGGGCAGGATCACGCCTTCGAGATTGACGATCAGCGGCCGCGAGCGGGTCAGGGCCAGCACGCTTTCGACGATCTTCTCGGCAACACCGTCGCGGACCAGGATCTTCTTCATGGCGCGGCCGAAATTCACGTCGCCCGCGAAATAGTAGAGCTTGTCGTCGGGACGGGCAGGATTGTTGAAGCCGGGGCCGAAGGCGCCGAACAGCGCCACGACATAGCTGGTGGTGCGCTCGACATAGTCGCTTGAATGCGCCTGCGAGTTCTCGTTGGCGACGACCAGCGGCGCAGCACCGAACAGTTCGCGCTGCAGCCTGGTCTGGATATAGAGCGCACCGACCGAATCGGCGTGATCCGGCTGGCGCAGCGCCGCGATGCCGTCGAGCGAACCGGCGGCGAGCATGTTCAGCGTCTGCTGGTCGAAACGCCTGGCTTCGTGCTGCGGCAGATAGTGGGAGAAATCGGTGGATTCGACGATCAGCGTGTCCTTGTCGACGATCGCTTTCAGCGCCTGCGCCAGCCGGTCCCAGTCGGCTCGCTTGGCTTTGACCGACATCGCCACCGGCACGATTTCAGCTTCGGGGAAATAGTGATGCAGGAAAGGCAGCATCGCCTGCACGCCATGCTCCCTGGCGAATAGGCAGGAGTCTTCGACCATGTCGCTGTTCGCTTCCAGAAGGTGCACGGCTTCCGTGTCGGCCTGGACTGGACCGAGCACTGTTTCAAAACCGCGCGGCGTCGTGGCGAAGAGTTTCTGCGTCTCGTGGAAATGGTCCGGCGACAGGATGACGATGCGCTTGTAGCGGAAGCCGGACGCGGCGTGGAAACCGAGTGCGACGAGATCTGCGACGAGCAGGTGGTGGGGGACTGTGATGCCGGTGAGGCGTTGGTTGGACGGCTCGATTCTGGCGACGGCGGCGATGGCGTCGGTGAAGAGTGTGGGGTCGGAGTAGAAGGACGGGAAGTTTGTGTCGCCGGGCGGGCAGGTGATGGGGGCGGCAGACGCTTGAAGCACTGAGAGGATAAGCAAGGCGGTGGCAAAGACCAGAATGCTGGTCCGTGCCCAGGCACCCCCCGCTGTCCTGCCGGACATCTCCCCCGCAAGGGGGGAGATTGGATGTCGCCTCGACTTTCGCCAATCATCAACCTTGAAAATAGATCTCCAGCAATGAAGAGACTGATCTCCCCCCTTGCGGGACTGTTGCAAAATTGGGTGGATGTGATTCCCTGTTTTTGAAACGGGGATTTTGCGATGACGACAAAGCCGAGCGGTCAGTTC